>CAINVV010000275.1 GCA_903854235.1 uncultured Bacteroidia bacterium | reverse complement strand
GTAATCAACGATGCTATCGCTGAACCTACCGAAAATTATACCGTAACCCTGTCAAATCTGGTATCCACCGCTACCACTAAATCTATCGCAACAGCTGTCGGCACAGGCACCATAACCGATGATGACGCTTACACCGTCTCACTGTCAGCCTTCACTATCACCGAAACAGAAGCCACGCAGTCCAGGAACTTCGTCGCTACAATGTCTGGTGTGGCCCAGAAAGATGTCGTGCTTGCATTCGCTACCGCCGACGGTACTGCCACCGGTGGTGCAGACTTCACCGCCCAGACCGGAACAACAGTGACCATACCTGCCGGAAGCACCTCGGTGAACATTCCCGTGGATATCCTGGGTGACCTGATCGCCGAACCTATCGAGGCGTTCTCCGCTGCTATAACCATCAGCAATGCAAACGCTCAGCAGGTGACCGTACTTCCTGCCGCGGCTACCGCGACAGCAACTATAAACGACAACGACATTGCCGCCTTCTCCATTACCGGCTTCACAGTAAATGAAAATGCAGGAACTGCCAACTTCACCATCACCCTGGATAATGCAGTTCAAAATGGCCTGTCCATCGATTTTGCCACTTCGGATAATACTGCTTTGGCAGGATCAGACTATACAGCCATTGCTCCTGTCACGCTCAATTTCGGTGCGGGAAATCCAATGTCACAAAATGTCACAGTAACCATTCTCGATGACCTGCTACTTGAACCAACAGAGAATTTCATTGGAACAATCAGCAGTCTGGTCAACAATGGACAGCAGGTTACAATTGGAACAGCTACGGCTAGCGGAGTCATCACCGACGATGACGCAGCCGCTCTGGCCATCTCCGATGTTACCGTCAATGAAGCCGCCGGCAATGCCATCTTTACTGTAACCCTGACGGGTAATGTTCAAGGCTCATTTACCATCGATTATGCCACTGCTGACAATACGGCAATTCAGCCTTCCGATTATACCAGCAGAACCGGGACCCTCACCTTTGCTGGTACCAGCGGCGAATCACACACCATAACCGTTCCAATCATAGATGACACCTTCCTGGAAACAACCGAAAACTTCAAGGTTAATCTCAGCAACATCAGCAACGCGCTGGTTACCTATGACTCCCAGGCAATTGGAACCATCACCGACAACGATGCAGCCTCCCTCTCAGTAGCCGATATCACCGTGGATGAAAGTGCCGGGAATGCCATTCTCAAAGTTAAATTAACCGGTAATGTGCAAGGAAGCTTCACCATCCATTACGCAACAGCCGACAATGATGCTTTCGCAGGAGAAGATTATGCCTCAACTGCAGGCACCCTTACTTTTGTCGGAACGACAGGCGAAATTCATACCATTACCGTGCCCATCGTCGACGACAACATCCTGGAATCAACAGAGACCTTTAAATTAAACCTTAGCGCTATCAGCAATGCGCTGGTAACCTACGACAATCAGGCAATCTGCACCATCATTGACGACGATACTGCCCTGGCAACCATCGTCGCGAATGATCCGGCCGCAGCTGAACCAAACAACAACGGTCAATTTACAGTCACCCTGTCGAACCCTTCCGATTCGCCCACCACCATTGGCTATACCGTTTCCGGAACGGCAACTCCCGGTACTGACTACAAAGCACTGACTGGTTCGGTTACTTTCCCGGCATACGAAACACAAGAAAAGATAGACGTTACTGTGATCGATGATTTGTTGCTCGAACCAACTGAAACAGTCATCGCGAAACTTGTAGCAGTCAATTCCGGAAATCCGGCCATCTCCATCGGAAAACCAGATAACGCAACCGTCAACATTGTGGACAATGACGGACAGGCAACCTACCTTTCCATCGCCGATGTTTCAGTCCGGGAAGATGCAGGAAATGCACTGTTCACAGTTACCCTGACCGGAAATGTCCAGGGTGGATTCACCCTAAACTATGCCACTGCCGACCAAACTGCAGTTGCTCCTGGCGACTACACCCGTACGACAGGTACCTTGACCTTCTCTGGTACAAACGGTGAATCACATACCATCTCTGTTCCCGTGATCAACGACAATCTGGCCGAAATGACCGAAACCTTCCTGGTCAACCTCAGCAATGTAACTTCCTCCCTCTTGACCTACGACAACCAGGCTGTTGGCACCATCCTGGACGATGATTCAGCTTCGCTGTCAATCAAAGACGTTACGGTCAATGAAGCAGATAAAAATGCGGTCTTCACTGTTACCCTTTCAGGAAATACGCAGGGTAGTTTTACCCTCAATTATGCAACTGTAAATGGAACAGCATTGGCTCCGGCTGATTACAGCAGTGCAAATGGTCAGTTAACTTTCGCCGGAAATACGGGTGAATCACATACCATCACGGTTCCTGTCATCGATGACAACCTACTGGAAACCTCCGAAAATTTCTTGGTCAAACTGAGTAACCTCAGCAATCCGGTAGTCAATTACACCAAACAGGCTGTTTGTACCATACTTGACAACGATACTGCCTTACTTTCTGTTGAAGATGTTACCGTTGTGGAGGATGCCGGAACGGCCATCTTCACGGTCAAACTCAATGGAGAAGTACAAGGCAGCTTTACGATCGATTTTGCAACAGCCAACAATACCGCCATCGCACCGGGTGATTATTCCAATACTTCAGGACAGCTCACCTTTGCAGGGACTTCCGGCGAAACACATACCATCACGGTTCCAATTATCAATGACAACCTGTTGGAAACGACCGAAAGCTTCTTTGTCAACCTGAACAATATCAGCAATACACTTGTTACTTATGATAAACAGGCTATCGGAACAATTATGGACAACGATGTAATACCAGTCGTAGCCAGGGACGATGCAGCACAAACCAAGGAGGACATGATTGTCACCGGCAATGTACTGAACAACGACAGCGGTGCAGCAGGTGCTGTTATATCGGTTTCACAGTTTGCCATTTTCGGCCAGATCTACCTCATCGGTCAAACTGCCAAATTAGACAACATCGGAACAATTACCATTGCAAAAAATGGAGACTTCTGCTTTGTTCCTGTTAAAGGTTACTCGGGTCCGGTGCCAACGATCTGCTACACCATCAAGGACACGAACAGCGATTGGGCCTCCGCAAATCTGATGATCGTGGTCGATCCGCTAAATGAACCGCCTACCCCCGTCGATGATGCCTATCGCGGTGTCGAAAACAAGGAGGTAAACGGAAATGTGCTGGACAATGATACTGCACCCATCAACGGGACAATGACCCTGACCCTGGATCCCGTAAGCAGGCCATTACATGGAACCCTGACAATTCATTCAGATGGAACCTTCACCTACAAGCCATTCATCGACTTCATCGGCCAGGATAGCTTCGTCTACGAGGTTTGCAACAACAAAGTTCAACGAAAGTGCGCTACCGCGAAAGTCACCATCACCATTGACAAAGACACCGATTGCGAGGTCTTCATTCCAAACTCCTTCTCTCCAAACGGAGACGGAATCCACGACACTTTCAAAATCAGGTGTATTTACAACTACGACAATCCGATCATTGAAATTTACAACCGATGGGGGAATCTGGTCTTCTCGAAGGAACATTACGGGGATACCACCTTCTGGGGAAGTGAACAGGATGCGTGGTGGGATGGACATTCCAACAGCAAATGGAACGTTTCGAACGAACCTCTTCCTGTCGGAACCTACTATTACGTGCTGAAATTGGGAAGTAACAAAGCGCAAACCGGATTTATCTTCCTCAATAGGTAACAAGAAACGGATTTACCAAAAAAGAGAATAAAACGCTGAACAAATAATAGAAGAAAACTTTTTTATCATGACAATAATCAAGCGAATTGCTTTGGTATTATTGATGACACTAGGGGCTCTCGTCTCCCGTGCCCAACAAGATCCAATGTATACCCAATATATTTTCAACCTGCAAACAGTCAATCCTGCCTATGCCGGTTACTGGAAAACCATGGGATTAATGGCACTCACAAGAGTACAATGGGTAGGTATATCCGGACACCCGGTTACACAAACCCTCTCCTTCCAGGCACCGCTGAAATCAAAAAAGGTGGGGGTTGGCTTCGATGCCATTTATGACAAGGTGGGTCTCGAAAAAAGATTGTCGCTGCACTTCGACTACTCCTACGAACTTTCAGTGAACGAAAACACGACCCTGCGCCTGGGACTCGACGGCGGTTTTACCAATTACAGCCACAACCTGCTCGATTACCAGCAATATCCCGACGGAATTTCAGATCCAGCATTCCAGATCACAGTTAAAAATCAGTTTATGCCCAACTTTGGCGTAGGCTTTTACCTCTCCTCGCAAAAGTATTTTCTGAGCCTCTCCCTGCCAAGAATAATAGAGAACAACTATGCATCCAACTCCAACAATTTTTCAATTTCCGCGGAGAAGAGGCACCTCTATTTTGCCGGGGGAATGGTCTTCAAACTCTCCGACCTGGTCGTATTCAAACCAACTTTTATGACGCAAACCGTAAAAGGAGCTCCATTGCTGTATGATTTGTCCGCCAACTTCCTGCTGGCAAACAAACTCTGGGTAGGAGGAATGTACAGGTCAGGGGACGCCGTTAGTGCCATCGTTCAATGGATCGTAAACAAAAACATGAGGATTGGCTACGCACACGACTTCTCAACAACCGACCTGAGCAATTACCACTCCGGGATTCATGAAATCATGCTTTCCTTCGAATTCTCCGCATTGAAGGTTGATTTCATCTCACCCCGCTATTTTTAATAAAATGAAATTCAGCCCAAAAGAATGAAAGCACCAAAACTATTCTCCATCAGTTTGCCGATTGCCTTTGCTTGCTTCACGCTTTCTGCAGGGGCTCAATTGAAACATTCGCTCGTATTCAACGACTCGACCATTCGTGTCTCCGAAATAAAAACAAACACCATTCACAGCGATTTCGGACCTTGCGTGGTTGGGGACACCCTTTATTTCACCTCCTACAGCGACAAGATCTTCGGTAAAACAGATGCCAAACTTCGCGCCAATGCCTTTTATGATTTGTACAAAGCACGGATCGATGGCAATGGAAACGCGGTAGGTAAACGCGAAATTGTCAAGGAATTTTACACCCAGTATCACGATGGTCCTGTTGCCTATTGCGCTAAAACAGGAGAGCTGTTTGTCACCCAGTCCTACGACATCGATCCCCCAACTTTCCCCGAATCACTGAAGGCAAAAACCATCCGGTTGCACATCATGATCGCCGTCAACAACCACGGGAAATGGGAAAGAATCACAGACTTTCCTTTCAGCAATCCGGCCTATTCCGTAGGCCATCCGGCCATCACCGAAAATGGTGATACCCTGATTTTTTCCAGCGATATGCCTGGGGGATACGGCCAGACAGATCTCTACTATTCCATCCGGAAAGAGGGGAAATGGCAGAATCCTGTTAACCTGGGCCCGGGAATCAATACACCAGGCAAAGAAGAATTTTCCTTCATCACCGACAAAAACCTGGGAGGCTCCTACCTGCTGTTCGCTTCAAACGGAAGAGAAGGACTCGGCGGACTGGATCTTTACTTCACCAAATTTCCTTACCAGGATGGCGCAACAATTGAACATTTTCTGGCCCCCATCAACAGCAAGGAGGATGATTTTGACCTGGTTGTACCCATCGACGCCGAATTCGGCTACTTTACCTCCAACAGACCAGGTACAGGAGCCGACGACGTCTACAAATTTAATTTCAAAAGAATCATTAAACCATCGATCACGGAAATGTATGTCTTCAACATCAAGACCAGACGCCCGATTCCGAATGTGCCGGTGGTCTTGTGCAACAATCAGACGCTTAAAACCGACAGCCTTGGCAGAATAGCCAAATTGCCGGTACCTGAAAAGGATTGCAAAGTTTCGGCCTCCTCCTTCGGCTACCGGGATATCACCAAATTAATTACAGCCGAAAAATTCCTGAATAGAAAGGAATTTAGAGACACGCTCTGGATGGATCCGATCATCCGGCAAAAAATCATCCTGCGAAATATTCTATACGACTTCGACAAATGGGACATCCTCCCCGAATCGGCGAGAGAACTGGACCTGCTGGTTGCTTATATGAAGGAAAATCCCGAAATGAAAGTAGATTTGGGCTCACACACCGACAGCCGTGGCAACGACAACTACAACCTCATCCTCTCCCAAAAACGGGCAGATTCGGCCATTCAATACATCGTGTCAAAAGGAATTGATGCAGGACGGATCACCGGCAAGGGATATGGCGAAAGTCAGCTGGTCAACAAATGTGCCAATGGAGTCGTTTGCGATCCGGAAGAACACCACCAAAACAGAAGAACAGAGATCTTCATCCAATAAGGAAATCGGAATAACGCCAGCTACCGATGGACTACTATTAACCATTGGTGATGATCTCGCGGGGATGATCCACCGGGTGAAACCTTCTTGCATTTGGGCTTTCACGGCAATTCCCTTATAATAAGTTAATGGATTGAAAGAATTTTGCAGTTTCATCTTATCCTGTCTTCTATTGATTGTTCTTGTTACTTAAAATCACTATTTTGGCGAAAAAGTACGACAAAATGGCCGGACAGGATAGAAGCGAGATAAAAATAGGACTGGAAGTTGGAATTGTGCTAAAAGCCGATCAGCGATCGGGCAAAATCACGGAAGGAGTGGTCAGGGATATCCTTACCAGCAGCCCTTTCCATCCGCACGGCATCAAGGTTCGGTTGACTTCCGGAGAGGTCGGCCGCGTAAAGCTGATCAAATAATTTTCGCTAAAAAATGGAAACGGCCTCTTTAAAGGAGATCAAGACGGAACTCAGCAGGGTGCATCCTGCGCGGCTGCTGGAGCTCTGCCTGCAAATGGCCAAGTACAAGAAAGAGAACAAGGAGCTCCTCACCTACCTGCTGTTTGATACCTACGATGAAAAAGCTTATATCGAAGAGGTTAAGCTGATGATGGACGAGCTGTTCCTGGAGGTCAAAAAAGGCAATGCCTATCCTGCCAGGAAAACCGTTCGGAAGATTTTAGCGGCAGTAAACAAACAGATCAAATTTTCGGGATCCAAACAAACAGAGGTGGAACTGCTGATCCATTTTTGCAAAAAACTTAAAAAATCCGGTCTGTCCCTATCCATCAACACCGTTCTGGGCAACCTATATCTTCGACAACATCAAAAAATAAGGAAATCACTGGCGTCCCTGCACGAAGACCTGCAGTTCGATTATGCAGAGGAATTGCGGCTTTTGTAAGTTGGGATTCTCAGAACAGACATTCAAAGGGCAAAAATTTAAAAAGTAAATAATTAAAAACTTGTTTAGAATGAATTTTAAAAGCCTGATTTTAAATATACACTGGATCCCGGTGATCGTGATGACGCTCTCCTCGTTCGTTCTGGGAGCACTCTGGCATACCAAATACCTGTTTGGCAGAGTCTGGTCGAGGGAGATCAATCCGGATAAAATACCAATTGTTATCAAATTGAAACTCATTTTTGGTGGAACGGCACTGGCACATTTCGTGGCCATCGCGGCACTCAGCGCGGTTCTTTCGGGTACCGGAGCCATTCACGGCCTCCTGACCGGACTGCTCATCTCCCTGGTTTGGGTCGTACCCGCCATGGCCGGAACCCACCTGTTCGCGAACAGATCGCTCAAATTACTGGCCATCGATGCCGGAATGTACATCCTGCTATTCACGCTAACCGGACTGGTGATGGGCATCTGGTGAAGTGTCTGCATCACCCAAGCATCTGATATCCATTTTTTTGTAAAATGCTGTAGCCTTAATATGTACTGTCCGTATCATTTCCCTGAATTTCCGGTAATTAAATTACAATAGCTGAATAATAAATTATTATTCAGCTATTTATGCTTCCCAATATCCCCTTTAACGGAATTAAAATTTGATTGCATGTCAGGGCACCAATACGATGAAGGTCTCCTGGTTGCCATAGGCGGTACCCAGCTTGTTGGTGGCATAGGCCCTGACAT
>CAINVV010000274.1 GCA_903854235.1 uncultured Bacteroidia bacterium | reverse complement strand
GTGACTGGAGTTCAGACGTGTGCTCTCCGATCTAGACGTCTGCTTGAATTGTCAGTCAGGATGATCCTAATGTTGCTTGTCTGGTCGATCTGGGTGTGGGTGCTAGACCAAAAATTTTCGGCCATACTGAACCTCTCCATCATTTGTGGCGGGGTATTTTTGGCCTATCCGCTTGTTTGGTTTTGCAGGAAGTGGCTCGACCAAAATCCGACCAAAAGACGAGCCGAGTGGATCACTACTTTCGTCCATTTTTCACTTGGAATAGTATTTGGTGTACCCATTTGCAGGGCATTGCTTACCCACCAGAACTGGGTCGGATGGGTCCTTCCGATACCGGTTGAAATCGGATGGATATTACTGGCCATTACCGGAACGATTACCATGCTGACGGTTTTAAACCTTGCCCTGAGAGGGTTTGGGGCTCCTTTTGCGGTTGCGCTGAGCAGACGACTGGCCATCGAATGGTTGTATGCTCGGACGCGCAATCCGATGGTACTGGCGGTGCTCTCGTTTGCCCTCTCCCTGGGGATCTGGTGGCAATCGTCTCTGTTTGTACTCTGGGTTCTGCTTGTGATTACCCCTGCACTGCTCTTCTTCGTAAAAATGTTCGAAGAGCGGGAACTGGAGGTTCGGTTTGGGGACTCCTATCTTGCCTACAAGGCCAAAACACCCATGTTGTTTCCGGGAAAACGCAAAACTTGATCCTATCTATCCTTGAATTGTTAAAAATCAATTGATGTCTGAATGTTGAATTTTTAGTTTCTTTGGGGAAATTTTGATGCACCTTCATCCCTTTAACAAATTATTTGATGCCCAAACATCACCTCAAATGCACTCTTTTGATTCTTCTGCTGATTGGTTTATCCTTTTCAACCTATTCGCAGCAGGCTGACAGCTTGAAAAATATCAAATACTTAAGTGGTAGCGTGATGGTCACCACAAAGGGAATTTCGACCATTCCCAATTTCACGTTGGGCAAACCGGCAGCCGTCTTCATCTTCACGGTTGGGAAAAAAATCAGGTTCGAACCGGAACTGCGTTTTGCGCTGGAAGGCAAACCCTGGATGTTTATTTTATGGTGGAGAACCGAATTGTACAAGTCGAACAAATTTGCGTTCAGGATTGGGGCCAATCCTACCTTCGCCTTTAAAACCATGACTGTTTCCCTCAACGGGATTCCGAATAACCAGTTGGTAGGCTACCGGACGCTGACAGCCGACCTTACCCCCACCTGGTATGTGACGAAAAATTTTGGCTTGGGCATGTACTATATGTACGTCTATGGAATCGAAGATATTACCACCCGGACGACCCACTATGTTGCCCTGCGGAGCTATTTCTCCAACATCCGGCTCTCTGGTCCCTACTTTTTGAAGTTCAATCCACAATGCTATTTCCTCTATCAGGATGGAATCACCGGGACCTATCTCTCCGCCAACCTCTCCCTGAACAGCAAAAAATCGCCCTTCACCCTGGGCACCATGCTCAACAGGTCTATAGAGACAGACATCCCTGTAGGGAAAGGTTTGGTCTGGAATGTGAGTCTGACCTATGCCTTCTACAAGACCTATCTCAAAAAATAATTTCCCCGCGTTGCCTATCTGCCAACTATTGGGGAAAAAAGCCCCGTCAGCAAAACTGGCAGGGCTTTTTTTAACTGGAAAACCACAGGAAATTTATTCCAGAATATTCCGCAGGTAATCGATGCATTTGATCACCTCTTTAACAGGATCCGAATCCTGCGGGATTTCATATTCAAGTTCCACGAAAACATCGATCGGCCATTTTTCCTTTTTCAACAGATGAAGCACATCGGCAATCGGGGTCTCGCCCTGTCCAAAAGGTTTGTTGGTGTTGGGTGTCGCATGGTTGGGACCCGTCTTGTCCTTCATGTGGATCATCGGAATCCGGTCGTGGTATTTGGTAATGACATCGTTGGGGTGTTTCCCGGTTACGCCCCAATAATGGCCAATGTCGAGGTTGAGTCGATTGGCAGGAGAATAGGAAAGCAGGGTGTCGATGTCGAATCCGGGTTCGCCGAATTGACCGTGCGTGTGGTAAATGGCCAGACTGTTGTGTTTCTCTGCAAATTTACCCAGTCGCTTGCAGGCAACTACACTGGCCTCATCGGTAATACCGTAGGCTCCCAAAGCATTGGCCGCATTGTAGGCATAATCGATCTCCTCATCCGACCAGCTGGATGGTACGAACTTGGCAATGTGAATGTCGACTCCGGCCTGGTTGTACATCTTGCGCACATCGGCATACTTTTGCATTGGAAGCGACAAGCGCCATTTGCGCTGCTCTTCCCTGGCTACATCGGCAGCCTTGGCACGTTCGGCCTTCTCCTTGTCGGTCAATACCTCCCCGCTTCGCCCACGGCCCGGACCTGCAGGAATGCCAAGACCCTCTTCCAGAACACTTCTCATCTCCAGGGCATTGACCCCAGCCTTCAGGGAGTATTCCAGCACCTGCTCGAGGCTATGCGGAATGGCCCGGTACGAGTACGTAGTGACCCCCAATTGTACCCCATTCACTTTTGAATTGGGCTTCTTACTTCCGAGTGCGAAGGAATAGTTGAAAGGAACAAAAGAAACCGCTGCTGCAGCAGCCGTCGTACCTAAAAATTTGCGTCTTGAAATAGCATCATTTCTCATATTCAATGGTTGTTTGTAAGGAATTCGGACAAATTTGAAGCGTATGAATTTACTGCTTTTAATTGTGAATTGATGCTTTGACAACCTATAAAATCATTTTCAAAAACTTTCCTTCCATGAAATGCGAAATGCATGCCACAAGGGCACGATTGAAAAAGCCAATATCAACCAAACCTAAACAAACCTGAAGAAAACGACCAGCCTTCCATCCGGCTAACTAACTGAACATAAAATCATCCACTGGGCACAAACAAATCAGATTATTTTTTGGTAAAATTGTATGGAGTATCCTAAACTTAATAATATGAAGATGAAGACAACAATTTTCTTCCTGGTCTCCTTCACAGGTTTGATGCTGGGATTAAGCAGTTGCAACTACGACAGGCCCTTGCGGCGAGAGTTATTGTCTATCTGGAATGAAGACCAGGGCAGCAGGTTGGAGTGGCAATATCTGTGGCAAAAACATGGGGAAGGCAGTTCTAAAGTTGACAGCATCATCCAGGTGGTGCATCGCCTCGACAGTCTTCATCTGATCCGGATTGAGAAGATCCTGGATGAAAAGGGATGGGTCGGAAAGGACAAAGTCGGGAAACTCGCCAACAACACTTTCTTCATCGTGATCCAGCATGCAGATTTAAAGACCCAGGAAAAATACTTGCCGATGATGCGCCTGGCCGTCAGGGAAGGAAGATCCGAGGCCAGCTGGCTGGCACTCCTGGAAGACCGTGTCGCCCTGGGTGAGGGGAAAAAGCAGATCTACGGCAGTCAGATTTATTACGATAAGAAATCAAAAAAGAGCTTTGTCGCCCCGCTCGAAGATCCTGATCAGGTCGATGCACGCCGCAAGGCGGTAGGGCTGGGTCCGCTGGCGGATTACGTAAAACAATGGAAAATGACCTGGAATGCCGAAGAATACAAGAAACAACTTCCCGAACTTGAAAAAATAGAAATGGGATTTTTTGTCAACCGCGGTTCCGACCGCGAAGAGAGAGAGATCAACATCCGGGATGTGCGGAATCAACCCTCATCAACGATCGACAAAGACACTGTTGGTCAGGCAAAAAAAACAGTGCGGGTCTACAGGTTGGATTCCTATCCAACGCCGTCCGGCAAAATATTGAAGGCCTGCTATCTCTTTGTGGTCAATCGGGAGGTTTCGGATCCTAACGTTGCCGGCAAGGATTTTATGATTGTATCTGAGAATGAGTTCGACAAAGCCCGCTACAAATGGACCGATGATAAAACGGTAAAAGTCAGGCTGTTTAATTCATCCGGAAGTCAAAGCGAAGACTATGCCCTCACCCAAAACTCCGGCGGAAGTTCAAGTTTAGGTAAAACAACCTACTAATTTTACAACTTTTCTTTCGTTTGTTTCCAATCAAGGAATCCATATTTAATCTTGGTCCATGCTTGTTGCCGGAAGTGCATGGGCAATATTGTCACAACCGAGTGGGCCATTCCGGCACAAAGTTGATTAACTTTGGAAGAGATTAGTTTCCTTGCATTAAATTCCCATGTATCAGAAAGACTATATTTTGCGAATGGTGGAGATGATTGGAGACCTGATTGCCGCCTTTCTCGGACTTCTGAAAAAAGGAGACCTCGACCAGGCCGAAAAATTGATGGAAAGAGGCTATACGGAGCTTTTGCGAAACGATGCCTCCTTCTTCCTGCTGATCCCGAAAGAGCAATTAACAGATAAATTGCTGGGAGAGCACCACTACGAGCATTATCACCTGGAGATATTGTCAGAGCTTTTCTTCGCAGAAGCCTCCCTGGCAGAAGCCAGACACAAAACTGGTCACAGCCTGGAATGCTATGAGAAATCGCTGTTGCTGACCGAATTCCTCGAACAGGAGGACAAAACCTGGTCGGCCAGGCGAGAGGAGCGAAAGGCGTTTCTTGGTCAGAAAATAGACTCCTTGCGGGAGTCTGAAGGTATACCCCGCTAGTTAACCCTGCTGCTCTTTTTTGAATTTTTCGGTCAGCATGATTCCGTTCGTGCAGAAATTCTCGGCAGGCAATTCGTAGAATCCAATGGTAATCGCCTCCTTCGGAATATTTGCAATGCGATGGATTTCTTCCGTAATTGCTTTAGACATTTCGGCTTTCTTCTCTGCAGACTGCGGCAGGATAGTAATCTGGACGATTGGCATAATAAATTTCTTCTTTGTTACTGTTTCAAAAAGGTTCATTCAAAGGACCAAAATACTTCAAATAATGTTAGGTTAGGCTCCTAAAACAGGCAACAATTAATCTGTTTTTTGATGCCACTTAAACAAAACTTAGCCTACATTTAGTCCCTTAAACCAAAGCTTATGCCAGTCATAGATTTAACGAATTGTACAGGTTGCCTGAAGTGCGTAAAGGACTGTCCGGCCAGCGCCATCACCATTGCAACAGGAGCGATTGCCGATACCTGCATCCATTGCGGACATTGCATTGCCATTTGTCCCGAGGCGACCGTTTTCCCCGACAAGGGTGAAATTGTACCACTGCATCCGCATTCGGTTACCCCGGAGGATTTCATTTGGTTTTCTGCAGGAATTCGCAGTTGTAGAAGCTACCTGGCAAAGGAGGTTCCGGATGAGATCCTGATGCAACTGATTACCAACCTGAAGCATTGTCCTTCTGCCAGCAATGCCAGACCACTTCAAATCTCCATCGTCCGTACACCTGAAAAAATTCAGCTGTTGAATAATCTGACAGAGGAATCGCTGATCCGGCTGTTCTCATTCATTACATCCCCAGTTATCGGCGGGTTGATAGGACTCTTTGTACCCAAAATGAATATCGCAAAACTCCGTAGCTACAAGGAGTCGTTCCTTGCCAAGCGAAAGGTGAACAACTCTCTGATTTGCCACCACGCCCCGGCAGTCATTTTATTTCACGGTCCTGAATCCAGGACAGGAATGTTGGAGGCAGACGCAAATATCTGGGCCACCTACCTTTCCCTTCACGCCGCTTCACTGGGTTTGGCAACCTGCTTCATAGGTTTCATCGTCAAGGCATTTGGAAAAACAGGAAAGCACAACCACCATTTTGGCATTCCGGCCAACAACAGAATCTATGCAGCTCTTCTGGTTGGTTATCCGAAAGTCAAATACAAACAGGAGTGTTCAAGGGAAAGCCCTGATTTTGAACTAGTATAGCCACCCATTTGGCAAATCAAGCACCATCTATAAACTTCTGGAATTTATCCTTGTACTGCTCACCAATGGGAATAAATACTTTGCCATCGAAAACGATTCTGTTACGCTCCATGACAGTTATTCTTCCAAGTTTGACGATGTAGGAACGGTGAACCCGCATAAACTTGTCGGACGGAAGCTTCTCTTCAATGGACTTCAGACTAAGCTGTGTCGAAACCGGCTCACCAGATGACAGGTGTATTTTAATGTATTCATGCTGACTCTCAATGTATTTTATTTGATCTAGCTCAATGCGAATCAGCTTGTATTTGGATTTCACAAACAGATGATCAACGATCGTCTTGGTGCTTTCTTTTTGGTTGTTGGTCTTTAAATCAACAATATTTTTTACCTTGTTTGCTGCCTTTAATACATTGCTGAAAGTGATTGGCTTTAACAAATAATCCACAGCCTCCACCTCAAAGCCCTCCACCGCATATTCGCTGTAGGCAGTGGTAAATACAACATAAGGACGCTCTGTCAATGATTTTATAAAATCCATCCCATTAAAATCCGGCATGTTGATGTCGATGAACAGCAACTGGACTTTGCTGGTGTTCAAAATTTCCATTGCTTCAAAGGCACTGCGGCATTCAGCAACCAGTTCCAGAAAAGGTATTTTCTGTATGTAGGCAGCAATCTTTTTAACGGCCAGAGGTTCGTCATCAATGGCAATACACGATATTTTCATAGCGGGATTTGTAAGTTGACCACAAACTCAGTTTCATTCTCAACTATTCCCAGCCGAAAATTCTCCTGGTACAGTAGTTTAAGGCTTTTGTTAAGGTTGTCAAGGCCAATTCCCGAATATTCATGCTGCGATTTTAACTGAACCTTGTGCTTGCTATTCCTGATGGTGCAGTCAAGATTAGAATCATTCAATTGCATTTCGAAGTCAATAAACGATTTTAAAGGATAACAAATGCCGTGCTTAAATGCATTTTCAAGCAGCGAAATGAAAAGCATCGGAGGGATTTTCATCTCTGGAATCTGTTCAGGAACAACAACCCGGATCTCAACCTCATCCGAATGCCTGAGTTGCATCAGCGATATGAAGCTATGTATAAATTCGATCTCTTTTTTCAACTCAATCGTGTTTTGAGCCGAATCATACAGCAAATACCTCATCAGTGTTGACAACCGCTCAATGGCTTCCTGAGCCTTTGCGGCATCCATTTCTACCAAACTATGAATGTTATTGAGCGTATTCATCAGAAAATGGGGGCTTACCTGGTGTCTCAACAAGGCCAGACTGGTTTTAAGCTGCTCTTTCTCTGCATCTTTTCGTAATTTTTGTTCCACCCGCCATTTGTATTCGAGTTCAAGTGCCGTACTGCTGCCAATCAGGAGGAAAGCTGCAATAAGATTATTCAGAATTGTTCCCAGCAATGACTGTAGGTCGTATGGCCGAACAGACTGAATATCCGGTGGAGGATTTCCCATCCCAGGAGGCTGAGGGGGACCTATCGGATGGATGATCAAACTGATAACAGCTACCGCAAATATCATAACGGTAACTATGACAAAGTATTGAGTTCGTTTGTCATTAAAGAGTAATTTGGGTACCAGCACAAATAAATTGATCAGAAATAAAAGCAGGAGCAAGAAAAGATTGGTCCAGTCGCCGATCATTCTGTTCCAACTATTGGCGCCTATATCCTGCATATACCTTAAATAGGGGGATATCAACACAAGCAACCAGATGATCGCGTACAGCAGAAGAAACGCTTTTCTTGATTTAAACATAGGTTGTCAATTATTTTTTTGGTAAACATTAAAATAGGAAGAACTGTAGACTAATTTTAAATTTTCGGGAACCGGTCGTCCCATTTCAGGTCCCTTCCCTGGTCCCATCGGTCGTTGTCCTCCCCTTCCAATCCCTGGCTTCTGTAATGGTCTTCTTCCCAAAGGACCTTGTCTCTCTTCGCTTTTTTGTTGCAGAAAAATGACATTACTGTATTTATCCAGACCAATTTTGTCTGTCGCACGGTCTTGTCCTACGCGGACATTTAAAGCCCAGGCAGTCCAGAATTCAAGACCATGCCTGGCAATGATAATACTATTTTCTTTATTTTCAGGAAGATACTTCTCGATATTTTGTAAGTCCCGGAAGGCCAGATCGTCGATGCACGGCTTCTTTTCTTCTGAAAAATAGATGAAAATTGACAAAATTGTCAGCAAAACAAGCGAAATTGAAAATGGAAGTGCCAATTTTTGATTGATGCGGATTAGATACGTTATCAACAAGAGCTGCGGCACGAACAACAAGACATTAAATCTATGAAAATACTCCATATCGACCAAAGGAAATGCAAATAATGCCAGCAAAACGATTAATGTAAGCATCATCTTTCCAGTAATATTATCTAATTTACTTTTAAACTTCCGGAATTGCAAAATACCAAAACCTGCAAGAAAATAAGAGAACAGAACATTCAGTAGCAGTGGAAATGGCAATGGCCCCTGCAACAATGCAGGTCTTTCAAAAATAACCTTCCAAAATGTCATCAATCGGAAAGCACGGTTAAAATCAAACAAGGCAATCATTCCAAACCCTAAGAAAAAGAGGATGATGGATGGAATTATTGCCTTTTTTCGATAGCGGATAATAAGAGATACGATAATAAAAGCCAGACAAAAAGCAAAAACGCCAAAGTGCGTAAGGGCAATTATCGCCAATGAAATTGCACCAACTATTGCACTCCTTCTGACCGGATGACTCAAATAATCCTCAAAAAAAAGAATGAAAATAAAGGCCAGAGGTAGAGCAAAAGCATTCTTTTGTAGGTCACCAAGAATAATAAATGGGGTGAATGAGAGAATGGCAAAAGAGAGAATGGCCAGCGCTGCAAAAATGGGAATAGGTTGCTCTTTCCGGGTGATCAATTTATACAGGGGAATGGCCAGCAAGGGCAAAGCGGTACTATCAACGATCTTGACGACTGACAGGATGGTTTCGTTGGTGACGATGAACCCCAAAAAGGAGATGCCTTTCACGATCAGTGCGCAAAAATAGAAATAGAGCGGAACATCCTTAAAACTGAGAAATCCGGTTTTTAGGATATTTCTTACCTGCAAAGGATAGTATCCGCCATCTACTCCTAAAATCAAGTCATGGGAAAAGCTTATCCACAATCGCAAGGTGATCGCTGCCAGGGTAATCAGTATAAATGCAAGAACCTTCACCGAAAATAGCGGTGGCTTTACAAATCGCGCAAAGTTCGCAAAGTAACGCAAGGAGAAAAACCAGACTTCAGGTGGGTTTTTCCGTTGGTGTACAGTATCATTCATTTCCGGGAAATTAAAACTGTAATTTGTAGATTATATTCGGGAAGAATCCCAGCTGATACGTCGTTTTGATGGCCTTGCTTCTGTCATCATAGCTTTGCGAGAAAACATTGTTGTGGTTGGTAATGTTTTGCAAATCCAATGAAAACGAATGTGCCAGCTTTTTCTTCCCACTGTTCAAAGTGTAGCTCACTTTTACATCCAATCGGAAATAATTGGGATAAAATGCAGAATAGGCATCGGTTGACAATTGTTCATGACCCGTGGAATTGGAAGCGGCCAAATCTATGGGCGTGTATGCCCTACCTCCTGCGTAGGTATACTTGAGGTCTGTCGAAATTTTGTTCCGTTTTTCACTTCCTACCTTCCATTCTTTTCCACCCAAAATATTGAAGACATATTTTCCGTTGAAGGCTGTATTCCTTTCGAGTCCATCGCTTCCCTTATATTTTGAGCTGTAAACGGATGAGGTAAACAGTCCGTAATATCCCTTGCTGAAAAATTTCTCGAGGGTCAGTTCTGCGCCATAGTTGGTGCCGGTTCCACTGTTTGTAAGGTGATCCTCCAAATCGGTTTTAAAGCTTGCCCCGGTATTCAGCATCGAATAACTACTCGAGAACGTGTTTACAGGAACATTGTACAGCGACTGATAATAAACCTCAGTTTTAAGTCGCCAGTCTTTGAATGGCTGCAAGTCGTATCCCAGGACAAAATGGTGGCTTTTGGTGAAATCCAGACTCTTGTTGTTGTAGCTGTAAGAGCCATCAGCGTTTTGCGATTGAAGGAAATATACATTGATCGGTTGCATTTGAGAATGAAGTCCATAGCCAAAATTCAGCGAACTTTTGCCATTTATGTCATATTTCAGTCCCAAACGGGGTTCAAAAGAAATTGAATTGTTCAGGAAAAAAGATTGAGAATGCAGGCCAGCATTGAGTGTCAGCTTATCGTTAAAACTATATTTGACATGTGCATAGGCCTGCGCCAAATTGGTGTTGCTGTTGTAATCCCAAATTTGCTTCCAATCCGACTTGATATTATCTTTCTGCCTGTAATAAAGGTTCAATCCCATCAGTTCATCCTGGATTCCAATTTTCACAAAAAGTTTTGAATTAATTTTGGAATTGAAACTTGTCGAGAAATTGTATCCTGTTTGGGCCACATTGTTTTCTTCTTTCGTGTAAGATGCGTTGGTCAACCGGTCAAAATCATCATTTGTCTGATCCGTTTTTGAATAGTTAATACCCAGGTTGGAACTGAAGTACGATTTGTCGTTCAGTTGTATGAAATGCTTTAATCCCAGAATCCCAATCTGGCTGCTCAAATCATGTCCGCTCCCGTTTCCATACAGAGAGCTGGTATTTCCGCCTGCAATATTGATACTGCTATTGGCCAGGATTCCAAACAAGGTAAACCTTCCCATTTTTGTGTTGCCACTGTTCAGGTTAAATGATAAATCCTGGTAAGAAGGCAGGGCTGTTGTTCCAATATTAATTCCCATTGCCTGTGCAACTCCGGCCAGGGCATAACGGTATCCTACCAGATAGGACGATCCTTTATCCTTTTTGATTGGTCCTTCCGTGGTAGCTTCCAATCCGGTAATTACACCTGCCTGCAACGTAGTTTCCGCCTTTTGCGAATTTCCATTTCGAAATCCAAGATCGAAAACCCCGGCTGTTGCGTTGCCATATTCTGCTGGGAAGGCCGATGTCAAAAAATCGGAACTCTTCAACAAATTGGTATTTAAGGCACTGACGGCACCTCCCGTAGTTCCTACTGAGGCAAAATGGTTTGGGTTGGTGACGTTCATTCCATTGATTCGCCACAAAACGCCTACCGGTGAATTACCCCGGATCACGATGTCATTCCGACTGTCATCGGGGGCGCTTACTCCCGCAAAATTGGCTGCCAGTCGGGCAGGGTCGCTTCGGCCGCCGGCATAGCGGTTCACCTCTTCGGTCGAAAATGTGCGGGCACTAACAGGAATAAGGTTGTTGATGGTTTTATCTTTGTCACTTGCAGTCACTACAACCTCGTTCAGGTCGGTCACATTCTCCTCCAGTTCAATATCCAGTATTGTTTCCTTGCCGGAAGTTACCACTACATTCGACACCAGCACCTCCTTGTATCCCAGGTAGGAAATTTTCAATTCATACCTATCGGGGGAAAGATCCGAAAGCGTGAAATTCCCTTTCCCGTCTGAAGTTGTTCCTTTCCTTTCTCTACTGTTGATGATCTGCACGGCAGCACCCGGAAGGGTAGTCTGCGATAGTTTGTCGGTGATGATGCCCCTGATTTTTTGCCTGTTGTTTTGAGCAAAAGAAAGTTGGGTTAGGAAAATCGAGATGATAAAGAAGTATTTGCGCATTTGTGAATGATTATTTTATGGTTCTAACAAGTCTCACATAATTCAAAATTCGAATCGCATCCCCTTGAGGACCTCGCCCCTGTGGAAAATCGGAGGCAGTTCCTGTTTTGGGGTCGCTGCGTTGAGCACCAGCTCCGTGTACATCCGACCAACCACCAAACTCCGTCATATAGCCCATCGCACGTCCAAATGAAATATAAGCCGCAGCTGCACCATCTCCTTTCATGGAAGTATGCGTAGTACTTGTCCAATAAAATGGATAATCGTCCTTGCCCGCCTCATTGGTTATTTTTGTACAGTTGAAAAGTGGGTCAATGGCGGCAGAACCAGATGTTTTGGGGGCACGTGTATAATCAATGATACTTTCCAACTCTTTGGTATCCGGCAACCGCCAATCTTTGTAACCGGCAAATTCTTTATTCTCACCATAGCTTAACGCATCCTGCCAGTTCATACCTTTCGCACTGTCATCCTGCATCCACATCAGTCCGGAGGCAGTATCGCTTATCGTTCCATTCCCATTGTTTGCAAACTTGTTTTTCCCGTAATTGGTATTTCCCCTTACATATCTGAAATAAAAAACGTTCGTAGTCAATTTACCCGGGAACACGATGGGGTAACCTTTGATGCGTCCATCAGCGAAGTTTACCCCAAAAACTGCATCAACAGCTTCCCCACAAGTTTTACTCACACTCCTTGTAGAAGAAACAAAATTGCCATCAATGATACGGTCGCCGGCAGCCACATCTCCATAACCGAATTTGAAATAGTTGGTATCTATAAAAGGCGTTAATCCGACATTCGAGGTGCCCTGTGGATCCAGGTCCAACCCCTTGAACTCAATGAGTGAATACAGTTCTTTAATGGTTGGCAAACGCCAATCTGGATGGCCACCCAAGCGATAGGTTGCTGCCCCTGCAACTGCAGCAGCATAGCTAACTTTGTCGGCATGATCGATAATTCCATCACAATTATTATCCGGACTTTGCTGCCACATTAAGCCCGTAACCATATCGGTAATGGTGCCATCGCCATTGTTAACATAGTGTGGGACATTTCCGGAATACATGGCATTTTGTCCATAAAAAGCACTTCCCAAAGTTGGTGCAGTGATTTCAGTTAAATTGTCGTAAAATTTTGTTTGATTGGTGCCTACAATCGGATAACCTGTTACGTTTGGAAGGTTATCAGTATCGTTTGAAGTAGTCGGGTAGCCGGTTCCAACTTTAGTTTCATCTGTTGTTGTTGAAACAAGGTCTTTTGAACATCCTGCCAAACTGACGATTGCAAGTAGAAAGGCGCTTAATAATGTTGAAGAAAGGTTATAGTTCCCTGTCATAGATATTTATTTTTTATCAATTTGACAGCAAGGTTAATCCTGATATCTTCCTGATGAAAATATAATCCCCAAATGACCGGAATGCACCTCTGAATAGTGGATTTGTGTCACTAAAAGTATTTGGGAATAGCCAAATTTCCAACTTTCGGGTTGAACTCTATTGCCTTTCATGTCTCAATTATCCCTCGGTAGCGTTGGGATGGCATTGCCACTAAAAGGAAGAGTACCGCGCGGCAACGTCAAAAGATACCGGGTTCAAAACAAAAAGCACCTGCAAATCATCCGTGCAAGTGTTTATCTCAATTACGATTTGCGCTTCAAAATGAAACTGAACGTTTCCCTGGAATTTCCAAAATGAACTCACTTTCCCTTTTTTACAAAAAACTCTGGATAATATTGCCTTATTAAAGACTTTGCCTCCATTAAAAGTTGACTGACAAGAATTGGTTTATCTTGCTGTCTGGTCTGTTTCTGATTGATCTCCCCCATGATGCTCCAGTTGCGGGTACTGCCCGATGCAGGCTCACTTAGCGCTTTGTCGTAACGCGTGAAATCGATCACCTGCTCCTCCCCACTTTTCAAATCCTTCAGAAGGGCCAGCCTGAATTTTTTGTTCATGAACCATTTGATCTCTTTATCCTTGTCTGATCCACCTATTCCGGATCCACCGGATTCAAACCGGTAATTGAACGAATTGGAGGCATATTTTTCCCGCCAGATCATCCCGAATTCACCCTGAGTGATAAACTTCACCTCCGGCCATCGCCTGCGGATTTCACTTAGCCATTGGGTGAGGCCAGCCACCTCAATGGGCAAGGAAACTTCCCAGCAATTGGTTACCCAGGCAAAACCATTCAGGTCGAACCCCTTGTCAAAATGAATGGCGGTCGTATGCATCATCTCCCTGAATCCGATCTCAATGCCGTATTTCCCCAGGGTCTCAATTGGACCCACCCCCATCCTGCTGTTGAATCCCCCGGAAGAGCCCTGTCTTCTGGCGGAGAGGAAATCCATCGTCCAGCCATCGAGGTTCACACAATCGATAAAATCCTTCTTCCCCTGGGCTGGTTTGCAGAAATGGTCCGTCGAAGGATAGTAGGGATAGGAAATAGATCCATCCCCATCCTGGTTATCGATGGCATACTGGCTCCAGATATTTCCCTGGCAAACGTGAATTCCCTCCTGCCGGGAGAGATATTCATGGTTCTTTGCCGACAGGAAACCGGCCACAATGCTAAATGGACGATAGCCATTGCCCACAATTTCGGATACTTTGACCAATCCTTCATGCAAATCCCTGTTAACCTGCTCGATCGAATTGTAGGCATTGGCAAAATAGGCCCCGGGAATAAAAGTGATCTCGTCTCCGTAAGTTTGATGATACCCCACAACGATCGCTCTGATCTGACGATAATCGGAAGTGGTATCGTGCAGCGCCAGCCAACTGAATGCCCAAGTGATCCGGCCCCCCGGAAATCCCTTGGTGATGGCCTCCCTGAATTTAATCACCCTGGAGGGGGTATGTAGTGCCCTTTCGTCGTGACCCACATTTCTGTCTCGTGCGACCTCTATCTGATTGACCCGGATTACCGCATTGAAGGTCAGGAAACGGTTTCCGTTCAATTTCAAAGGTCTCGGAGGGTCGATGCCCTTCACATATTCAGGAGTGCAGATTAAATTCAGCAACAAGATGCCAACAAGGAGGTAGCTTAACCGGTATTTACCTTTCATGGAACGCTGGTGTTACAAAGTAAGACCCAAATTTAACTAAAAGACCAGCCAGTTTTTCCCTATTTAGCCATTTCAGAATCATCCGAAAACGATTTTTCCAAAGCCAGAGATCTCCCAAAAAATATCATTTTATGCGCAAAAACAGCTAAATATTTGCAGCAATACGGAGGCGAATCCAATAGAAATTATCTATCTTTATGTACTTGAAATTAAAATGCTTAGCCATGGATGAAATCATAGGTAAATTAAAGACTCCGGAAGAATGCAGGCAATTCATCGTGAAATATTCGGATCTCGTCCGTCAGGCACGTCAAAGGGCAATTGAGCTTCGTGCATCGGCACATCAGGCAGAAGATGTTGTGGATTATGAATTGTTGCAGGCGCTCTATGCCTATGAAGACATTCTGTCAGAAAAGAACAGTCGCAAAACCCGGGCCAACAGAACCTGGCAGATGGTGAAGCATTATGGGATAAAGGTGGCCGCAGAACGGGCGGTGAACAGAAAAGTGGATGCCATGGGCTATAAAGTTCTGGTCGGAATGGGCCTTCAAGGGCTGACCTTTGAGTCTGTCATCGTCAAATTTCCCGACTCATTTAGCCCGGAAGCAGTCAAACAGGCACACAAAAGGCTGGAAGAATTAAAAAATGAGTTGGAACCGACGCTGTGGCCCTATTTGTAAAAAACCGGGACTTGATTCCCCTGTAGAATCCAATTTTTTGAATGCCAGTACTAACTTTACATTCAGCTTCAACGCAGAAAACTGAATTGAAATTCCCTGTCCTGGGAGTCTAAATTGATGATTATGAAAATTACTTCGACCTTCCTTCTGTTTGTACTTTTCTTCTTCACCGTGTCTCCTGTTTCGTCGCAGACCCCCTTCAAACGTGGAGTAAACCTTACCAACTGGTTTCAAACTTCCGGATCCAAACAGATCCAATTTACCAAATACACTAAAAAAGACTTTGAAAATATCAAGAGCCTTGGCTGTGAAGTGATCCGATTGCCAATCAATTTGTTCTATATGACAAACGGAAAGCCTGATTACACCATCGACCCGCTCTTTTTTGAGTTTCTTGATCAGGCAGTTAGCTGGGCTGAAACATTGAGTATCTACCTGATGCTCGATAACCATACCAACGATGACCTTGCCAGCAAGAATCCCGATCTGGAAAACGTTCTGGCCAAAGTCTGGACGCAAATGGCGGGCCACTATAAAAATCGTTCCGAATACCTCTTGTATGAAATCATGAATGAACCCAACGGAATCACCACCTCCGCCTGGGGTAAAATTCAGCAAACAGCCATTGATGCCATTCGGAGAGTCGATGCCAAACATACAATCGTGGTGGGCCCTTCCAGTTTTAACACCTACAATGAGCTGAGCCAATTGCCGGTTTATATGGATTCCAACCTCCTCTACACCTTTCATTTCTACGATCCTTTTCTTTTTACCCACCAGGGAGCCACCTGGGTCACTCCCTCCATGGCTTCGCTGGCCAATGTTCCCTTTCCGTACGGAGCAGCACAGATGCCAACCTTGCCTGCCGACCTGGCAGGCTCCTGGGTGAACAGTTCCTACAACAACTACCAGAACGATGGAACGGTTGCCAAAATCAAACAGCTGATTGATATCGCCGTTACTTTTAAAAATAACCGGAAAGTGCCTATTTTCTGTGGAGAATTTGGGGTATACATGCAAAACAGCAACGATGCTTTCCGGGTCTCCTGGTACGATGCCGTCCGAAATTATTTGGAGGAGAAGGGCATTCCCTGGACCATCTGGGATTACCAGGGAGGATTCGGACTCTTTCAAAAAGGAACCGATGCCCTGTTCGATTACAACCTGAACATTCCATTGGTAAAAGCTCTTGGGTTAACTCCACCTGCTCAGAAGACCCTGGTAATAAGACCTGATTCGGTGGGGTTTCCCATCTATACAGATTGCATCGGAGAGAAAATTGTCGAATCAGACAATGCCGGAGATGGGACCATCGATTATTATTCAACCACCGAACCCAACGGCGGGAAATATTGCATTTACTGGACCGGCTCCGCACAATACAGCTACATAGGCTTCGATTTTGTCCCCAACAAGGACCTGTCGGCACTCGTCACCAACAACTTTGCCGTCAGCTTCCTGGTAAGGGGAAACACGCCCGGCACCAAATTTGACATTCGGTTTGTGGATACGAAAACGGCCGATCCGCTAGACCATCCCTGGCGTATGGGTTATACCATCGACGAGACCATGGCTCCCATGGACGGGAAATGGCACAAAATTTACGTGCCCCTCAAAAATTTTAAGGACCAGGGCTCCTGGGACAACGGGTGGATCAATCCGACCGGATCCTATGACTGGAAAGCAACTGATAATTTTCTGCTCGTTTCGGAACAAGGCGATCTGAAAGGAAAGTCCCTTTGGTTCGATAGCATTTATCTCACCAACAAGGATACCCTGAAAATTAACAATTCTACCATCACCGGCATATCCGCTATCCCGCAACGTGGTAACCTGATCTCTGTACGGGTGTACCCCAATCCGGCCAATAATTCTGTAACGATCTATTATGAAATCAAAACGTCAGAGGAGGTAGCCATAGACATCTACAACATGAACGGACAAATGGTGAAATCCTTGCAGCATGGACGGCAATTTCCAGGAATGTACACCTTGACGTGGAATCCCCGGGATACCGGTAATGCCAGTAACACAAGGGGAGTCTACCTTTGCCGGTTCTCCCTGGACGGTAAGATTTTCACCAGGAAAATCGCATTCATTTAACTGGGTCATTTCCCCTTAACTGGAATATCATTTGAACGATTTTTGTAATCCAGTAGCGTTTATCTTTATTTATTCACCTGCTTAAAAATTAGGACCATGCTAGACAACCTCTTAAAAGAAAATATAGAAAACCCGACGCAACTTGAAAGACTCTACCAATCCGACAAGAAGGGGTTTGAACAGGCTTTCTTCCGCATTCATTCGGAGATATCGACCTTAAAATCTGCAGAATTCTGGAAAGCCCGGTTAGAATTTGATCACCCTGCCGATAATAAATGGTTGTTTGACAAGAAGGAGGTACTTTTCGTATTAATTTCCTGTATCATAACTGGATTGCTGATAAAAACGCCCCAAATATTAAATTTCAATGCGAGAGATTTCTTCTTTTACGAAAAAAATGCTGCTCTGATTGTATTCCTGGGATTATCCATCTACTCCTTGTTAACTAAGGAAATCGTCGATAAGAAAATGCTTATTATCTCTGCCGGCACATTCCTAATCACCGCCATCTACATCAACCTGCTGCCTTCTGATAGGGAGAGCCAATCCTTGACACTGGCCTGCATCCATTTACCACTTTTATGCTGGTGTCTTTATGGATGGATATTTATCAATTTCGAAACCAGGGATCTGACAAGTCGCATCGATTACCTCAGGTACAATGGGGATCTGGCCATTTTAAGCGGACTCATTCTGATTGCCGGGGTGATTCTGGCAGGAGTAACCATTGGTCTATTCAAGGCTATCGATCTTAAAATAGATGAATTCTACAGAAATTACATTGCCATCTGGGGGGTCATTTCAGCCCCTGTAGTCGCCACCTATGTCATCCGTAGCTATCCTTCCGTGACCAATAAAATCGCACCCATCATCGCAGCCATCTTTCGTCCCCTGGTACTGATCACTCTGGTCATCTATCTGATCAGCATCCCATTTGGTGGCAAAAATCCCTACCAGGACAGAAATTTTCTATTGATTTTCAATGCGATGCTGCTGGGAGTGATGGGTCTTATCACCTTTTCCGTCTCTGAAACATCGGTGCAAAAAAAACATAAATTCAACGAAATAATCATTCTTCTCATCGTCGCATTGACCCTGATCATCGACCTGATCGCCCTGTCAGCCATTCTCTATCGGGTCGGGGAATTTGGATTTACCCCTAACAGACTGGCAGTATTGGGCTCCAATCTGCTGATATTTTGCAACCTGATATTCATTCTGCGCGATCTCTACCGGGTGAATTTCAAACAAAAGGAGATCAGTCAGGTAGCAATGACCATCGCAAAATTTCTCCCAATTTATGCCCTTTGGACGCTTCTGGTGGTATTTGTATTTCCTTTGATATTTGGCCTATTTTGATTTAATTTGGCATTTATACGCCATTTAAACCAATCCGGTGAGAAAAACTAAACTGATTTTATCTATTTTTCTGTTCTTCTTCTTTCTGTCCACCAGGGTAAATGCCCAATTCCTGATGGATATGGTCGACACGACCAAGAGTGTTGGGAAGGGATTGCTTGGCGTTTACAAAAAGTACGATCACATTCGGATTGGCGGATACATTCAGCCACAATTCCAGATCGCTTCAGACAAAGGGATCAAAAGCTACGAAGGCGGTGATTTTTCTCCGGAAGTCAGCAATCGGTTTGAGTTAAGACGCAGCCGGATCCGGATTGATTACGTCAATTTTGGTGAAGCCACACAACCGGGATTCCAGTTTGCCTTCCAGTTTGATGCCAATGAGAAAGGATTCACGGTAAGGGACGTTTGGGGCCGCATCTTTGAAAACAAATTTAAATTGTTCTCTTTTACTACCGGGATGTTTGCACGGCCCTTCAGCTATGAGTTGAATTACAGCAGCAGCGACAGGGAATCCCCCGAAAGAGGGAGAATGTCTCAAATATTGATGAAGAGTGAACGCGATCTGGGGGCGATGGTGAGTTTTGATGCAAGAAGAAACGTCGGTTTCTGGAGTAACCTCAAAGTTGATCTCGGCGTTTTTAACGGGCAGGGGATTGTCGCAACGGGCGAATTTGACAACATCAAGGATGTGATTGCCCGTGTTTCCCTGAAACCGGTTCACCTCTCCGATAAAGTTCAGTTATCGGCTGGAGCCTCTACTTTACAGGGAGGTTTAACGCAGAATACCAAATTCAAATTTCTCACAGGAACAGTAAACGGAATCAAAACTACCATGGTGGACTCCAGTGCAACCAATCTGTACGGCAGGTCTCCAAGGATTTATTATGGTGCCGATGCCCAGTTAAAAATTAAAAACCGGATTGGCTTCACCGAATTCAGGGCAGAATTGGTGGTAGGCCAGCAAACGGGTACGGCCACCAGCAGTGAAACACCTACGGCTCTTTTAACAGGTAAAGACGGATACTATATCAGAAATTTCAATGGAGCCTATTTCTATTTTATCCAGAGCCTCTTCTCAATGAAACACCAGTTGGTACTCAAATACGATTGGTACGATCCAAACTCAAAGGTAAGCGGGAACGAGATCGGAGCTCCGGGATCAAATTTATCCGTAGCTAACATCAGGTACAACACACTCGGCATTGGTTATGTCTATTACATGACCGAGAATGTCAAACTAGTTGTCTATTATGCCAGGGTGATGAATGAACACACCCGGCTGGCCGGTTACACTTCGGATGTCAGTGATGATGTGATGACCTGCAGACTGCAATTCAGGTTCTAAACCCTACCATTTACTGAATGAATTTTCCTTTCAATTCAACAATTGAGAAAGATCGTCAAGTACCAGGGCACCTGTGCTTTTCAGCCGTTCATGCGACTGGTGTCCCTTGGAAATGAGTATGCAGGAGCAACCAAGTCCCGAGGCGACCTCGAAATCGTGTTCGGTATCCCCAATCAGCAAAAGTTCTTCCGGATCAAGATGAAGTCTTTTCAGCATCTGCCTTCCCGTCTCCAGTTTTGAGTTGGCATAATGATCGTCCAATCCAGAAACCTGCTCGAAATAGTGATTGATCCGGTAGAATTCGAGGCATTGATCCAGCGTCTCCTGCTGCATGGCAGAAAGCATGAATTGCCGGATTCCGCCATCCCTGAAATGATTCAAAACCTGGATGCTGTTCTCCTGTAGTGAACACTCCCAGACCTTCTGGTTGTAATACTCAATAAATTCAGATGCCGGAATCTCGAAAGGCTCCTTGTCAAAATCAAACCCAACCGACTGGTAATAATTCCTTACCGGGAAGGTGAATACACTTTGATAGAGTTCAACCGTCAACACTGGAAGACCCCTTTTCAAAAGAATTTTATTCATGGATTCGACTGCAATCTGCGTATCATTCAGCAGTGTTCCGTTCCAATCCCAGATAATGCCTTTGTATTGTTTGACCGAACTCAATTTCATTCTTAATCCCCCTCTATTCGTTTCCAAGTTTCCTCTTCATCCGGAACCAGGCCACAACAGAAGACAGGACCAGCAAGGCTGCTCCTATCTTCAGAAGGAGTGAACCATACTCCAGGTACATTTTGGTAAAATCTTCTACGACTTGATTGGAACGGTGATAAGTTATCCCCAGAACCAGGAGAAAGAGGGCACCCAAAATACCGGCCATGGGAACCAACAAATCGCAGGAAAACCTTTTTTCTAGCGCAGCATTACTTCTTATCCGGACTTTGATAAAGGCAAACAAAAGGATCCATCCTATCCAGGAGAGAACTTGAAGGAAATTCAGGGTCCTGAAATAGTTAAGTATGGTCAATGGCGGACCGAAGAGCAAATTCTTACTGTCATAATACGTCCTGTCATTGTACAGCAAAATACGTAATTTGCTTTGGTCGCGCGTTTTTAAAATTTTCAGGATGGCAACCTCTTTTGCTCGTGCATCCAGGTTCTTCCAGTCGGGCACCTCGAAGGCATTCCAAATGGAACAAGCGCTTCCATATCCGTGGTAATCGAGTCCGCCCAGCATTATCAGGTGATTCGTCATGCAAAACTCCCTGATTCTTTGATACAGTTTCCGGTCGTAACGTTTGTCGGTGGCCGTATTTTCAATTTCGAACCCATCGACACCCAAATCCCTGTAATATTCCATCGACTGATGCTCCCCGTCGAACCAATGATTGACAATCACTGCCCCGCTGTCCACTCTGGTTTGTTGAATGGCCGTCGCGTCGTTGAATCCTTTTGTTCTGAATTCGCGCTTCAATCCCAGCAGGCTCAGGTGATTGGAACCCGAGAATTCCTCCCCTGCGAACACTTCAGGACCGTTGGAAGGCTGGTGAGCCAGCTGGGCCTTCACAAATTCCAAAGTCCGGCTGTGGTTGTTGTGATCTGTAATAAAGAAGGCATCAAACCCGTTTCGGTCATGCCACTCCTTCAATTCCTGTTCGGTAATTAACCCGTCGTGACTGTAATCCGTATGGGAATGAGTGGTAACCAGCACCAGGTTTTTGCTGTGGTTGACGATTACATTGTTGGGCAGCGGGATGAAAATGACAATTACAAAAACTACAAATCCAATTCCCATTGTCAGTAGTAATTGAAAGACCTGGCTGAACAGAAACCGTCTCCTTACCCTCCCATCACTGATCCTGAGAGATTCAACGATACTGTAAATCACGATCAAGAAAAGGATCCAAAAAAGCAGCGAACCGAACTCCTTGATCGCATAAAAGGATTGATTGAAAAAGAGCAACAACCCAACGAAAGGTTCAAAGACAATTCTCCAGGTGGAGAGGTGAATTCCAAATTCCGGTACCTGCGCTCCAGTAACTGCATTGACGATCGTGATGGGAAAATGGAAAAAAAAGGATGTGACGACGATGGCGGCAATCAGTGCCGCGACCCATCTCAGTGGTGATTTTTGGATTTGCATGAAAATAGTAGTTGATTCAAGGAATTCCAGTTTCAAATATAGCTGATTTCATCCAAGATAGAAACGGCTGCCGTCCTTTAAAACTCACTTCTTTACGCAAAACCAAACACCTGCAAGGATGGCTTGCAGGTGTTTGGTTAATCAAATAAGGCCCATCCGGACGCCATCCCTTTCAACTTTTCCAATTTTCACGGATCAGTTTTTACTAAACAGAAAAACACACAACTATGGATGGATTACATCGACTGTACCCGCACGGTCGGTCCCAACAGCAGCAACTGGGGACCGACCGTTCCAGTCAGCAATTTATCCATGAGATAATGAACCTATTTAAAATCAGGCTTTTGGGTAAGAGTGGGATTCACCGTAAATTCGTTCTGTGGAATTGGGAATAGCTTGTATTTATCACTCACGTCTTTGCCAATGTAGTTACCTGCCAATCCATCGCTGCCTTTCCAGTCCCAATTGTTGTTTTTGGTGAATTTATTGAAACGGATCAGATCCGTTCTGCGGGTTAATTCGGTGTATAGCTCACGACCACGCTCATCAAGGATAAAATCAAGGTTAAGCTGTGCATCCGTGATCCGACCACTTTCAGACCGAATGCCTGTCTTTGCATAACTGCCATACATGTAAGCCCTGTCCCGAATCTCATTCACATAACCAAGTGCCTCAGTACGTGTTCCTCCTCCTCCGCGCAGGATGGCCTCGGCGGCCATAAGATAGGCATCGGCAGTACGGAAGAGCGGGAAATCTACAGAAGAGTAGGTAGTACCTCCTGGCTTCAGTTCCAATCGGTCTTTGGTGACATTGCGCCACTTGATACACGCGTATCCGTTGTTGAAGTTATTGGGGAATGCTTTTCCAACGATCCATGTTTCCTTGGTGCGGCCTGTACCTACCGTGAAAAACTGTGCACGCTTGTCTCTCTTCTGGTCTCCCCAGTTGTCGGTTGCGACAAAAAGCTGATCTGCTTTCTCAAATTTATCTACCAGTTG
>CAINVV010000273.1 GCA_903854235.1 uncultured Bacteroidia bacterium | reverse complement strand
CGATCTGTTGAGAATGTTGTAGTGGGTGAGCATTACTCCTTTTGGAAAACCGGTGGTTCCTGAAGTATACTGCATGTTGACCACATCCTGACAAGTTACAGCGGATTTTGCTAGTGCAAGTCTTGCTTCGTCCAGTTGACTGCCCAGCAGGATCAATTCGGGGGTGTTGTACATCCCGCGGTGTTTTTCGGGACCCATGAAGATCACATTCCGGAGTTCGGGGAATTTTTCGCTTTTCAGGAAACCCCGCTGACTCTCCTTCAGTTCCGGAACCAGTTCGTAGACCATCTGGACGTAGTCGCTGTCGCGCCAGCCGTTTACCAGGCAGAGGGTATGGAGGTCAGAATTCTTAACGAGGTATTCGAGTTCGTGGGTTCTGTAGTTGGTATTGATCGTGACCAGCACCCCTCCTATTTTCGCGGTAGCGAAAAAATAAGTCAGCCAGTCGGGAACATTGTTTGCGAAGATTCCGATTTTGTCTCCCTTCCTGATACCCAGGTGCAGCAACGATTTGGCCAGGTGATCGACCCTTCTGTCGAAGGTGGCATAGGAAAAGCGCAGGTCCCTGTCGGGATAAACAATGAAATCCTTATCCGGGGTTAGTTGTGCCCAATGTTCAAGGAACTGGCCAAAGGTGGTGTCGATTAATTCCATGGGAAGAGAGGTATGGTTTTAGCTATTAGCAATTAGCTTTTAGCTATCAGATTGTTAGCGTGGAGGTATTAAAAAGGAGCGTAAACAATGGCGAGGATCATGGCAGGTTCCCCGTTGGCAGAATGGACGTGGTGGTCGACCACCGAATCGTAATAGATGCTGTCGCCTTCAGATAGTTGGTAACTATCCTTCCCGTAGGAGACCTCCACTTCACCAGCAAGTACAAAGATGAACTCCTCTCCTTCGTGGGCAGAGAGTCGGGTTACAACTGCCGGAGAGGGATTGATGTCGATCAGGAATGGTTCGAAATGCCTGCCGGACTTGTCGCCGGCCAAGGGGTGAAAGGTGAGTCCGGGACCCGATTCATTGTTGGAGGTGGAGAAACCTGTTCCCTCCCGTAGTTTGCCTTTGCGGGATACAACGGGACCCAGCCTGTCGCTGTCGTCAAGGAAGGTTCCAAGGCGGACACCCAGAACGCGAGCAACCTTGATGAGGTGTCCCAGGGAGGGAATCGAATCGCCCTTCTCGATTTTCTCCATCATCTTAACCGGAAATCCACAACGTTCGGCAAGTTCCTGAATGCTCACATTTTTGATTTGGCGAAGTGCTGTTATTTTTGGACCCACCTGATTTTGCTCCTTCATAGTTTTTGAAAATGGTTTTAGTTTGGTGTAAATATAAAATTATGCAGAAAACAGGACAACCGAAAAGGGTTCTGCACGTATATAAATTAAGGTTTATTTAACCTGAAAATGAGCAGGAAAGAGAGAATGGTCCTCCACAATAAAAATAGGGTAATAATGGCTATCTTGTTTCGGTCAACAGGAAAGCAACAGAATAAATAATTATGGGAAAGAAAATTGTTGTCGCGGTTACAGGAGCCAGCGGATCCGTTTATGCCAGGAGACTGTTGCAGAAATTAGAGGCATCCCCGGCAGGAATAGAAACGTGTTCTGTGGTCTTTTCGAAAAATGCCAGGGATATCTGGGCTTTTGAACTGAAAGAAACTGTCGAGGAGACTGGATTAACTTTTCAGGTCTTTGGACCAAACGATTTTTTTGCCCCGTTTGCCTCCGGTTCAGCGGGATACGATACGATGATTATCATACCCTGCTCAATGGGAACGTTGGGACGCATCGCGGGTGGTATTTCTGATGACCTGATCACCAGAGCGGCAGATGTGATGCTGAAGGAGCGGGGTCGGTTGATTGTCGTTCCGCGCGAGACACCCTACAACCTGATCCATTTGCGCAACATGGTTACCCTTACGGAGGCCGGAGCCATCGTGATGCCGGCTACTCCTTCCTTTTACAGCTTGCCTGCCAATGTAGAGGAGGTGGTGGATACAGTCGTGAACAGGGTGCTGGATTTGATGGGGATGGAGCAGAATGGGTTTCGTTGGGGAGAGAAATAGGACACTGAGTTGCACAGAGTAAAAACCAGCCTTTCTCTGTGAAACTCTGTGTCCTTTTCTACGCGCAGGCGATCGTCGCCACACTCACTATCGTTCCCGGAATTTTCAATACCTCCTGGGCACAAGCCTCAAGGGTCGCGCCTGTAGTTACCACATCATCCACCAGAAGGAGGTGTTTCCCTTCAAGCAGCTCCGGATGTTGGACACTAAATAGTTCCCTTACATTTTCCCAGCGTTCAAACCTGCCTTTGTTAGTCTGGGTGGCGGAGTAGTGATTTCGAACGAGGGTGCCGTTCAAAAGGGGAATTCCCATTGCAGCCGACATTCCCCTACCGATTTCTGCACTTTGGTTGTAGCCTCTTTTACGCTCCCTTTTTGGATGCAATGGAACAGGGACCAGGAGTTCAACTTCCCGGTAGGGTGCAGACCGGATTAAATCGGATCCGAACAAGCGTCCCAGTTTTTCGCCCACCTCTTTTGATCCCTTGTATTTGAGTTGGTGCATCAGATGTTGCACAATTCCGCCTTTATCGAAAGTACAAAAAGAGGTGGCCAGCCGGATATCGGCTCTTCCCCAGAAAATTTGGGCGACCGGATTATCTGCAGTTTTTTCGAAACCGGTCTTGGGAAGATCAGCCATGCATCCGAGACAGAGGATCTCTTCCCCTTTGACCAGCGGAGTCTCGCATCCGGCGCACAACCTGGGGTAGAAGAGGGAGAGGAGATCGTCTAGGAGGGAGAGCATTTTGGTGTTGATGCCTAAAATACGTTGACCGTTTTTACCCTTTTAACTCACAATTAATTGCAGAAAATACATCTTGATTCT
>CAINVV010000272.1 GCA_903854235.1 uncultured Bacteroidia bacterium | reverse complement strand
GAGACTAAGAGACTAAGAGACTGGGAGACTAAGAGACTTGAAGAATGGAGGGCGGAACAGATACTTTCGAGGTGGATCAAATACTATTAATTAAAATATCAGAATACAAAATAATATCGCAATTACTTTAGTCACTTATTACAAACGAATTCATCAAAATAAAAACAAAGCTATAACAACCATTTAACATGAAGAGAAGAAGTTTTTTGAACACATCGCTTGCCATGGCAGGCATCATGGTGGTTCCGAGACACGTACTCGGAGGAACCGGTTATACGGCACCGAGTGACCAGCTCACGAAGGCCATCATTGGGGTAGGAGGAATGGGCCGCGGCCACATCGGGTACGAAGATACCAGGGTAGTAGCGATCTGTGACGTGGATAAAAAACACCTGGAGGAGGTAAAGAAGATGATCCCGAATCCGGTAAAGACCTACCACGATTTTCGTGAATTGTTGCTGCAGCCCGACATCGACATTGTGCACATTGCCACACCTCCCCACTGGCACGGTATCATGGCTGTTGAGGCCGCCCGCGCAGGAAAGGACATCTGGTGTGAAAAACCCATGACCCGCACCATTGGGGAAGGGCTCAGAGTGGTCGAAGAGATCAATAAATACGACAGGATATTCAGACTCAATACCTGGTTCCGGTTCAAGGATACCTTTTATGGCCTTGGAACCGAGGTGAAACCATTGAAAAAATTGATTCAAAGCGGAATTCTTGGCTGGCCACTGAAAGTAACTGTTAGCGGAATCACAGGCTACGACTGGAAGTTTTACTGGAGCGGAGAGCGCAACCTTAAGCCCATGCCGGTACCCGAGGAACTTGACTACGATATGTGGCTCGGACCTGCCCCTTACAAACCTTACAATCCCGAACGTGTTCACGCCAAATTCAGGGGCTACTGGGATTACGACGGAGGCGGACTGGGCGATATGGGTCAACACTACCTCGATCCGGTTCAGTACCTGCTTGGAAAGGACGATACCAGTCCTATCAGGGTCGAAATCGATGCACCCGAGCAGCATTACGATGCAGTTGGTTCATGGAGAAGAATTGAATATACCTATGCCGATGGTTGCAAAATCATCCTGGACGGAGAAAACCGCGACAAGGATGCTGCCTACATCGAAGGCCCCAATGGCAAAATTTTCAGGGGGTTCAAATCCACGATACCCAATCTGCAGTCCTTTCTGGAAACCCTTCCGGATCCGGAACCGCAGATTACCACGTTTACCGAATCTGTCAGGACGCGGAAAAAATTTGCATTGAACGAGATGAACGGTTACCACTCCTGCACGGTTGTCAACATGGGTATTATTGCGTTACAGCTTGGAAGAACCCTTCATTTTGATCCTGCAACCCAGCGGTTCATCGATGATGAAGCAGCCAACAGATTGATCAATCAACCCATGAGAGCTCCCTGGAGTATTTAAAAATAAAAAAACTGATATGAAGAAGATAGTTTCGATTTTCACAGTCGTTTTAATACTGCTGGTTCTAGCTTTGAATGGCACCGGTCAGATCAACCGGACTGTCAATACCAAAATTGCTGACGCATTGGCCCAGGTTCCGACGAAGGACGATACCAAATTAAACAGCCTGATGAGCGAATTGGCAGAACTCAAGGAAGGGGGCTTTTCCCTTTTCACCGGCAGGGTGGTTCCTCCTGGTACGGGAGATGATGTGGCCGCCAGATTTATCATCGCCAGCCTTTCCAAATATGTTTCCCAATTCGGCAAAGCAGAAGACAAACTGATGGTAGAATTTGGTTTGATGAAAGCCCTGCATATTGCTTCAAACAAAGACATTCAGGCATTTTATCTTACCCAGCTCTACTTCGTTGCAACAGATCATTCTGTTGATCTGTTGGGTCTATTTTTGTGGGACGAAAAGCTTTGTGACGCTGCTGTGAAGGATTTGCTCGCAGTTGGCACACCGGCTGCCGCGGAGGTTTTGTCAAAGAGATTGGATGGTTCACAGGGCCTGCCGGCTCTTGCACTGGCAAAGGCCGTTGGACAGCTGAAAATAGAGGCCTCCAATCCGGTATTGATCAACAAGCTCAATGGCGCCGATGCCAGGTTACAACGAGTCATTTATGTATCGCTTGCACAAATTGCCGCAAAGGAGAGTTTCAACCTGTTTGTGGAAAAGGCAACCGGCGTAAAATATTTGTACGAACCAACAGGAATCGTTTCTTCCCTGCTTACGTATGCCGATGGTTTGGGTGCCAAGGGTGAACTGGTCCTGTGTGAAAAAGCACTTGCTGTTATCCTAGCCAATTGTAAGGAGAAGAACCAGTTACAGTATCGTTCAGCCGCCTTGGCCCTCAAGGCAAAATATTGGGGTGCAGAGGCTTTGCCACTACTGTTAAAAGAGTTTGACAACAACGACAAGGCCTATCGTGCAGGCGTGATGAACCTGGCTGCAGCTTCGCTGGAAGCCTCCTCCCTCCGTCAGTGGATGGCCAAATCAAAAGCCGTTACCGGCGAAAAACGGGCGGAAATAACTGAAATGCTCGGTCGCAAAGGCTGTGAACAGCAGGCACCCGTCTTCGAAGCACTCCTGGCGGATCCGTCTGAGGCAGTTAGGGATGCGGCCATTGATGCCATCGCGAACATCAAAACCGAGCAGGGTGTGAAGATACTGGAAGCGCACCTGATCAAGGGTACGGATGGTGCAGCCACTTCCAGGGCCCTTTCCCGTAGATTGGATGCCAATCATTTGACCGGGTTGGCTACAGCGCTGGATGGCGCACCAAAAGCGGCTAAAGTTGAGATCATTCACCTGCTGGGGGCCAAAGCCCTACCTTCCAATTTTGCCAAAATTATTTCCCTTACTTCAAACAGTGACCCGGATATCTCGGCCGCTGCCTATGGAGCCCTGAAGAATCTCTCCTCAGAAGAAAACATCCCCGCCTTGATCGATCTGCTGAAGAAAGCCACGAGCAAGGAGCAAATTTCGGCCGTTCAGCTCTCCCTGATCCACGCCGCGGCCGGTTTCGACAAGGAGGAGACAGCCGATTTCGTTGGTAAGTTGAGCAAGGAGGTAGACCAGGGCCGGTCATTGGAAGTTTTCGCCAAACTGGGAGGCCGTGAGGCTCTGAAAAAGGTTGCCGATGCCTTTGCATCTTCCGATCAGGCCATTAAGGAGACAGCCTTCAGTGCCTTGCTGAAATGGAGCAGCGCGGATGCAACGGATGCCCTCTACGAAATAGCCGCGTCCAATCCTGCTTATCAGGCTAAGGCATTCAAGGGTTTCGTCGACCTGGTTGCTCATTCAGCCGTTCCTGACGACCAGAAACTGCTGCAATACCGCAAGGTAGTGACTCTCGCAGCAAGCAAGGAACAGAAATCCTCGGTAATAGACAGATTGGGAGATTTGAAGACCTTCCCTGCCATCCTTTATATTTCCAATTTTCTGGATGACAAGGATCTGCAGGCCGATGCCGCTTCCGCTGCCATACAGATTGCCCTTCCTGGTTCCGGGAAAGTAGTCGGGCTGACGGGTGAAATAGTAAAAGGCATTCTGACCAAATCGATGGGTTTGATTACAGGTGCCGAAAGTGATTACGACAAGGAGAAAGTTAGGAAATACCTGGCTTCCATGCCGGATGCAAAAGGATTCGTGCCGATGTTCAATGGGAAAGACCTGACAGGTTGGAAGGGTCTCGTAGGCAACCCGATCACCAGAGCTAAGATGACAGAGAAGGAGCTGGCTGCCAAACAGACGGAGGCAAATGCGAAAGCCACTAAAAATTGGAGTGCCAAAGACAATACCATTGTTTTCAATGGTGACGGGGATAACCTCTGCTCCGAAAAACAGTACGGTGATTTTGAGATGGTCGTCGATTGGCGCATCACCAAAAAGGGCGATAGCGGTATCTATCTTCGCGGGTCTCCTCAGGTTCAGATATGGGATACATCCCGGGTAGAGGTTGGCGCCCAGGTTGGCTCCGGCGGTCTATACAACAATGCCAAATACCGGAGTACACCGCTGAAGGTGGCAGACAATCCGATTGGTGACTGGAACCATTTCTACATCAAGATGGTGGGCGAAAAGGTGACCGTGTACCTGAACGGCATTCTTACTGTCGACAATGTGACCCTCGAAAATTACTGGGACCGTTCGATTCCTATCTTCCCGAAAGAGGCCATCGAACTGCAAGCCCATGGCACAGACCTGGCCTTCCGCGATATCTATGTTAACGAGATCAGTGACAGTAAATATACCCTTCCTGCAGAGGAACAAAAGGATGGCTTCACAGCCCTGTTCAATGGCTTCAACTTCGAAAACTGGACCGGCGATACCGTCAGCTACAAGGTAATCAACGGGGAGATTGCCTTCACCCTCGACAATGGTCCGTCGCATGGCAATCTCTTCACAGAGAAGGAGTACCGCGATTTTGATTTCAGGTTCGAATTCCTGCAAACACCTGGTTGCAACAATGGCCTGGGTATCCGTGCTCCCTTGCGCGGGGACGCAGCCTACGAAGGGATGGAATTGCAGATCCTCGACGATGATGCCCCCATCTATGCCCAGTTGCAGCCTTACCAATACCACGGCTCCGTGTATGGCGTAATTCCTGCCAAGCGTGGTTCGCTGAAACCACTTGGCCAGTGGAACTACGAAGAGGTCATCGCGAAGGGAACCAACATCAAGATTATTTTGAACGGCAATGTGATCGTGGATGGCGACATCGCCACTGCCAGCCGCAACGGCACGATGGATCACAAGGAACACCCCGGATTGCTCCGTCCAACCGGCCATATCGGCTTTCTCGGACACGAATCCGTCGTGAAATTCAGGAATATTCGGGTGAAGGAGCTTTAGAATGTGCTAATTTGTTAATG
>CAINVV010000271.1 GCA_903854235.1 uncultured Bacteroidia bacterium | reverse complement strand
ATAAAATCTTGCACAAGCAAAAAAAAATGGTGCACGACCGCGTGGATGATCTTAAAAATAAATTAAATTTGGGGTATCATCCTGTTACATAATATCCCATCCTTAATTTTGAAAATATGCTCCCAAAATTTTTACTTGCCGACAATTCACAGGTACTGCCGGATACCATCTTTATCATCCACACCGAGCAACCCAGGTTCATCGTTGGTTGTGACCTGGAAGGTTTCAATGTAGATCAGGAGATCCACTGGATCGACGAAGAACCTGAAAGTGATGAACTAAAGACAGAACTATTGGTTCAGGCCGAAGAATTTATGGAACTCGAGCTGGATTACGAAGAGGAACTGGATAGACTGGACGAAGATTCTGAGGAATAATGTGCTAATATGCTAATGTGCTAATATGCTAATTTATTTGACATTAACATCTAATATCTCATATCTCATATCTCATATCTCATATCTTATAACTTCTATCTTATAACTCATAACTCAATTTCTATGGAAATCATTGAACCCGACTCCCCAAAAAGGTTAAAACGTTCGAATATTGACAAAATGTTGTCGGGCGTTTGTGGTGGATTGGCCAAGTATCTGGATGTAGATTCCACGATAATCAGGTTGGCCTTCGCTTTTGCCGCTGTCTTTGCAGGTACCGGCATACTGATATATCTCATCATGTGGATCATCATGCCGAAAGAGAATTTTTGATTCTCTCCGGCCCTTCCACGATCTTTTCCACGGAGCGGTTTTGGATCCATTTTCACATCGAACAAATCAACCTACCATGCAAAGAAGAAATTTCATTCAAAAATCAACTGCAGCTGCGGCTTTTACCGGATTGGGAACCACTGTTTTCGCGAATCAAGGTTTTCAGGATCAAAAGCCTTCGAACAGTGCCTTTTTCAAATTAAGATACGGCCCAAGTTTTGGCACCTTTAACGAACTGGCAGGAAAAGATCTCATCGACCAGATTAAATTCTGCAACGACCAGGGTTTCAGGGCCATGTTCGACAATGGTTTCATGGGCAGGACCGTGGAGGAGCAAGGAAAAATAGTGGCAGAAATTGCACGGCTGAACATGAAGCTTGGACCCTTTGTTTTGTATGCCGACTTCAGCAAGGAATCGATGGTTCTGAAAGACAATGACATCCGCCAGATGTTGGTCGACAAGGTCAAGGCGGGGATTGAAATATGTCAGCGTGCAGGGTTGAAATGGGCCTTGATGGTTCCGGGCCGGTTCAACGAGCACATGGACTGGGGCTACCAGACAGCCAATGTGATAGATATCCTGCGGGAACTGAGCGACCTCGCACTACAGGGAGGATTGACCATCGTGCTGGAACCACTCAACAAGCGTGACCATCCCGGACTCTTTCTAACAGGAATGGCGCAGACCTACGCCATCTGCAGGGGAGTAAACAGTCCGGCGTGCAAGATTGTTGACGACCTGTATCACCAGCAAATCACGGAAGGCAACCTGATACCAAACATTGAAGCTTGCTGGAGTGAGATTGCAGCCTTTCACCTGGGGGACAATCCAGGAAGGAAGGAACCAGGGACAGGAGAGATCAATTTTAGCAATGTATTCAAATACATACACAGCAGGGGGTACGATGATGTCTTGTGCATGGAGCACGGCCGGATTTTAAAAGGGAAAGAGGGAGAACTTGCCCTGATTGAAGCTTACAGGAAGGCTGATAATTTTGAAGAAGTGCCTAAAGTGAGCTGAAGTGACTAAAGTTAAATAGCACAAAAAAACCGCCGGAAAATTCCGGCGGTTTTTAATTTTGTAAGCTATTCAGCTTATTTTTTTACTGGAGCTGCTGCTGGTTTAGCGGCTTCTTTCTTTGCTGGAGCTGCTTTTTTAGCATCTTTTTTCTTAACCTCTTTCTTAGCGGCAGGAGCTGTAGTTGTGGCTGCTGGTTTCGCTGCAGGTTTTTTGTCTTGTGCACTTACAGAAACAACACCCATGATAAGGGCGAAGCTCAAAAACATAACTAATTTTTTCATATCTAATATTTTTTAAATTGTTTACACAACAAAACTACCTCAACATTTATGAAGGAATCGTGAAGAAAATTCAATTTCCGAATGTTTTTTCACAATAATTTCATTTTTTTTCAGCAAAAAGCAACATTCTTGGTCTTGACAACGCCCATTCACTTCAACCTGACAAGTTATGCCGGAAAATAAACTTTAAACCTGGAACCTTCACCGAGGGCCGAATCCACTTCAATTCTGGCTTCGTGAAAGGCGGCAATGCTCCTTGCAATCGCCAGACCCAATCCCTGCCCCTCCTCCTTGTTGGTTTCGATTCTCTTGAACCTGGTAAAGATTAAATCCAGATTCTCAGACTCAATCCCGATTCCATTGTCCTCCACCACAACAACCAGCGAATGTTCGTCCCTTTCGCAGGAGATTTTGACAAATCCCCCTTCCTTGTTGTATTTGATGGCATTGCTCACCAGATTGAACAAGAGAATGTAAATTAAATATTTGTTTACCTGCGACAAAGTGATATCTCCTTCCATGCCATTTTCAATGGAAATGTTCGACATAATGGCCCGCTCTTCTATGTTGCTGATGATCTCCTCAACCAATTCTTTCAGGTGGATGGATTCAACTTTTGCATATTGGTCATTTTCGATTCTGGAAATCAGCAGCAAGGCCTTGATGATGTGCTGTATGCGGAGCAGGTGCTTTTGCTGGTCCAGGATAAGGCTCACCGTTTTGGCAGGCAATTTTGCTTCTACTAGCAGGTTATCCAGTTTGGATTGCATCACGGAGATGGGAGTGAATAGTTCGTGTGAAACGTCGCCAATGAATTTCCTTTGATTTTTCAGAATATCATTAACCTTGTGCATCAGTTCATTGATGGTGGTGTTCAGGTAGACAAAATCCGAAGTGGAAGAATCGAGCTCCGTGTAACTGAAGGTTTCAGGGTTATCCACCGTCTTTAGTTTTGGCAAAATCATTTGATTCAGCGGATGAAGCAGATATTTGTAGATGCCAAGGTCAAAAATGATGGTCACAAACAAAACGATCAGGATAATGGTAATGGAGATATTTTTAAGGGTCTTGTCGAGGTTGTAGATCATCTGCATATTTTTCCCGATCTCCAAAGAATAGAGTTGATGATCCACCTCAAAATTGAAATTCAGGATCCTGTAATCAAACTCTTCCTCTTCAATAATTCTGGCATCCTGTGAAAAGGAGAGATCCTCTGCCTTCCCATCCGCGTCAAGCGTGATGGAAATGAATTCATCCTTCAGGATGTTGTAGCTCGCAAATGCACTGTCCTTTTCTGCATTCAGATAGGATTTGATGCCGATCTTCCTGACCGTTGACATGGTCTTCTCCTTCATTTTCAAAAGGTCTCTGTCAGTGTGCCGGATGGCAAGCGAATCAATGGTTTGCTGAACCAGCATAACCAGAATCAAAAAAATAACAATTTTTGAAATGGCCCCGATCAGAACGAGTTTCAATTCTAGTCTCATAATCTGTTTATTAACAAATTTTTTGAATGTATTTTGCTCCCTCGCAAATCAATTTCCGCGGATTTTCACTTTTGAACGCAAATCTGATTTTTATATTGAACAAGATATTGATAATTTCGGTTCGATTTTGTACGCAAGACAAGTTATCCTCATATGAATCTGTTGATAGTTGAAGATGAACCTTCTCTCTCCCGAGAAATCCGGTTGTTCCTGGAGAAGGAGGGTTTCGTATGTGATGAAGCGCATACCGGTCGTATTGCTTCCGATAAAATTTTCTCCAATGAGTATGATATGATTCTGCTGGACCTCGGACTTCCCGACTATGAAGGGCTGGATTTGTTGAAAGAATCCATCAAGAACAAGAGTACTGCGTCTGTGATCATCCTGTCCGCCAGGACCGCCATTGAAGATAAAATCAAGGGACTCGATTTGGGGGCTGATGATTACCTCTCGAAACCCTTTTCAATGGTGGAACTCAAATCCAGAATTCTGGCTGTTACCCGCAGGAAACACGGATTGAAAGGAAATATCATTCGGATCCGTGAACTCGAAGTCGATCTCGACAAACGAAAAGCTTTTTACAAGAACAACGAAATCAACCTGACCAAGAAAGAATACGACATCTTTAGCTTCCTCATCCTGAACAAGAACAAAGTTACCACCAGACTTCAAATATCCGAACATATCTGGGGAGACATTTTCGAGGAGAACTACAATTCGAATTACATTGATGTGCACATCAAAAACATTCGCAGAAAACTGGCAGAATTTCTGGAATATGATTTTTTGGAAACCGTGCGCGGAATCGGGTTCAGATTCAATGAAGAGTGACTAGAGTGACCTAAAGTTGCAAATACTCCCAGGGTCCAATACACTTGATGCAATTGCAAAACCGCTCCAAAATTCTTTTTTGCGCTTAACTATAGTCACTTCTCTTAGCAAGCCATCTCCCCTGCATTTTTCTTGGCAGATAAAAGTGAATAAGCTCCTTTGAGAACGACCCTGATCTTTTTCAGGTTCATCTCTTCCGGGAGAGCAATTTCGGTATAACCGCCGGAATTGACTCCTTTCTTCACCTCAACCATTCGATACTCCGTAAAAGACTTTCCGCCTTCCATTTTGTCTTTTTCAACGACAAAAATGTACTCCTTGTCTTCAAAATTGACAACTGCCTCTTCCGGCAAAGCGGTTACCTCATTTCCGGAGGTTTCAATCATTGCATTCACATACATCCCGGGCAGTACGTTTTTGCAAACACCCGTGACACTCGCATAGACCTTGTAGGTTTTATCCGCATTGACTGACTGTCCTGTTTGGGTGATCACGGCATCGTGCAGTTCCGTTTCATTGTTAATTAAAAATTTGATTTTCTGGTCTTTAGCCACCTTATTTGCATCCTTTTCGAAAAGAGTGAGTTCAAGAAACAGCTTGTCGTTGTTGATGATTTTAAACATCACATCGGTCGGAGTGACATATTTTCCCAAATTGACATTCACCTCCTCCACATAGCCGGTAATGGGAGCTACCAGGGTAATGGACCTGCTGATATTTTCCTCGGTCAGGTTGTCTGGATTGATACTGATCAGTACCAACTTCTGCTTCAAGGCATTGACGAGTGTCTTGAGGTTTTTGTAATCGGTGTTAACCTGCTGGACATTTTGCTGGGAATAGACATCCTCCTTGAACAGGGCATTGTGCCGTTTGTAATCGGCTGCCGCAAATTCCAATTTGTTTTTGGCTTCCAGGTAATTCTGTTGAATATCAACAAATTCCTGGTTCTCAATCTCCAAGAGTACCTGCCCTTTTCTGACAGTATTTCCTGGCATCAGGGTCGTACTCCTGACAAATCCGCTCATTGGGGCACAGATGGTGGCCAGATTTTGAGGCGCGGCACTGACTATCCCATTTACCTTCAGTGTTCCGCTGAGTGCCCTCATTTCAACGGATCCGGTTTCAACATTGGCCAGTTTAATTTGGTCGGCACGAAGTTCAACGATGTTTTCGGGCAGCTCCTCTTTGGCTGCAGTCTCTTCCTTCCCCTTTTTCTGGTTGCTGCAGGATATTTGACTGGCAATCAGGAGCAAAATCAGGATACGGTGATAATAAAATTTTGACATTTTTCCTTGTATTAAAATATTTTTCCGGTAACAAATTCAATGCTGATAACGGTTTGGTTGTAATTGTTAAGTGCCTCCAAATAGTTCTGCTTTATGCTCAGGGCTCTGCCCAGGCTCAGCACGTAATCGAGATAATCCAGCACACCTGCCTTGTAGCTTCGGATCGACTGATCGATAATGACAGCAGCCTCCGGCAGTGCCTGGGTCTCGTAATAAGTGACACTTGATCCATACTTTTCAAACTCGTCCAGCAAGGACTGATACTTCCCCTTCAGGGATTTTGAAAAATAATCGGCCCTGGTTTGCGCTTCCTGTTCCTTTATCTTGAAGGCTTTCACTTTCGATGCATACGGTCTGAACCAAACCGGTATCTCTATTCCGGCTTGTACGCCCGTAAATCTGACGCCTGCTCCGAAAGTACGGGGTACGCCATTTACCTCCTGGGTACCCTGCATCGTTTGACTGAAGTACCCTATTTTGAAATCAGGCCACGCACGGCTGCCTTCCAGCTTTCTTTCCAGCACGGCAATTTCCAGTTGCTGATTGATTTGTCCCAAAGAAGGATTTTTATGCAAGAGGTTGCTGTCGTTGGCAACACTATAATCGATGCGCTTCAAAAGTGTGTCAGAAGGCGAAATTGTTTCATCCACATTCAGCAACATCTGCAACTGTCGGTTAAAAATTCCCAAATCGGCTTTTATTTGCTGCAACTGATTCCTGATCTCCAGACTTTGACTTTTAGCCGTAATCATCTCCAGTCGGTTGGTTTCACCCTCTCTGGCCCGCAGTTCTGCCGCCCGGCTGAAACCCGAATAAAGACTATCCTGATACATCCACAATTTGTATTTCGAATAAAGGTAGATCAGGTGCCAATAGGTTTGTTTTACCTGGGTGGCTACCTCACTTTGCGAGGATTTAAGTTGCCATTCACTGCTTTTAATTCCGGCAGAGGCCAATTGGTTTTGGCGGAGGTAGAAAACAGGAAATGCAAAGGATTGAGAAATGGTGTAACTGTTGTCGGAGGAACTGGAATTGAACTGTCCGTACTCCCCGTCAACAGACATTTTTGGCAAATCAAGCGAGGCGCCTTTCAAAGCTTTCTGCGCGTCGACGGCATACGATGAGGCACGCAAGGAGAGATTGTGGTCAAGAGCCAGCTGGATGGCTTCCTGCAAATTAACCCGTCGGACTGTTTGGGATGAAAGGTCATTCCAACAGGCAGCTGCCAACAAAAGCACGATTGTTACCAGGGTTGCTTTCATTTTTCTTCGTTTTATAATCCGGATTTTTTTAGTAGAAAGCAGGAGGTAAAAGACAGGTAAAATAATCAAGGTAAGGAGCGTGGCAGTCACCAATCCTCCTATCACCACCGTTGCAAGTGGTTTTTGAACTTCTGCTCCTGCGGAAGTGGAAAGTGCCATCGGAAGAAATCCCAGAGATGCAACGGCAGCAGTCATGATCACAGGCCGCAACCTGGATTTCAACCCCATCAGCACCCTTTCCGTGGCATCTGACATACCCTCCTTCTCCAGTCTGTTGAACTCGGCCAGCAGGACAATTCCATTCAGAACGGCAACACCGAACAGGGCAATGAATCCTACTCCAGCGGAGATGGAAAAATTCATGTTGCGCATCCAGAGTGCAAATATTCCACCGATGGCCGACAGAGGAACCGCTGTGAAAATAAGCAGGGTTTGTGCCACCGAGTTAAAGGTGAAAAACAGAAGTACAAAAATCAGCAATAGTGCCACTGGAACTGCGAGTGACAACCTGGCCTTGGCAGCCTCCAAATTCTTAAACTGACCTCCATAAGCGATGAAGTAGCCGGAGGGGAGTTTGATCTTCTGCTCAATTCTGGTTTTCACGTCCTGAATCACACTTTGAACGTCTCTGCCTCGAACATTGAATCCAATCGTAATCCGGCGCTTGGTATTTTCCCTGGAGACCTGGGCCGGACCTGATTTTATCGATATGTCGGCTACCTGTTCGAACGGAATTTGTCCGCCATTTGGCAAGGTAACGGAAAGACTCTTCACATCATCCAGACTCTGGCGAAAATCCTTGTCCAGACGGACGATCAATGCAAACCTTTTTTCTTCGTCGTAAACTACCCCTGCCTGGCTACCGGCAAAGGCGGCACGCAAAACCCGGTTGGCATCCCCCACGGATAGACCATATTGCGCCAGACGGTCGCGGTTGTAATCTACCTGGACCTGCGCCAGGCCAGTCACTTTTTCGACATTGATATCCTCCACTCCGCTTATGGTCCGGATGATCGTTTCGATGTTCGATGCCTTTCCTGACAAAACAGCAAGGTCGTCACCAAAAATTTTGATGGCAATATCCTGTCTGGAGCCGGAGAGCAATTCATTGAAACGCATCTGAATGGGCTGTTGGAACTCAAATTTAACTCCTGCCAGAGGGATCAGTGCCTCCTCCATTTTTGCGACCAGTTCCTCTCTGGATGCTGCAGAGGTCCAATTTTTTTTGTCTTTGAGGGTGATGATGTAATCACCTGTTTCCATTGGCGTTGGGTCTGTAGGAATTTCTCCGGCCCCAATTTTACAGACAGTATGTTTGATCTCCGGAAATTCGCTGATCAATATTTTGTTGGCTTTCTTGACTATTTCGACGGTATGGGACAAGGATCCCCCCTGAAGCGTAATGACTCCGGCAGCAAGATCTCCCTCTTCCAACTGGGGAATGAACTCACCGCCCAGCGATCCAAATACAAACAAACTTGAGATAAACAACAAAAAAGCAGAGAGTGAAACCAACAATTTATGATCCAGGGCAAAATGAATGACCGGATGAAAAGCCTTCTGAATACGCTCCATCAGTCTGTCTGAAAAATTTCTGGTATGAACGGTTTTTTTACTCAGGAATAAGGCGGAGGCCATCGGGACATAAGTTAGGGAAAGGATCGCGGCACCCAGCAAGGCAAAAGCCACCACCTGCGCCATTGGGCGAAACATCTTGCCCTCGATGCCAACCAAAGCAATGATTGGGAGATAGACAATCAGAATGATCATTTGTCCAAAAGTGGCTGAACTCATCATTCGTTTGGCAGACTCTAGCACATTTTCGTCCATCTGATCCTGAGAAAGACGATCGATCCCCGGATGGTGATGCTTGCTCAAAAAGATGCGGTGCACGACACCTTCGACGATGATGACCGCTCCATCAACGATTAGACCGAAATCGATGGCTCCCAGACTCATCAGGTTGCCCGAAACACCAAAAAAGTTCATAAGGGAGATGGCAAAAAGCATGGCCAACGGAATCACTGAAGCTACGATAAGCCCGGCACGCAAATTTCCCAGCAACAAAACCAGAATAAAAATGACAATCAACGCTCCCTCCAGCAAATTTCTGGAGACGGTCCCAATGGCACGATCGACAAGGTCTGACCGATTGAGAAAAGGCTCAATCTTCACACCTTTGGGTAACGACTTTTGAATAGAGGCTATTCTCTCACTTACATTTTGAATGACTTCCCGGGCATTGGCTCCCTTGAGCATCATGACCACCCCTCCCACTGCCTCTGCTGTATCCACCACCAGAGCACCATACCTGGTAGCACTGCCATATTGAACCGTTGCAATGTCCCTTACCAGGATCGGAATTCCGGAGGCGTTCGATTTTACCACTATTTTCTCAATGTCTTCAATGGTTTTTACCAAACCGATCCCGCGTATGAAGTAGGCATTCGGCTTCTTGTCGATATAGGCACTGCCTGTATTTTCATTGTTTTTCTCCAGGGCATTAAAAATATTGGTCAGGGATAGGTTCATGCCACGAAGCCTTTCGGGATTTACTGCTATTTCATATTGTTTGACAAATCCTCCATAGCTGTTGATATCTGCGACTCCGGCCGTGCCAAGCATCTCCCTGCGTACAATCCAGTCCTGGATGGTCCGCAGTTCCATCGGGCCATACCGCTTCTCGAGACCTTTGTCTACTGCCAGGCGGTATTGAAAAATCTCACCCAGACCGGAAGAAACGGGTGCCAGTTCAATCTTTGCCAGACCAGTCGGGATCTCCTCTTCCGCCTCCCTGATGCGTTCGCCCAATTGCTGTCGGGCCCAATAAAGATCAACCCCATCCTTGAATACGATGGTGATGACGGAAAGTCCCAACCGGGAAATGGAGCGGAGTTCGATGATCTCCGGAATATTGGCAACTGCCACCTCGATGGGTGCGGTGATGAAACTCTCAACCTCCTGTACGGCCAGGGAGGGTGCCAGCGAAATGATCTGAACCTGGTTGTTGGTGATGTCAGGGATGGCATCAATAGGCAAATTAACCAGGGAATAGGTTCCCCATCCCATCAGGGCCAGTACGAAAAGTCCAACTACAAGCTTATTCTTGATGGAAAAGTGAATAATGCGTTCTATCATGGCTAAAACAATTCAAAGTAATACGAAACTTTAATCCTTCTTCAAAACAAAGATGGATAAAAACTAAAAAGTTAAGGTATTAATCTAAGCGTGGTGGCTGCCAGACGGGAACGACGACCGAGGTGACCAATTTAACGGTAAGTTCTCCAAAGTATTTGTGCTCAACGGGTGTGCTGTCAAAAACTACAGTGGTTTCCTGCTGAATCTTTGGTGAAGAGCAACAGTTGCAAGTACAAAAGGGTGAGCAAAGATCGATATCCTGGTAAGGTAGATCGCTCGTTTTTTGCGAGATTTGGGTTTTATGCAAAGCCCCATCATCTGGTCTGTCACAGCAAGGCATGGCGGTGAGAACCAGGATGTATAAGGACAATATGCAGGCAAAAAATTTCATAAGCGTTACAAAGATAAAAGTTATCTAGCTTGAAAGGAAGATTCTGACAAAAAAATAGGTTTTATCCGATCTGACTATTCTGGCACTATCCGACTATTCGAAATGAGAGAAACGCAGAGGAACCCTGTCCTATGGTTTGCATATGGACTATCCGCGTTCCTCCGCAGGATCTGCGTCATCCGCGTTCCCAGCCCCATTATGCATCAAATTCAGATCGAATTGCTGCCTGTGCAATTCTTTTTTTCCATTTCTTTAATTTTAAATTAAACTGTTTGCGTTTAATGAACCTGAACAATGGCGAACAAAAGATATTTGTCCGTATTGACTTTACTGCCGAAATGGAGCTGGTCATCCTGCACGAAATTGAAGTGACAAAGATTCAGGACAAAGTGCTTTGTCTGATTTACCATACTTTCGAAGAAGCCATTTCTGAGGAGGAACCTACTTCCAGAATGGCCGGTCCAACAGCACTCATCCGCCTGATACTGGGTGAAAAGCGGGTGCATTGACACCTCCTTCGGCAACCGATCCACGCTAAGTTAACAGAATTGGCAGAGGAGCTTGGGGCCTTGTTGTTGGTTGCACACAGGCACAACAGTCAGGAATTGTTACCCCAGTTGCCTCATTCGGGTTTACCGTTTCTTTTGGTTTCCGCCGAACAAATTGGGGAAAAGAGATACCAAAGGATTGCGGTTCCTGTCGGATGCCAGAAAAAAAGCAAGGATTTGGCCCTCTGGGGCCGCTATTTTGACCGGCACAACGGAGCAAAGATATCCCTGATCCATTCGACCAACCACTTTGAAGAAGACAAAAACAGGGTCTTCAGCATTTTTCTGTCTAGAGTGCCCTTTTAAAAATTTCAGCTTTCCGTGTGAGATGCTGAAAACAAATTCCCCTACCCGTAAAATTCAGCGAAGCGCATTGGAAGAGGCGCTGGGCTATCAGGAAGGGATGCTGATCATCTCCTTTACCATCCGATCAACCCTGGCAAGCCACTTTTTCAGTATCAATGACCGATACCTGATCGATCATTCCCAATCGCTCTCTGTGATGTTTATCAATTCAAAGCGTGATCTTTATGCGTTGTGTGGATGAAGGGTGATTGAAAAACAAAACTGCCAAATCGTATTTTATAATCTGTTTTATTTCAATTTCTTATATCTATTAATTAAGATATTTGAATAACTTTTTAAATATATTTTAACACAAGCATTTCGGTTCATGATAAATTTCTATTTTTGTCGCTGATTCTGAAGTTCCTTATACACTGTTATTTAGAACAATTCTTATTAACATCTTAAACAATTCAATATGGAAAGTAGTGCACTGATACTTTTCTTTATAACGGCCATTACCCTGGTAGGTTTGGCACTGGTTTTCTCCAGTTATGTTCCCCCCACTTCGTACAATGTGGCCAAATTTGAACCTTACGAGTGTGGAATGGAAACCATTGGAGAGACCTGGAACCAGTACACGGTTGGTTATTACCTTTTTGCCATTCTCTTCCTGATTTTTGACGTTGAAACGGTCTTTGTTTTTCCTTGGGCTACCGTCATGAGGGAGGTTGGGATGACTGGATTTGTTGAAATCCTGATCTTCTTTGCCATATTGGGTTTGGGATTGTTTTACGGATGGAAAAAACACGCATTGAAATGGGAGTAACAAGTAAAAAAGAGTTTGCGATAAATGATTATCCAATCTTGGAAGAATACGAAGGCGGAAGTATCATCCTGGCCAAATTGGATGATCTGATCAATTGGTCCCGATCAAATTCCCTTTGGCCGCTGACTTTTGGAACCCGCTGCTGTGCCATTGAATTCATGGCGGTTGGAGCATCGAGGCACGATATGGCAAGATTCGGTTTCGAGGTTGCCCGTGCGACGCCCCGGCAGGCGGATATGATCATCATTTCAGGGACCATCAATTACAAGATGGCACCCGTTCTGAAACGTCTGTACGAGCAAATAGCCGATCCGAAATATGTAATAGCGATGGGTTCGTGTGCCATTTCCGGCGGACCTTTCTATTACAACTCCTATGCGGTAGTAAGAGGGGCCGATCACGTGATACCTGTAGATGTATACGTACCCGGTTGTCCACCTAGACCCGAGGCTCTTTTGTTTGGCATGATGCAGTTGCAAAAGAAAATCAGAAGGGAACGCTATTTCTCCAGAAAACAGAAAAAAATTGCCCCTCAACCTTGATACCATCAAGGTAGTCGGAAAGGTCAACCATAGTACAATAAATCACTTGGGAAACTGATTATAAAAAGTGAAATGACAAACGAAGAACTACAAGCTTGCCTCACGGGAGAGTTTACAAATGCCGAGGTCAAAATTGGCAAACAGTATGTTGAAATCCTTGTTCAGGCAGATGAACTGCACGACGCAGCGGTTAAACTAAGCACTTTGCCACTGTTATCCTTTGATTATCTATTTTGTCTCTCCGGGGTAGATTATCCTGAAAAGATACAGATTGTGTACCACCTTGAATCGACCAAACACAGGCACACCGTGGTTCTGAAGGTAAATACGGCAGACCGTGTCGATCCTGTTGTCGATACCGTTAGTGATGTATGGCAGACTGCCAAGTACCACGAGCGGGAGGTATATGATCTTTTGGGCGTTAAATTCAACAATCATACGGATTTGCGCAGACTGTTCCTTGACGACAGCTGGGGATTTCCGCTGAGAAAAGATTACAAAGACGAAGTAAGAATAGTAGAACGATAACCTTATGTCTGAAACAAAAGAGATTATCATCAGTTCGGATAAGATCCACACCGATCAGTACCTTGTCAACATGGGGCCACAGCACCCCTCCACACACGGTGTGCTGCGGTTGCTTGTCCGTTTGGAAGGCGAAATTGTTCATCACATCCAGCCACACGTCGGTTACATCCACAGTGGGATTGAGAAAATGTGTGAATCCCTCTCCTACCCCCAGGTCATTCACCTGACCGACCGTATGGATTACCTTTCCGCACACATGAACAACGAAGCAGTCTGTTTGTGTGTCGAGAATGCCCTTCAGGTAGAAGTGCCTGACCGGGTCAAATACGTAAGGACCATCATGGATGAGTTGACTCGTCTGGCTTCCCATCAGTTGTGGTGGTGCGTCATGGGGATGGACCTCGGTGCATTGACCACTTTTTTCTATGGCCTTCGCGATCGTGAACACATCCTTGATATTTTCGAAGAGACCTGCGGAGCCAGGATGACGCTGAACTACAGCGTACCCGGAGGTGTTATGTTCGACATTCACCCCAATTTCCAGAAAAGGGTCAAAGCATTCATCACAGAATTCAGAAAAAAATTACCGGAATATGACCAGTTGCTGACCGGAAATGTCATTTTTCAGGAGCGGACCAACGACATTGGATATCTTTCCCTGGAGGATGCCATTGCCTGGGGTGTCACAGGTCCTTCCGGCCGAGGATCGGGTTTCTCCTGCGACGTCAGGAAACACAACCCCTACAGTGCCTATCCATTGGTTCAGTTTGAAGAAAAACTGGACACCAGGGGTGACTCCTTTGCCCGCTATCGCCTGAGAATAGAGGAGATGCACGAATCGCTCCACATCATCGAACAACTGATCGACAACATCCCGGAAGGGGACTATGCCGTGAAGATGAAGGGGGTTGTCAAACTACCGGAAGGTGAATTTTACCAACGGGTAGAGAGCGCCAGGGGAGAATTTGGGGTATACATCGTCAGCGATGGCAAGAAGAATCCCTATCGGGTAAAATTCCGTTCACCGGGATTCTCCAACCTTTTTGCCCTGAATAAAATGGCTGCCGGTCACAAGATTGCCGACCTGGTCGCCATCATGTCGACGCTTGACCTCGTTATTCCCGACATTGACAGGTAATTAGTACTAACACGATTGAACTATATCGAAAATCTTCAAATCTAATGGGATTCAATATTTACGATTTTTCAGGAATGACCCACAACATGCACCTGTGGTTTATGGAACGAATGTCTCCAACGGCTACAACCATTGTTGAATGGACCGTCATCGGAGTCAGTTACATGCTCTTTGTTGCCTTGTTCGGACTGTTTCTCGTCTATGCGGAACGAAAAGTGTGCGCCGCCTTTCAGCAACGTTTGGGACCCATGCGTGTAGGCCTTTGGGGTCTTCTGCAGACCATCGCCGACTTCGTCAAACTGCTTATGAAAGAGTTGATCATGCCAAAGAGTGCCGACAAGTTCCTCTACAATCTGGCTCCGTTTATTGTCATGATCGCAACCTTTCTGGCAATGGCAGTACTCCCCTTTGCTAAAGGATTGCAAACGCTCGATTTTGACATTGGCATTTTCTATGTTACTGCGGTCTCCTCTGTAGGTGTGATTGGGATCCTCCTTGCAGGCTGGTCAAGCAACAACAAATATTCGTTGATTGGTGCCATGCGAAGCGGTGCACAGATTCTCAGCTACGAGTTGTCTGTCTCCCTCTCGCTCGTTACCATCATCATCCTGGCTGGTTCGATGCAACTTTCTGTCATTGTTGAAAGTCAGCGCGACAGTTGGTTCCTCTTCAAGGGTCACATCCCCTCCCTGATTGCCTTCGTGATTTTCCTGATTGCAGGTACCGCCGAAACCAACCGCGGACCCTTCGACCTTGCTGAGGCTGAATCAGAATTAACTGCCGGTTTCCATACAGAATACTCGGGTATCAAATTTGCCTTTTTCTTCCTCGCTGAATACATCAACATGTTCATCGTTGCAGCCATGGCCACCACTGTTTTTTTGGGAGGCTGGATGCCTCTTCACTTCGGTTCAATCGAATCTTTCAATCACGTGATGGATTTCATTCCGCCGCTCGTATGGTTCTTTATGAAGGTCTGCGGGGTAATATTCTTGATTATGTGGTTTAAATGGACCTTCCCCCGGTTGAGGGTGGATCAGATCCTGACACTGGAGTGGAAATATCTGCTGCCAATCAACCTGGTCAACATTCTCCTGATGTGCCTGGTCGTATTAACCAAATTCCATCTGTAAAACAAGAGCTCTATGAACGCGCTATTTCAATATATCAGTACCGTTTTCAAAGGAGTAGGAACGCTTCTTACGGGGATGAAAATTACCGGCAAGTATGTTTTTACCCCCTGGAACAATGTCACACAGCAATATCCCGAGAACCGTGATACGCTGAAAATGTTCGACCGTTTCCGCGGAGAGGTGATTATGCCGCACAACGAAAACAACGAACACCTCTGTACCGGTTGCGGTATCTGTGAACTCAATTGCCCCAATGGGTCGATTGAAATCATCAGCAAGATGGAGCTTACTGAAGAGGGCAAGAAAAAAAGAGCCATCGATCAGCACATCTACCACCTGGGCATGTGCACCTTTTGCAATCTTTGCATCAAAGCTTGTCCGACGGGAGCCATCGTGATGGGTCAGAATTTTGAGCATGCCGTTTGGGATCGCACCAAGCTGACCAAAGTATTGAACCAGCCCGGTTCCAAAATTGCACAAGGAGTGAAAGAGTAATCAACTGCATCAAAAAATATAAGTTATGACGCTCAATGATATCATGTTCTACCTGTTTGCCGGTTCGATTCTGACCTTCTCACTATTAACCGTCACCAGTCGCAGAATCCTCAGATCAGCAGTCTATTTGCTTTTCGTTCTGGTTTCAACAGCCGGAATCTATTTCATGCTCAATTACAATTTCCTCGCTGCGGTACAATTGACCGTATACGCCGGAGGTATCATTGTACTGATCATCTTCTCGATCCTTTTAACCAGTCACGTCAGTGAAAAGGCGGTTGTTGCACCCGTCAAACAGCAAATTTTCTCTGCCCTGGCAGTTGCTGCCGGTGCGGTACTCACGATCCTGACCATTTTCAAGTTTGCTTTTTCACCTTCTGTTTCACCTGCAGTTGAAGCCAATGTGAAGAATGTGGGAAGGGCACTGGTTTCCTACAACCGCGACGGTTTTGCCCTGCCTTTTGAGGTAATTTCCATTCTGTTGCTTGCCGCCATGGTTGGTGCAATCGTTCTGGCAAAAAAAGAGAAGAATCCGGAGAACATCGAGAAACAAACCAAACTATAATTCTGAAAACAGATCAAAGTTATGATAGACAATATTCCACTTAACGCATTCCTTGTAATCAGTACCCTGATGTTCTTCATTGGCATCTACGGTTTCCTGACAAGGAGAAACCTGATCACCATGCTGATGTCGATTGAATTGATCCTCAATTCGGTAAACATCAATTTCGTGGTATTCAACAAATTTCTCTATCCGAATCAGCTGCATGGTCACTTTTTCAGTCTGATCGTGATTGCGGTTGCTGCCTCCGAAGCCGCGGTGGCCATTGCCATTATCATCAACATTTACCGGAACTTCAAATCGATTGATGTGGAGAACCTCGACCAAATGAAATTTTGATCTCTAACTGTTTAGAAAATTCCTGTTATGAATAGTTACGCATACACCTTATTGATTCCGCTGATACCTTTCTTTGTTTTTGTCTCTGTCGGAATGGCAGAAGACAAATTGAAGGGTAAACTTGGCGGTCTGATTGGAACGGCCGGATTGGGTATTGCCACCTTCCTTTCCTATTTTACTGCCTTCAAATATTTTATCAGCGACCATGTGGCCGGTACCGGCTACACTTCTGTCAAGGCCTTTGAAATTACCTGGCTACATCTAACGGATAAGCTTACCATCAACCTGGGTGTTCTGATCGACCCTATTTCGGTGATGATGCTGGTGGTAATCACCACCGTATCCTTCATGGTGCACATCTATAGTTTGGGTTACATGGAAGGTGAAAGGGGTTTTGCCCGTTTTTATGCGTTCCTCTCCTTGTTCAGTTTCTCCATGTTGGGATTGGTATTGGCAACCAACCTGTTCCAGATGTATATCTTCTGGGAATTGGTAGGTGTCTCCTCCTTCCTGCTGATCGGATACTACTACGAAAAACCAAGCGCCTTCTCGGCGGCTAAGAAAGCATTTATTGTCACCAGATTCGCCGATTTGGGTTTCCTGATCGGTATCCTGATTCTCTCCTTCAACACGGGCACCTTTGATTTCAAAGAGTTGACCAATCCTCACGGTATCGCAATTGCCTCCATGGGTGGTGCCGCTTTTATGGGACTCTCCGTCATCACCTGGGCACTGATCTTTATCTTCATCGGTGGTGCCGGTAAATCGGCCATGTTCCCGCTCCACATCTGGTTACCCGATGCCATGGAAGGTCCGACCCCGGTTTCTGCCCTAATCCACGCTGCAACGATGGTCGTTGCCGGTGTTTATCTGGTCGCACGCCTTTTCCCTGTTTATTCCCAAACCGGTCCGGCGGCTCTCCAAGTGGTTGCCTGGGTAGGTGCATTTACTTCCCTCTTTGCAGCGGTCATTGCCACCACGCAGACAGATATCAAAAGGGTACTTGCCTTTTCGACGATGTCGCAGATTGGCTACATGATGCTCTCATTGGGGGTATCCAAATACGGAGGCGAAGATGGACTGGGCTTTATGGCTTCCAACTTTCACCTTTTCACACATGCGATGTTCAAGGCCCTGCTGTTCCTTGGCGCGGGTGCAGTCATCCACGCAGTACACAGCAACGACATGAACGACATGGGCGGTTTGAGAAAATACCTTCCCATCACGCACATCACCTTTTTGATTGCCTGTCTAACCATCGCGGGAATTCCTCCATTCTCCGGATTTTTCAGCAAGGATGAAATTCTTTCAGCAGCCTTCGAATCCAACAAAATACTTTTCGGCATCGAATATTTTGTAGCAGGTCTAACTGCCTTCTACATGTTCAGGCTCTATTACAATATTTTCTGGGGTCACGACCGCCATTACCACCACACGCCGCACGAAGCACCGTTGGTGATGACAGTGCCGTTGATGATCCTGGCCTTTGGCTCTATTTTTTCGGGATTTCTTCCTTTCCACAACCTGGTCACTTCCGATGGATTGGCATTTGAATCTCATATCGACTGGATGATTGCCATTCCTTCGATTTTGGTTGGCGTCCTTGGCATTGCAGTTGCTACAATCATGTACAAGAAGGAGAATGCGCTTCCCGATAAAGTGGCAGCCTCTTTCAGCTTCTTCTACCGCTGGGCCTTCAAGAAATTCTATGTCGATGAATTCTATATGTTTGTAACCAAGAAGATCATTTTCAATTACATATCACGTCCGGTTGCCTGGTTCGACCGCCACATTGTGGATGGAACCATGAACGGAATTGCCAACCTCATTGTCTTTGTCTCTTTTAATATCAAAGGACTTCAATCCGGAAGAGTACAGCAATATGCTTTTGTCTTTGTCGGAGGTGTCGTCGCGATGGTATTGATTTTTGTTTATGTATTATAAGAAACTGAATTAAATGAAACATTCGCTCAAGCCTTTCTATTCAAGCCATGGTTTATGCTGCGAATGTTCTTTGAGGCCAATTAAAAAAACTATTTTCTCATGAATATTTTAACCCTCTTTGTAGTGATCCCGGTACTTACCGTAGCCGGAATACTATTTACAAAAGATCTGAAGCAATCGCGCCTGGTGAGCGCAATCGGGATGACTGCCCAGTTAATTCTGTCAGCCATTCTGGTCTATCTTTATGTTACCGAACGACAGGCAGGCAACATGGCTCCCATGCTGTTCACCTTTGATGCCCTGTGGTTCCCGGCGTTAAACATTCATTATGCAGTTGGTGTCGACGGTATTTCTGTAGCCATGATCGCCCTTACCGGTGTTGTCGTCTTTGCAGGGATCTTTGCATCCTGGAAAATGGAATTCCTTTCCCGCGAATTTTTCATCTCCCTCATATTGCTGGCTACAGGGGTTTTTGGCTTCTTCATCTCGCTCGACCTCTTTACGATGTTCCTCTTCTACGAAATTGCGGTAATCCCGATGTACCTGTTGATCGGCATCTGGGGTTCCGGACCAAAGGAGTACTCTGCGATGAAACTGACCCTAATGTTGATGGGTGGATCTGCCTTGCTGATGGTTGGTATCCTTGGAATCTATTTCTATTCCGTACCTACCGGAGGACAGCTCACTTTCAATGTGCTTGAAATTGCCAAACACAAAATTCCGATCGAGATGCAGCGCTTCCTCTTCCCCTTTACCTTTGTTGGTTTTGGTATACTGGGCGCATTGTTCCCCTTCCATACCTGGTCGCCCGATGGTCACGCTTCTGCTCCAACAGCCGTTTCCATGCTACACGCAGGCGTCTTGATGAAACTGGGAGGATACGGGGCCTTCCGTGTTGCCATTTTCCTCATGCCTGAAGCCGCACACGAACAAGCCTGGATCTTCATCATATTAACTTCTATCAGCGTGGTTTATGGCGCTTTTGGTGCCATCTTCCAGAAAGACCTAAAATACATCAATGCCTACTCCTCTGTGAGTCACTGCGGCCTCGTGCTATTTGCCGTTTTGATGATGAACCAGACGGCCTTTACCGGTGCAGTGATTCAAATGATTTCCCACGGATTGATGACAGCCCTCTTCTTCGCCCTGATCGGGATGATCTATGGCAGAACACATACCCGAATGATCAACGAAATGGGTGGCCTGATGAAGGTGATTCCCTTCTTGGGTGTGGTATACGTCATCGCTGGTTTGGCTTCTCTGGGATTACCCGGGTTCAGCGGATTTGTCGCTGAAATGACGGTCTTTTTCGGTGCTTACGAACACGTAGATCTCTTCCACCGGGTGGCAACCATTGTGGCTGTCTCCTCCATTGTGATCACGGCAGTGTACATCCTTCGTGTGGTTGGTACTTTGTTGATGGGTCCTATCACAGACAAGCATTTCCTCCACCTGGAAGATGCCAACTGGTACGAACGACTCTCTACCATCACGCTGGTTATCGGAATTACCTTTATTGGAATGGCCCCGCTCTGGTTGTCGGATATGATCCATTTCAGTCTTGCACCCATCATCGCGAAGCTGGCTACGATCCAGCTTCCAGGCATGTAATAACTATTATTCAGAAAAATAAAAACTTTAGATATGAGTTTAAGCGATCTTCTGACAATGAGAAATGAGCTCCTCCTGACCTTTTTGGCCATGATTCTGCTCACCATTGATTTGAATTTGAACCACGCGAAGAAAAGCTGGATGATTCCCATCTCGATCGGACTATTTCTGGTTGTTACCCTGGTTGGTTTCATCCCTCAGGCCGATCAAACCTTGTTTGGCGGAATGTACCACACCAATGGACTTATTCAGCTGATGAAGAACATCCTGAACATTGGGGCCTTCATCATCCTGCTGCAATCCGCCAGCTGGTTGAAAACACCGGCCAATGCCAATAAAATCAGTGAATATTTCTTCCTGCTCGTCACGACCCTAATCGGCATGAACTTCATGATCTCTTCTGGCGATTTTCTGATGTTGTATCTGGGACTGGAGTTGGCAACAATTCCGATTGCAGCCCTTGCGGCCTTCACCCATTTCAATACCAAATCTTCTGAGGCCGGTATCAAGCTTTTACTCTCTTCTGCCCTCTCCTCCGGTATTCTTCTTTATGGAATCTCCATGATTTATGGTACCTGCGGTTCAATTTACTTCGATGCCATCGGTGCAGCTTACGCAAATGTGCCCCTTCAAGTGTTGGCCTTTATCTTCTTCTTTACAGGGATGGCCTTTAAGATCTCGCTGGTTCCGTTCCACTTGTGGACGGCAGATGTGTACGAAGGAGCGCCAATCAATGTCACCTCCTATCTTTCCGTGATCTCAAAGGGAGCAGCAGCCTTCATCCTGATCATCGTGATGTTCACAGTCTTTAAAACGTTGGCTCCTCTGTATAAAAACATGATTTACCTGATCGCCGTCCTCACCATGACGGTTGGGAACCTTTTTGCGATGAGACAGAAGAACATGAAAAGATTCCTGGCTTTTTCTTCCATTGCACAAGCCGGATTTATCCTTTTGGGTATCCTGGGAACCAACAAAATGGGAATGACTTCCGTGGTCTATTTCGTTCTGGTCTATATCTTCTCGAATCTAGGAGCCTTTGGGGTGGTGTCAGCTATCTCTGCCAAAACAGGCAAAGAGTATATGGACGATTACGATGGCTTGTACCTGACCAATCCGAAACTGAGCTTGCTGATGATGCTATCCATGTTCTCCCTGGCAGGAATTCCTCCTGTCGCCGGATTCTTTGGCAAAATGTTCCTTTTTACCTCGGCGGCCTCCGGAGGCTATTACTGGTTGGTTTTCATCGCCGTGCTCAATGCCACCATTTCCCTGTATTACTATCTGTTGGTAGTTAAGGCCATGTTCATCAACAAAAATGAACAGCCAATCGCTTTTTTCCACAGCGACGGATATACTAAAGTTGGCCTGATGCTTTGTGCCTTGGGTATCTTCGTATTGGGATTCTGGAGCCAGGTCTATGAGTTCATCAACGGACTTACATTCGGAATCTGATTTCAACCGGCTTACATTACAAATGAATTGAATTAACAAAAGACCATGGTACTCAAAGCTAAACATATCGTTGAAGAGATCAACGGCCAGCGCTGCACGATCGTTGAAAAAGGAGTCGATAAAAAACGGATAAATTTCCTGAAAGATCTTCTTAGTATCAACAAATTTGAAGTGGTGGTTGAAGAGTTGGCCAAAACGGAAGAAACAGCGGAACAACTGTACAGCATCGGCGTAACCGACCTTGTATTCAATCCGGTTATTGCTGTTTATGAACTGGCATTGAAAAACAATCTTGGTGTGGCTGTCACTCCTGCCTACTGGAATCAGGAATCGACAGAAAGTATCAAGGAATATTGGCTAATGGCCAAATAACAGGCGATACTACTTGCGGGACCATCTGATCCGGATCATTCATACCTGACGACCTGTCATAAAACAATCCAACCAAATGCGGTTGCTGCTAGCCTTGGTATTGTTGCTACTTCTTTCGGCGTGTGGAAAATCTTCCACTCCTGATCCAAAGACTTTTCAACAGAAAATCCTCGGAGCCGACCTATCCCTTTTACCAACCCTGGAAACTAATGGTGCCATCTACAAGGATAGAGATGGCAAATTGGTCAGTCTACTCCCTTTCTTCCACGAAAATGGCTTCAATTTTGTTCGTATCCGGTTGTTTGTCAATCCGGATCAAAATTCCGCAGCCTGCCAGGATCTGAATTATGTTAACGGACTGGCCAAAAGGGTGAAGGCGCAGGGCTTCAAAATCCTGCTCGACTTTCACTATTCCGATACCTGGGCCGATCCAGGCAAGCAGTCCAAACCATCCGACTGGTTTAACCTTTCCCAGGCCGAACTGGTACAAAAACTGTACGATTACACAAAAACAACCCTTGAATCGCTGAAATCAAATGGAATCACTCCCGATTTGATTCAGACAGGCAATGAAATTACTCCCGGTATGCTGTGGGACAATGGGAAAGTGAGTCTTTGGACCGACTCCTGGAACACTGCTGAGCATTGGAAGAGCTTTACAGAATTGCTTAAAAAAGCAGTTACCGCTTGCAGGGAAGTGTGCCCGAATGCCAAAATCGTGATCCATACAGAAAGATCGGGGGATGCACAAGCAACAAGAAATTTCTACCAGAAAATGTCGGATTACAATGTTGATTACGATATCATCGGACTGAGCTACTATCCATTCTGGCATGGATTACTTTCGGAGGCAGAGAAAACCATCGAAATGGCTGCCATTGATTTCCCGCTGAAACCCGTGATGTTCGTTGAAATTGCCTATCCTTTCAACGACTGGGGCTACCCTGCAGACGGAATCGCGCCTAAACCCTATCCGAGTACTCCTGCAGGACAAGTCACTTTTTTGGCCGATTTTATCACCCTCATCAACAAACACAGCAATGTGACAGGACTGTTTTACTGGTATCCGGAAGAGACTCTTGTGCCATCATCCGGCTCCTATCCCAAACTGAACAGGGGTTTGTTCGACATTGTTACAGGAAATGCCTTGCCGGGATTTTATATCCTGAAACAGTTTCAGTAGAGACAGACTGGTTTCTATTTAGGGCAAATCCATTTGCCTGGATGACTTAGTATTCTTGAGCTACTTCGGCAATAGTTGTCTGAATTGCTTGTCTGTTTGGATATTTTTGCAAGAATTCTGAGGCTGCCTTTGACAGCAGATAGCTTACCATTTCATAAAGTAGCACAACTCCTAGCAAAATGCCAAACTGATAAGCCAGATTCAGGTCACCTGATTCATGGCTCAAACTGGATGTGCCGCTGTATGAACCCAACAACAGGGGATTGAAATTCAACAGAATTCGATAAAAAGCAAAGAGGAGGAGGAAGGTAATTAAAAGCAAGACCATCCGAATTTTAATTTCTGCATATTCCCATTTCAGACAAGCATAAAATCTGACCAAGATATAGACCAATAGCCACCTCCAAAAAAAGAGCCCAACGGAAAAATGCTCCCATACCGCTTCCTGGATCAAAATAAAGCGGGTGTGACCAACCCAAAGAAATGCCACGGTCATACCAATGAACAAACACTCAAAATCAAGTATCAGGATCGACAGCGTACTTCTTCTGAACATTTTACTGGCATAGAAATACCCAATGGCCCCACCCAGGATACCAATAAAAATATCCGTAAACTGGTCCTTGATGGTCTCTGGAAAAAAAACGTGCAGGGATAAATAGAGCATGGCCAATTCAGCCACCTCATAGGCGACAAGTGAAACAAATAACCACAGCCAGGGATATTTTACTTTGATTGCCAGCAAAATGGAGAAGAGTACAAAACCACTCCATAAATGAGCCAGGCTCCACAAATCAAAGAAGAAGAGCTGATTTTGATAAACCTGATGATAAAGCCATCCGGTTTGATCCCGGATCCATAAAACCAACTGTTCGGCATCCATATTCCTTAGAAAATCTATGCTTTATTTTTTTTATACAGCAGGATCCTGAATGTGACAAGGTAAACCAGTAACCATACTACCATGAACAAGGTTAGCGCACCAACAAATCCAAATCCAAAAAAGAACAGCACCGCAATCAGGAGGTAGGCCAAATTGACATAGGCACCAACAAGGAAGGCTTTTAACCTAAGTTCATCCACCTCTGCAGACTCATCCTTCTCGCGGGTAAAGGAGACTACAAACATCCCTGCAAGCAGCAAAATTCCCGCAAAATCCCCCAGCATCTGGTGCGTAATTACCGTGAACACCTTGGCTTCAATGTAAAAGGAGTAGATCGCAAAAACCTTCAGATTGAGAAACTCCGGTTTTAGGTTGAATTGGTACTTCAGGATCAGAAGAACTATCCCGGCCATAAAAAAAATAATGCCAAATATCCTGAGTTTATTTGGCATCAAATATTTGCTTATTTGCATTCCACTTGTCAATTAGTTAACTAATGACTGTAAATATACTTACAAAAGTGAAATTTTTGTAGATGTACCATCATTCATATAGATTACGATCGCTACCAGGGCATATTTGTGGTTGGTGATGTAAACTATTTTGTTCACCCCGGGTATTCTGGAATCCTGTTCTACCGTCATCGTCTTGATCAGCATGGTTCCACCCATCACAGGATAATCATCGACTGTCGAATTTGCAGTAACCGTCCGGGTAATCGTGGTTCCATCACTTTTTGTCAATACATACTTATCGCCTACACTGCTGCTGTAATTAACAATCACGAATGGTTTTCCATCTTTGTTGGTATAATCCAGAATCCCTTCCGAAGTATTTTTATATTTTCCTGTAGTACTCAAATTTCCTGAAGCATCTTTTAGGTTGGCCGGAATCAGATTAACAAGAGAATTGTTCTTTGGCAGGGTAGCTTTTATATCAGCAGTAATTACACCGTTTACGTTACTCGTTACTGTGGCAGAGGCAGGATAAGATGTACTCCCAACTATAACACTTGTTGTAACCTTGGTGCCGGTTGCATTCATGGTAAGATTGGTATCTCCGCCCACATCTGTAGAGGAAATTTTGGTGTCGGGCAGTAAATTGCAGGAGACAAGCAGGGAAACAACCGTTAGTAAACTGAAAATTCTTTTCATGGTCTTAAGTTTGGCGTTTTACTTAAATTTATTGTTAAATGGCTAAATTTAGACGCAAATATTACCTACGACAATAGCCCCAATAGGTCATTTTTTGATACAGAAACCAGCGGGAGAAAAATTTGGAATATTCCGTGTGGAAATGATTGAATACAAATTTTTACGTAATTTCAAGTGGTTTTTATTTGATGGTGCTCTTTGGAATTTAGGTTTGTGAAATAATTGTTATCAATATTTTTCTGCATCCCAAGGGATTCGGTACTAAAGGACATTCTGGTAATTTTACGCAGAACAAGTAATTTAAAAGCGCAAAAAAGCTCATTTCAAGCTTACCTGATTAGAAATTTAAATTACTCCTACCAACAAAATATCAGGCAGATGAATGAATACGGTAAATTTTCACCCATTTTGATCTGACATTATAAATCTAATATTGCCAATTGAAACAGAACCAACATGATTTGGAACGAAAAAATTGAATGTGCAGGAAGGCAGGAGATGCGGTCCATTCAATCAGCAAGACTGAAGGAAATAGTAGAGAGAATCTACTACGCCGTACCCTCCTATCGGAAAAAAATGCAGGAAATCGGACTGACGCCACAAGACATTCAAGGCGTTGATGACCTGAAGAAACTGCCTTTTACTACCAAACTGGATCTGCGTGACAATTACCCTTTTGGACTTTTCACCGTACCGATGAGCGAAATCGTCAGACTTCATGCTTCCTCTGGTACGACTGGAAAACCTACCGTGGTTGGCTACACCAGAAAAGACATTCAAATGTGGGCAGAATGTGTGACGCGTGCGCTTTGCATGGCAGGTGTCCATCACCACGATATCGTTCAAATCGCCTATGGCTACGGCCTTTTCACAGGTGGACTTGGCCTGCATTACGGCACCGAGAACCTTGGGGCCTCTGTGATTCCCATTTCGGGAGGCAACACTTCCAAGCAGATTCAGCTCATGGAGGACTTTGGCAGTTCCGTTCTATGCTGCACACCCTCCTATGCCCTGAATATCGCCGAGGTGATGAAGGAGCAGGGATTGGATCCGCTCAAATTAAAACTGCGCGTAGGGATCTTCGGCGCAGAACCCTGGACGGAGGCGATGCGCAAAGAAATTGAGACCAAACTCGGAATCAAGGCCATCGACATTTACGGATTGAGTGAAATTGTTGGCCCCGGGGTATCGTGCGAATGTGAAAACCAATGCGGAATGCATATCAATGAGGATCATTTCCTACCGGAGATCATCGATCCGGAAACACTGGAACCAGTTGCCGAAGGAGAAATTGGCGAACTGGTGTTCACCACCATCAGCAAGGAGGGTATCCCCCTTATTCGCTACCGAACCAGAGACCTTACGCGGCTGATTTACGAACCCTGCGCCTGTGGAAGAACCCTTGTCAGAATGGTCAAATGCAAGGGCCGAAGCGACGATATGCTCATCATTCGGGGAGTCAACGTATTCCCTTCCCAGATTGAAACGGTTCTTTTGCAAATGAGCGAAGTAGAACCTCATTACCTGTTGATCATCGAACGGGAAGGCACCCTGGATACGGTGACTTTGATGGTGGAGGTACAGGAGCAATTTTTTTCGGACGAGGTCAGGAAACTGCAGGAACTGAGGATGAAAATCACCAAACAGCTGGAAAGTGTACTCGGCATATCCGTCAACGTCAAACTGGTCGAGCCAAAAACCATCGAACGCACTGCCGGCAAGGCGCAAAGGGTGATTGACAAACGAAAACTAAATGAGATATAAGACATGAGATATAAGTGATGAGATATGAGTGATGAGTTACGGGCTAAGAGATGAGATCGCATGAATATGAAACAATTGGTATTGCTTTTACTCTTTTTCTTTCCGGCAATTATTCTTGCACAGACCAGTGGAATTGTGGTGGATAGTAAATCCGGGAAACCGATTGCCTATGCCAATATGGTGGTGGAAAACCAAAATATTGGAACCACTTCAGACGAAAAAGGCCAATTTTCAATCAAAGAAATTTTTTTTTGCAAAAAACTGTCGTCTCTGAAATTAGATTTGAACCTCAGCAACCCATCCACGACCAGTACTTTCCAACAAACTTATCTCATATCCCATAACTTATAACTCATCACTCATATCTCATCACTTATATCTTATCACTCATATCTCATATCTCACAACTCATAACTTCTCCATGCTATGATTATCAAACAACTCTCCGTTTTCCTGGAAAACAAATCGGGCAGGCTCCACGAGGTTTCCACCATTCTTGGAAAAGCCGGAATCAACATGTCAGCCTTTTCGGTCGCGGACACTTCCGAATTCGGCATTTTGAGACTGATCGTTTCCGACCACGAGCTGGCGCTCAAAGTTCTTCGGGAACAAAATTTCTCCGTCAACCTGACAGATGTTGTCTGCCTGAATTGCCCCAACCAACCCGGTGCGTTGGCCAGGGCTCTACAGATTTTAGCCGAAAATGAGGTTGCCATTGAATACCTCTATGCCTTTTCGGTAGACGATTCGGCCAATGTGGTCATAAAACCCGATCAACTGAAGAAGTGCATTGACGTTCTGACCCTGCACAGTATGGAACTGGTCAGGGCCAGTGACCTCTACAGAATATAACGGTCGACTATACTTTGTCGTTTTTTTTTTACCTTGCGTTCCTGTTTCCTCCGAAGGTTCAGAGTTGAAAGGATACAGCCATTTAAAGATTTTAGCTGATGAAGAAAATCGCAATACAAGGGATTAAAGGGAGTTTTCACGAAGATGCCGCCCTGAAATATTTTGGTGAGGAGGCTGAAATCGTTGAATGTTTCACCTTCCGAAAGGTATGTGATATGCTCGACCGCGATGAGGTCGACTGTTCCGTGATGGCCATTGAAAACTCCATAGCCGGAAGCCTGCTCCAGAATTATGCCCTGATCCGTGATTACCATCTGAAAATTATCGGGGAAATTTACATCCACATTCAGATGAACCTGATGGTTTTTCCCGGGGTGAAAAAGAAGGAGATCAAAGAAATTTACTCCCATCCGGTATCCTTTCTGCAATGCGCCGACTACCTGGAAAGACACTTCCCAAATGCAGAGCGGAAGGAGTTGGGGGACAATGCCAAGGTGGCCAAGCTGATCCACGACGAAAAGATCCTGCACGCCGCTGCCATCAGCAACCTCCGCTCAGCAAACTTGTATGGTTTGGAAATTCTGGACAAAGGCATCGAATCAAACAAGAAAAACTATACCCGGTTTTGGATCCTTTCCAAACACGCGACCCTGAGTGAGCGCAACAACAAGGCTTCTCTCTGTTTCGAAGTTGGTCATTATTACGGTGCATTGGCCAGGGTTCTCAACATTTTCTCGGAAAACAAGATCAATTTGAACAAGATCCAATCGGTCCCGGTTCTGGGGAAACCCAATGAATACACGATGCACGTAGATGTAGAATGGGATTCTGAGGGCGATTATGAAAGGGCCATCCATCAGGTACTTAAAAACGTCTCCAGTTTGGCTATCCTTGGCGAATACAAAAAAGCAGATATTAACTCTTGAAAATCAATGTAATATGGAAAAAATTGCCATCTTCTTCGGACCACTGAATGGTTCAGTTCACAGAATAGCAAAATTGGTTGCCTCCAAAATCGGTTCTGAAAAAGTCGATTTGATTCACATTGCAGAGGCTTCTGCAACCGATCTCCAAAAATATACCAAGATTATTTTTGGCATCTCTACCATTGGCAAAGACACCTGGCAACAGAAGTTTGACAACAACGACTGGTCAAAATTTTTTCCTGTGGTGACAGGTTTCGATTTTACCGGTAAGCGGATCGCCATCTTTGGATTGGGTGACCATATCACCTATGCCTATCATTTTGTTGATTCCATGGGCCTTCTGGGAAAGACAATCAAACACAACGGTGGTCAGATTTTCGGTGGTGTCAGTACAGAAGGTTATACTTTCCAGGATTCGGAAGCCATCGTGGAAGGACAATTTATCGGATTGCCTGTCGACGAGGACTTTGAACCTGAATTGACAGAAGAGCGGGTCTCCGCCTGGATAAATTCTTTGATGCAAGAGTTGTAAAAAATGAAAAACACGCCGATTCCGGAATCAGTCGTCGAAGAAAAAATTGCCGCACTGGAAGTGGATGAGATTGGATATGCTTCCATCAGGGAAATTGTTCAATTGGTCAGCAGTATCGAAGCAGCCACAGGGATCAAGTATATCCGCATGGAGATGGGTATACCCGGACTTCCGCCTTCACAAGTAGGCGTCGAAGCAGAAATTGAAGCCTTGCGCAACCAGGTAGCCTCTATTTATCCCCAGATTGATGGCATTCCATCCCTGAAAAAGGAGGCCTCCAGGTTTGTCAAACTTTTCATGAACATCGATGTCAAACCGGAAGGATGCATCCCAACCGTTGGATCCATGGAGGGCAGCTATGCCGCCTTCCTGGTGACTGCCTGCCGGGAAAAGGAAAGGGATACCGCATTGTTTATCGACCCGGGATTTCCTGTCCAGAAACAACAGATGATGGTAATGGGACAGAAATATCAATCCTTCGATGTTTTTGACTTCAGAGGTGAAAAACTAAGGAACAAGCTCGAATCCTATCTGTCAAAAGGGAACATCTGCAACATCATCTACTCCAACCCCAACAATCCGTCGTGGATCTGCCTGACAGACGAAGAACTGAAAATTATCGGAGATCTTGCCAATAAATACGATGTAGTCGTCATCGAGGATTTGGCCTATTTTGCCATGGACTTCAGGCAGGATCTGTCAAAACCCGGAGTGCCCCCCTACCAGCCAACTGTTGCGCGGTATACCGGAAACTGGGTGTTGATGATCTCCAGTTCCAAAGTATTCTCCTATGCAGGTCAAAGAATTGGTGTACTGATTATTTCAGACCAATTGTACCACCGGCACTCCCAAAATCTGAGCGACAGGCTCCACGTGCACGGTTTTGGAAATGCCATTGTCCACCGCGTTCTTTATGCCATGACTTCTGGAACCTCGCATTCATCGCAATTTGCGCTGGCGGCGATGTTTAAATATGCAAGCGACGGAGCCTACGATTTCATTGGTGACGTGAAGGAATATGGGGCCAAGGCACGCATCATGAAACAGTTATTTGTCTCCAATGGATTTGAACTCGTGTATGAAAATGATATGGGACAACCCATCGGGGATGGTTTCTATTTCACGATTGCCTATCCGGGAATGAGTGGGGCCCAATTGCTCCACCAACTGCTTTATTATGGCATCAGTGCCATCTCTCTGGGCAATACCGGGAGCTCTAAAGAGGGATTGAGGGCTTGTGTCTCCAATGTACGTCGTGATCAATTCGAAGATCTCGAAACCAGATTGAATCAGTTTCACCGGGATTTTTCGGTCAACTTATAAATTGAAAGTCAAAGTGCCTGTTTTTTGAAAATATGTAAGATATCGGTTACAGGATAAAAGTCATAAATGACCTCATTTCCAATGCCGAAATTTGAAATTAAAATACGCTAATCTTTCTGGTTTAATATCTGAAGCCGTGGAGATCGGAGAGCACACGTCTGAACTCCAGTCACTTCCTGCTATCGCGTATGCCGT
>CAINVV010000270.1 GCA_903854235.1 uncultured Bacteroidia bacterium | reverse complement strand
CTCTTTGATAAAACTAAATTTCAAAATGACAAAGAACGATTTAGGCTTAATGAGCCAAGTTTATTTAATTTTTAATAACGTCTCAATTTTAATGGGACACTAGTGTATTTATAATGTTTGTTAATGTCTTATTTCAAATAATGCATTGTTTGATCCCTCTTTTCCTGTATTCGATTCTACCTCTTAAATCCCATACACTCTGGTCATAAAACGGCGTCAGGGAAATTTGATGATTCTTTCTGACCGGATGCCAAAATCTACCGTTTTAAATTGATAATAAAATGCTCCTTTCTTGGATTCTGTGGTGTTTTTTTCGTTCAACCGTTCCAGCATCTCCAGGGAGAGAATTTTTTTCCTGAAATTTCCCGGATCAAAAGAACGTTGAAAGATAGCTTCGTAAAGATTTTTTAATTGCATCAAGGTAAACCTGTCTGGAAGCAACTCTCTGCCGATTAAGTTGATGCTTGCCTTTTGCTGTAGGAGTGACAAGGCATTTTCAATCATCGACTGATGGTCAAATATCAGTTTAGGAAGCTTGGTTACCGGCCACCATTGTGCCCCGCTCTCCCTGACAAGTTCCTTGTCGTGCTTGTCGATGCGAATGAGTGCAACGAAGGTCATACTGATGACCCTTGCGCCAGGGTCCCGATCCGGCTGGGAAAAAGCCGCTGCCTGCTCCAGAAAGAGGTCGTGCAAACCTGTTGTTTGCAGCAAAACCCGCCTGGCAGCCTCCTCCATGGATTCATCAATTTTCACAAATCCTCCCATCAGTGACCAGTTGCCTTTTGCAGGCTCAAAGCTTCTTGGATAAAGCAGAAGCTTGAGTTCACCCTGTTCATAGCCAAAAATGGAGCAGTCTACAGCCACGTGATGCTTCGGATGTATATCGTAAATGGTAGTAAGTTTTTGAATAGTTGCCGATTTGCTCATGGTAATTCATGGTTTTCTAGATCCAATGTGCCGATTAATACGGTACTTCTTTTTGTAAACCTTGGCCAGAAAGCTTCCAAAATGAACAGTTTGGATGACCAAATTTATAAAAGTAAATAATACTATTAATATGAAAATAAGAAATTTTGTCAAATACTGTTTAATAACATATTTTGGAAGGTCGATGTGGATTTAAAGATGGAACAGGCACAAAAAAAATCCTTCATCTGCGCCGTCTCGAAGCTGACGGTCACAAATGAAAGATTTTTATAAGCGAAGAAACCAGGTGCTGCTTATTTCGGTTTCAGAAGGCTATTTTTTGGTTGTTCTGATGACTCCCCTGAGATAGCCGATGTCTTCGGCAATTCCCATAAACGGATCATTCATGTTGATTTCGTGCTCAATACTGCAGACACCACTGTAGCCAACTTTGCGGAGCATTTTTACCAAGGCGGGAAAGTCGATGATCCCACGTCCAACTTCCAGAGAGTATCCAAGCTTGGTCCTGCCGGTGACATCCTTGATGTGAATATCGAAAACGCGTGACTGGTATTTTTTGAGATCGGCAACAGGATCCTTGCCATTCCTGGTATCATGACCAATATCAAGGCACATCCCAATGCGCGGATCAAGGTCCTTGACGTGTTTCCATACCTCCTCCGCATCCTGGTAGGTGGCAATATCCGGACCGTGCAGGTGTATGGCATAATTGAAACCATACTCCTTTACTTTTTTATCTACATAGGGTAGCAAATCGTAATTTGGAACACCGATGATCAGCTTGACGCCAACTCTTTTGGCATATTCAAATGCCTTGTCAATTTCTGCCTCTGATTTCATGTAAATGGGTCCAACCGCATATCCGGTCACCCCTTTTTCCTTGAGCTTCGCGTGAAAAGCTGCAATTTGCTCGTCGGTACTATTAAACGGCAGATGGAAATCCTTGATGCAAAGGTAATGGACATCCACTTTTTGCATCGTGGCCAGGGCTTTGTCAAGATCAACTTTTAAAAAGCTGAAACCGGCCATTCCAATCCTGAATTTTTCGCCGGTCTCAGGGGCAGGTTGTGGACCAGGGCGGGTGGCGTCCTGGGCAAAGGTGGAGGAAATGGCCACCATCATCAACAAAAAAAGCAATACTTTCTTCATAAATTTAATTTTTGTTTGAATCTGTTTTGGCGTGTTAGTTATCTGGATCCTGTGCATTTTGCAAAAACAAACGAATTTTCTGTGAGAACAGGTAATCCCGCTACTTTCGGCTAACAGAAATTGAACCGAAGCAAATTTAACCGAAAGTTTAATGTTTCGGATGAATTTTAAAAATAAAAAGCAATACATTCATGGAGATGTTGGCAAGGGAGTGGTATTGGCCCCATTTTTGCCTGTTTGTTGGGTGGATTCATTGGTCTGCATCCCTGTACCTTAATGAAATGTCTCGCTGTTTTTAATAGTACATTCTTGGTATTCAACGCGTCGATGTTTTTTTTGATTGTGTCTGTATTTTTTGTACAGGAAAGATATCTTTGGGGTTACTGAATTAACGAGGTCTGCAGGAAGTCCTGCCAACTAAAAAAAAACCGGATGAAATTGACAATCTTTGTATTAATATTGACTTCTTTGCTCACTTCCGTTCATGCAGGAGCAGGTATTCCATTTAAATCGAATGTTTATTATTGGGAAAATACCAAGGTAATGAAGACTAAGAGCGGAGAGTGCAGGCAGTTTCTGACAGGCAGCACCAACCATCTGGATTATCTGGATATGCACGCTACCACCATTAATCCAGGAAAAAGTGTTTCAGGGAAAGACATTCAGTCCAGATATGAGAAATTAATCATCGTGAAGGATGGGGAGATACTGCAAACACTTAACGGAGTGAAGAAATTGCTGAAAAGTGGTAGTGTGGTTTTGATGCTAGCGGGGGATAAACTTAAAATTGAGAATCAGGGCGGAAAACCGGCCACTTATTACATGCTGCAATGGGAAAATGCAGACCATTTTGTTCCCTTGACCCCAAATGGACAACTAATGTCGGAAATCAAGATATGGGACGAGGTTCCGTTCACAGTCACTGAAAAAGGAGGTTCCCGTAAATTTTTCAATCGTCCAACGAACTACTTGTTTGATTTTGAAATGCACGTGACCACCCTGAGGGAAGGGATCAAAAGTCATGATCCGCATACGCATCCCGATGATGAGATTATTTTGATTAAATCCGGTATTGTAGAGCAACTGATTAATGGTCAGCCGCATCAATTCGGCGCCGGTTCTTTTGTGTTGTTAAATGGGAATGACCCTCACGGAATCAGAAATTTTGGCAAGGGAATATGCGAATATTATGCATTCAGGTTTTTGAAAAGCGATCCGGCTCATAAAGTGTTGTCGCATTGAGCTTTCATCAGAGATGCTGGCAAGAAGCAAGGGGACATTCACTTCTTGATTTTGACTCATTCAGCATCCAGAAATTATATTATGAACCACTAAATTTTATAAAAATGAACAATTTAAAGCAACGTGTCTGTTTACTTGTAGCCATTTTTGCAATGGGTTTGATGGTCCACGCACAAAAATCCGACCTGCCGGCACCCAAAACGGTGGAGCAGCTTACCAAAGAGAATGAACAGTTGTTGCGGATCAAGAACGACTGGCCCAATTTTGGCCGTTACCGTGACGCGAACGAAAAGTTAGGAATGCCTGCCCAAGGTGAAAGCAGGGTGGTATTTATGGGCAACTCCATCACAGATGGCTGGATCAGGAGTTCTCCTGAATTCTTTGCAGGAAAGCCCTATGTCGACAGGGGAATAAGTGGTCAGACCACACCTCAGATGCTGTGCCGCTTCCGTGCCGACGTGATCAATCTGAAGCCTAAAGTTGTACTGATCTTGGGTGGCACCAACGACATTGCTGGGAATACCGGCCCATCCACACTTGAGATGATTGAAGACAATTTAGCTTCGATGGCTGAATTGGCAAAAGCGAACAAGATCAGGGTTATTCTTTGTTCCATCCTGCCAGTTTATGATTATCCATGGAAACCCGGACTCCAGCCAGCCGAAAAGATCATAACCGTCAACAAATGGATCAAGGAATACGCGGCTAAAAATGGCTGTGACTACCTGGATTATTTTTCCTCGGTTGTTGATGACAGAAAAGGGATGAAGGCTGCCTATTCACAGGATGGAGTACATCCGAACAAGGAAGGCTACAAAGTAATGGAAGTGTTGGCAACCGATGCAATCAACAAGGCACTGAAAAAACACTAGTTGTCCTGTCTGGTTACAGAATCAATTCCCTTTAGTTTCTGCAATTTGGTAAGAAGGGTATTCAAATTGTCCGTATTGTGGATGTAAACATAGAGATGCCCTTCAAAAATACCATCGTGTGCATCCAGGTTGATGGATCGCATGTTGATGCCGTATTCGTTGGAGATGATGTTGGTAATCTGGTTGGCCATACCCTGCCGGTCGAATCCGCGCACATATATGTGGGTAAGATAGGAGAGGACCTTGAATTTGTTCCAGGTTGCCTGGACAATATCTTCTCCGTGGCTCGACATCAGCTTGATTGCTTCCGGGCAGGTCTTCCGGTGAATGATGATCTGTTCGTCTTCCGAAACAAAACCGACCACGTTGTCGCCTGGTATGGGATTGCAGCAGGGTGCCAACTTGTAGTTCGACTGTTTGGAATCTTCTGTCAGGAGAAATGGCTTCTTTTTGTCGATTTTTTCCTCTTTTTTATCAGAAGAGAAAGTAAGGTTCCAAAATTTTACAAATCTGTTCTCTGATTTCGTCTGAAGTACCTCTTCCAGATTATCCAGCGAAACAAGCCCCATTCCAATCTCGGCATACAATTGCTCCTTGGAGTGAAAATTGTAGTGGTTAAGCAGTTTTTTCAGGGTATTGGAGGTTGGTTTTACACTCAATTTTTCGAAATGATAGGTGAGTTTTTTCAGCCCTTCCTCGATGTGTTTTTTTTGTTCCTGTTTGAAGGAGTCCTTGATCTTTGTCTTGGCCCTCGCCGTCACGGCGATGTTGATCCACTCCGGTTTGGGGGATTGCTTTTCGGAGGTGAGAATCTCCACCTGGTCGCCGCTCTTCAGCACATAACTCATAGGCACCAGTGCATGGTTGACCTTTGCCCCAATGCAATGGTGGCCAAGTGCAGAGTGTATATCGTAGGCACAATCCAGTACGGTGGCATCCTTGGGCAACATTTTCATCTCACCCTTGGGGGTAAAAACGACAATTTCGCGACTGAAAAGGTTTAGTTTAAACTCATCCAGAAAGTCCAGCGCATCCGATTCCGGGTTTGCCAGAAGTTCCCTGATTTTGTGGAGCCATTTATCCAGCTCGCTTTCGGAAGAGTTGTCTCCCTTGTATTTATAATGGGCTGCAAAACCGCGTTCATCGATCTCATCCATTCTTTCGCTGCGGATCTGCACCTCCACCCATTGCCCTTTTGGCCCCATCACGGTCGTGTGAAGCGCCTCATATCCGTTGGCTTTGGGAATAGTAATCCAGTCTCGGATGCGGTCTGGTTTGGGGGTATAAATATCAGTGATCAGCGACAGAATCTCGAAACATTGCCGTTTTTCGGATAAGTTTTCCTTGGGTTTGAATACGATGCGAACCGCAAGAAGGTCATAGATCTCCTCAAAGGTGACGTTTTTGGTTTGCATCTTTTGATAGATGGAGTAGATCGATTTAGTTCTTCCACTTGCCGTAAAATCGAAATTTTCTTCGTAAAGCTTGGCCTGAATAGGCTTGATGAAATCGTGGACCAAATAGCTGATACGCTCCTCTTCACTATGGAGGCTGAGTTCGATCTGTCGATAGGTCTCCGGATCTTTAAACTTCAAACTGAGATCCTCCAATTCGCATTTGATGGCATAAAGGCCTAGCCGATGAGCAAGAGGCGCAAAAATATAAAGGGTCTCAGAGGAGATCTTAAGTTGCTTGTTCTGCGGCATCGAATCAAGGGTGCGCATGTTGTGGAGGCGGTCAGCCAGTTTGATCAGGATGACCCTGACATCGTCAGAGAGGGTCATCAGCATCTTTCTGAAATTGGTGGCCTGTTTTGAATCAAAGGTTCCAGATAGTTTGGTTAATCCGTCGACCAGCATCGCAATCTTGGCCCCAAACATTTTTTCGATGTCCTGCACGGTATAGTCGGTGTCCTCCACCACATCGTGAAGAATGGCTGCCACGGCCGATTTGGTCCCAAGTCCAATTTCATTGACTACGATCTTTGCAACTGAGAGTGGATGAACAATGTAGGGTTCTCCCGATCTGCGTCTGACGCCCATGTGAGCTGCCGACGCGAACTGGTATGCCTTGTTAATCAGTTGCACATTCTCCGGGGTAAGCGGCCGTGTAAAGGATTTCAACAGCTCCTCGTAAAGATCTTCTATCTCCCTTTTTTCTATTTCAGTTTGCAAATCCATCTTATTTAAAAAGATTGATCCTTCTCATAACCCTGTTTTTGTTGCACAACAGTTTTAGGTCGAATTGATCGTTCTAAATTAACCTATTTTTTAGTATCTCCTCATCCAGTTCCTCAAACGTTTCTACCATTTTTTCCCAGGAGAAGCGTTTTTTCTCCATTTTGATGTTCCGAACAAACTCCTCCATCCGATCATTTTCCAAAAAATCGAGGAGTGCCTGGCTGATGGATTCCGGATCCGGGGAGACGGAATATCCAACAATGCCGTTAGGGATGATCTCTCCCAAACCTCCGACTTCAGTCACCAGCATTGGCTTTTCATAGTGGTAAGCAATTTGAGTGACTCCGCTTTGTGTCGCACTCTTGTATGGTTGGACCACCATGTCCGCGGCACCAAAATAGGAGGGGATCAATTTGTCGTCGATAAATCTGGTGTGCAAAACCACCAGCTCTTCCAGTTGATAATCCTTGATCAACTGCTCATATTTCTCCGGATTCGTGTAGTATTCCCCTGCAACCAATAGTTTACAGCGAAATTTTCGCAAATCTGAATTCGCGAATGCGGTCAAAAGCCAGTCGAGACCTTTGTAGTCCCTGATAAATCCAAAGAATAGCAAATATTTATAGGTAGGATCAAGTCCCAGATTTTTTAATGCAATTTCAGTTGGTACCGATTCCCCAAATGTGTCGTAAAGCGGATGCGGTGTATAACGCGCGGGTGCATCGGGTCTAAATTTTTTAAGATCTTCCAGAACCTTTCTGGACAGGGTGACGAATCCGTCTATACTGCGTACAAAATAGCCGGTTAAACACTTGTCCCCAATTCTTTTTTCGTGCGGAACGATGTTGTCTGCGAGGGAGATGATCCGGGTATGCCTGTTTTTTCTGACCATTCTGGCAATGGTGCCCAGGGCAGGTGCCATCAGTGGAATCCAAAAGCGGACGATCAGAATGTCGGGCGATAATCTGCGAAGTTCTTTGCCTACCGAGATCCAGTTGAATGGATTCATCGAATTGACCCGTATCCTGATCACGAGATCTTCGGGTGCCGGCTGATCGGAATACTGGCCTTTCCCGGGGAAGAGGAAATCTGGATATTGAAGCGAGAAGGTATAGATGATGACGTCGTACCCCTGGCTTATCAGGGCCCTGGCCAGTCGCTCATTAAAGGTCGCTATGCCACCTGACCGAAAGGGCCAGGAGGTACCTAAAAGTACAATCCGTTTCTTAGTATCAGTCATATCAGATGCAAATGTACCATTTTTGAATAAGTTTGCCGTACCGCAAGTTTGGAGTAATTGGAGTGCCTGAATGGAAATAGTGCAGTTATTCATTTGTTTTCAAGTACTTCATAATTCCAACCGAACCATTATCTTTGACAATTATATAAAAGCATATGGAAGAACGGCCATTGATATTGATTTCCAATGATGACGGTGTTTTTGCCAAGGGGCTCATCGAATTAATAGAGGTAATGCGGCTTTTTGGCGATCTGGTCGTCGTGGCGCCCGACGCCCCTCATTCAGGTATGTCGCACGCCATCACAGTCGAGCGACCCTTGCGTGTGAACAAGTTGCAGGAGGAGGAGGGTTTAGTGATCTACTCCTGTTCCGGTACCCCCGTTGATTGCATCAAACTTGCCTGCAGTAAATTGCTTGCAAGATTGCCTGATTTTATCATATCCGGAATCAATCACGGCGCAAATACTTCTATATCTGTTCTTTATTCTGGTACGATGGGAGCTGCCATCGAGGGTTCGATTCACGGAGTTCCCTCCATTGGTTTTTCACTGGACGATTACATTCAGGAAGCAGATTTTACGAAGGCAAAAAAAGTGGTTGCCCGGATCTTTCAAAAAGTAGCTGAATTTGGGCTTCCCGATGGAGTTTGTCTGAACGTGAATATTCCCAAAGGGGAAGTAAAAGGAATCAACTTCTCGCGCCAGACCCGCGGGAAATGGGTAGAGGAATTTGAGAAAAGAACGGATCCGCACGGTCGCGACTACTATTGGATGACAGGTTATTTCAACGATGCGGAGAATGAAGCGCGCGATACAGATACTTTTGCGTTGCTCAATGGCTTCGTTTCAGTGGTGCCTATTACCACAGACCTGACCGCTTACACGGCTTTTCATTTTATGCAGAAGTGGAAATTCTGAAAAAATTGTAAATCATGCGCAATTCCCACACCCAACCCGTTCTGCGTGACAATTTTTGGCTTGGATTTTTACTGGGGATAGGTTTGCCTGCCCTATTCTTCCTGCTCTATTTTCTTCTTCGATTCAAGGATATAACCCTTGACCACTATGTCAATTTTTTGATGCAAAGCAACAATTTGGTTCATGTGGTCAGTCTGGCGGTCTGTTCCAATCTGTTTCCGTTCTTGTTTTTTGTCAGAACCACTCGGTTTAAAGCCGGTAGGGGGGTGATTGGCATCACGATTCTTTTTGTGATTTTACTCTTTGTGCTGAAAGTCACCATTTAAATTAACTCCAATTCAACGAAATACCCAGAGAAATGAGATATTTTATTATTGCAGGAGAAGCATCCGGTGATCTGCACGCCTCGCACCTGATGAGGGGTCTAAAGGACAAAGATCCGGAAGCGTCCTTCTGTTTCTTTGGTGGAGAGCTGATGCTCGAACAGGGTGGAACCTTGTTGAAACATTATAAGGAGATGGCTTTTATGGGCTTTTTCACGGTATTGATGAATCTGGGGCAAATCAGGAAAAATTTCAAACTAGCACAGGAGGAACTGCTAAAATTTAATCCGGATGTCTTGATACTCGTCGATTATCCGGGGTTTAACCTGCGAATGGCTAAGTTTGCCAAGGAACACGGAATCAAAACGTTCTACTACATTTCGCCAAAGATATGGGCCTGGAAGCCTGGTCGGGTGAAATGGGTAAAAAATTGGGTGGACGAGCTTTTTACCATCTTCCCGTTTGAGAAGGATTTTTACGACAAACACGATTATAAAATCAGGTATGTGGGAAACCCCACGGTAGATGAGCTTGCCGTGCGCCCCAACAAAGAACAGACTTTTCATTCCTTTGTTGTGGAAAATGGTTTGAGTGACAGTCCTATAGTAGCCTTGCTTGCAGGAAGCAGAAGGCAGGAGATCAAGCTGATTTTACCCACGCTTACCAAAGTGGCAGCGCTTTTCCCGGAATATCAGTTTGTAATTGCCGGGGCACCTTCACTCTCCATACACTTGTATGAGGAGAATATGCCCGGTCAAAAGATTCCTATCCTTTTTGGCAAGACCTATGAGTTGTTGCAACAGTCCAGGGGGGCGGTGGTCGCATCCGGAACTGCCACGCTTGAAACAGCAGTAATCAATGTTCCACAGGTTGTTTGTTACATCATTGAATTGGGCCGGTTTACCTCCCTGTTGAGGAAAATATTTCTAAAGATTCAATGGATTTCACTGGTGAATCTGGTGATGAACAAGGAGATTGTCAAGGAGTTTTTTCAGGAAAACTGTAAACCAAAATCCATTGCAGAGGAATTGAAGAGAATATTGGAGGATGGCTCCTACCGGGAGGAGATGCTTCAAAATTACAGTTTGATGCTGGCTAAACTCGGCCCTCCAGGATGTGCCGACAGGGCTGCAGGGGAGATGGTTGCCTTGCTTAAAAACCATTAACATTTGACTATAAACCAAAAAATGAGCATAGTGGTTACCATTTAATTAATACAATAAACCCATTTGTCAAAAGCTAAAAGTTTACATTCCGATACCATGCTAAGTTTAATAAAAAAGGAGTTGTTGCAGTTTTTTGGATCCTTGATTGCCTATATGATCCTGACTGTTTTTGCCTTGATTTCGGCGTTGTTCCTTTGGTTCTTTGACGGTAACATGAACATACTGACAGGAGGATATGCCTCGCTGTCTGCCTTCTTTGACCTGGCTCCGTGGTTATACCTCTTTCTCATTCCTGCCATTACCATGCGTCTCTTTTCTGAAGAGATCCGAAGTGGAACGATGGAACTTCTCTTCACCAGACCCCTGTCGTTATTTCGTCTCATAACGGCTAAAATGCTGGCTGCCTTTTTTGTGGTTCTGATGACCCTGGTATTGTCTTTGGTCTATTTCTACTCGGTTTACCAGCTTGGGAATCCGGTAGGGGTGATGGATGTGGCAGCTACCATTGGCAGCTATCTGGGACTGCTCTTCCTGGCGCTCATTTTTCTTGCTGTGGGTCTTTTTACCTCTTCTCTTTCCGAGAATCAGATAGTAGCCTTTGTTGGATCAGTCCTGCTCTCTTTTTTCCTCTTTTCTGGATTTGAATTGCTTGCCGATCTGACGTTATCCGGCACCTGGTCCACATTGCTGCTCTCTTTGGGAATTTCCTCTCATTACGAATCCATCAGCCGGGGATTGATCGACAGCAGGGATCTCTTCTATTTCCTGACGGTGACCTTCCTGTTTTTGATACTGACGCAAGTCTCCTTAAATTGGAAAAGGACACTGGTTGTTGAGCGACGAAAAAAAATGATTCCCTTTCTGGTATTATTTATTTTTCTGGCAGGGTGTGGCAACCTGCGACTGTTTCGTATTGATTTTACCTCAGAGAAAAGATATTCGCTCTCCCCTTCCACTGTCAGGGTACTGGAATCCATCGACCAACCCCTGATGGCAGATGTTTACCTGGAAGGCGACCTGCCTCCAGGGTTTCGAAGGTTAAGAACTGCCATGGTGGAGAAGTTGACAGATCTTCAGCAATATGGTAAAAAATCAATCTACATCCGAAAAATAGATCCCTACAAAGAGGTTCCTGCCAAGGATTTAAAAGCCTATTTTGACCAGCTATTTCAGCATGGGATCGTACCTACTGATTTGAGAATTAAAACAGAACAGGGCGTTACCACGAAGTTGGTCTTTCCTTCGGTAGTGCTTCATTACAAGGCGAAATCCATCGTGTTAAATGTGCTGAAAAACGACCCGGCACAACCTGCCGAGGAGAATCTTAACAGGTCCATCGAGATGCTGGAGTTTGAGCTGGTAAACGCCATTCATACCCTGACCAAAGAGCAGCCATTCCAGGTAGCCTTTCTGGAAGGACATCAGGAGGCAGACTCCTTGCAGGTAGCCGATTTTTCTTCGGCCTTGTCAACGAATTTCGTGGTATCAAGGGTCAAATGTGACCAGCTTATTTCTCAGATTTCCAGCATCAGGGTGGTGATAGTTGCCAATCCCCAAATGAAATTTCCGGAGCGAGACAAACTCATTTTGGATCAATACCTGATGAAGGGAGGCAAGTTGATCTGGCTGGTCGATCCTGTCAAGGTGAGCCTCGACAGTCTTTCGGAAGGAATGACGACCCTGGCACTGCCTGTAGATCTCAATTTAGGTGATCTGCTTTATCATCATGGCGTTCGGCTGAATAACGACTTGATTCAGGACGCAGAATGTTTGCAGATTAGGGTGAACACGGCTCCGGTGGGTACAACACCAAACTATTCACTGGCTCCCTGGTATTTTTCACCCCTTCTTCATCCTTTACAATCTCATCCGGTAAGTAAAAATGTCAATCCGGTTAGCGCCGAATTTGTAAGCTCCATGGATACGGTAGGGGAGAACCCGGAAATCAAAAAGCGTATATTACTCGCCTCTTCTCCTTTTTCACGAAAAAATCAGGCACCGCTTTTGGTCAGCCTCCGGATGATAGATGCCGTTCCGTCAAGAAGTTTTTTCAACAAATCCAGCCTGATTACAGGAATTCTGCTCGAGGGAAAATTCTCCTCGGTATTCAAAAACAGGATGGTGGAACAAACAGGTTTCCCAGCTGGATACCAGTTGATTTCTACGAGTGTGCCTACGCAAATGGCTGTTTTCTCGGATGGTGGACTTCTTTCCAACAAGGTCAACAGGGTAGCCAAGGAGCCGAAGCTGGCTCCGCTCGGTTACGACAGGGTCTCCAAAATTACCTTTGGAAACCGGGATTTCTTTTTCAACCTGGTACAATACTTCTGTGATGATGCCTCCCTGATAGCGCTAAGAGGAAAATCCTGGCAGTTGAGACTGTTAGACAAGGTTAAAATGAGTGGACAGGAAGGCTTTTATAAATGGCTGAACCTGCTTCTTCCATTGGCGCTCATTCTGATTGGCGGAGGATTGTTTACCTGGAGAAGAAGACAATTGAATGAAAAGCGAATACCTAAAAGTGAGAAACATTGAGAAAAAAATGTTTTTCGCGGACAAAAAGCGTGTGATTGTTTGTATATTCGTAGCTTTGTGAGTTGATTCGGTAGTCAGGACAAAAAGTCGGCATTACCTCGATCTAACATGAATAAATTTGGTGTATTTCATAAATTAATTAACCATATCAAATGAAATTTGTCGTTTCAAGTACCGAATTGCTGAAGCATCTCAATGCCATCAGCCGGGTAATAAGCAGCAAGAATACCCTGCCTATTTTGGATAATTTTCTGTTCAGGCTGGAAGGTAAAACGCTTTCAGTAACGGCCTCGGATTTGGAGACTACCCTTATCACCACCATGGAACTGGATCATTCAGAAGATGATGGTTTGGTTGCGTTGCCAGCAAAAATTCTGCTGGATACCCTAAAGGAATTTCCAGAACAGCCACTTTCCTTCAACCTGGACGCCGATACTATGGGCATGAGCATCCTCTCTGCCAACGGAAAATTTGCCATACCGGGTCAAAATGGAGAGGAGTTTCCGAATCAGCCTACCCTGAATGAAACGCACCATTCCATCCGTGTACCTCACGATGTAATGCTGAATGGCATTAACAAAACCTTGTTTGCTACGGCCGATGATGAACTTCGTCCAGTGATGAATGGAATCAACATAGAAGTTTCTCCCGTAGAGATGACCTTCGTCGCTTCCGATGCCCACAAGCTCGTTCGTTACAAACGTTCAGATGCCAAGGCTGAAAATGAAGCCTCGTTTATCCTTCCAAAAAAACCCGCCTCCCTATTGAAAAATCTGCTACCCAGGGAAGATTTTGATGTTGTTCTCGAATTTGACGAAAAGAACGCCATCTTTCAGTTGACTGGATTCAGAATGGTCTGCCGGTTGGTAGAAGGAAGATACCCTGCCTATAATTCGGTGATCCCGGTGAATAATCCGAACAAATTGCTGATTGATAGGGTGGAATTTTACAATACCCTTCGACGCGTATCGGTTTTTGCCAACCAGGCAAGTAACCTTGTCAGACTGAAGCTTACCGCTTCCGAACTGATTGTTTCCGCACAAGACATTGATTTTGCCATTTCGGCGGTCGAGCGAATCAAATGTGACTACGATGGTCAAGAGATGGAGATCGGTTTCAAATCAACGTTTCTGATTGAGATTTTAGCTAATCTCACCTCTTCAGACGTGAAAATGATGCTTTCCGATCCCTCCAGGGCTGGTTTATTGTTGCCTGCCGAGCAGGAGTTTGATCAGGAGGATGTGCTGATGCTCCTGATGCCCATGATGATCAATGCCTAATTAGAAAATAGTTCAAAAAAAACCTGGCGGAAGACACCTGCCGGGTTTTTTTGCATTAATTAAACCCCTTTGATGAAGTTAAACTTAAAGAATCCGTTGGTATTTCTGGATCTGGAGACGACAGGGATCAACGTAGTGACGGACCGGATTGTGGAAATTGCCTTTTTGAAAATCCATCCAGACGGTAGAGAGGAAGAAAAACTGATGCTGATTAATCCGGGTATCCCGATTCCTCCACAGTCGACAGCCATTCATGGCATCTCAGACGAGGATGTAAAGGATGCACCACTTTTCAAAACGGAAGCCAAAAACCTGGCCCGATTTATAGAAGGTTGCGATCTGGCCGGTTTCAATTCAAACAGGTTCGACATTCCACTCCTGACGGAGGAATTTTTGCGTGCCGATGTCGACTTGGACCTGAAAAGAAGAAAATTCGTCGATGTACAAACCATTTTCCACCGAATGGAGAAGCGCACACTCGCCGCAGCCTATAAATTTTACCTGCAGAAGGAGCTCGAAAATGCCCACAGTGCGATGATCGACACCAAAGCTACCTATGAGGTGTTGAAGGCCCAGCTCGAACGATATGAAGGTGCCACCTTCGAAGAGGGAGGCAAGGTCTCTGTGCCCATCGTGAATGAGATCAGTCAGCTTTCGTCCTTTTCTTCCTTCGACAGGAACGTCGATTATGCCGGTCGTATTGTATACGACGAACAGGGTGTTGAGGTGATCAATTTTGGCAAGCACAAGGGAAAACCGGTAGAAAAAGTTCTCGCAGAGGAGCCTTCCTACTACAATTGGATGATGAACGGGGAGTTCCCCCTCTACACCAAGAAAGTTCTAACGGCCATCAAACTGAGGTCTTTGAACAGGAAAATATAAAAATAGTACATAGCGTATTCCAGGTACTCGAAGTACTTTTTCGCAAAGGAACAAATTAACATCATATCAGTATGAAAATTATCTGCATCGGCCGAAACTACGTCAAACATGCCCAGGAGCTTAAACACGATGTTCCCACGGAACCTGTATTTTTCATGAAGCCCGATTCTGCGCTGTTAAAGGACAATAAACCTTTTTTCCTGCCAGGTTTTTCCAACGAGATTCACCACGAAATTGAATTGGTCATCAAGATCAGCAAACTAGGCAAAAATATCGAGGCCAAGTTTGCACCCCGTTATTACGAGGAAATTGGATTGGGAATTGATTTTACTGCCCGCGACCTTCAGCGACAGCTAATCGAAAAGGGGCTTCCCTGGGAGAAGGCCAAGGCGTTTGATTCCTCGGCAGTGCTGGGTAAATTTCTGCCAAAGTGTGAGCTGGGCAATCTTGGGAATATCCCGTTTTCCCTACGGAGGAATGGTGAAGTCGTGCAATCCGGTGATTCTCACCTGATGATTTTTCCTTTCGACACCATCATCGAACATGTTTCAAAATATGTCACACTTAAAATTGGGGACCTCATTTATACCGGAACACCCGCTGGAGTAGGTCCGGTCGCCATCGGAGATCGCCTGGAAGGCTTCATCGGTGAATTGTGTATGTTTGACATTCAGGTTAAATAGACTTGCCGACCGTTTGGTTCAGTCACTGCCATTTATTCCAAAATCCTGTTTTTATTGTCTCAAGATGCGAAAAATCGTAATTTCTGCATCCTTATGCCTTTTGATCCGGTAGCATCCGGTGTTAAATCGGGAAAGTGCCCCAAACCATTAAAATCTCTCCAAGGAGACGATAAGCAAGTGGAATCTGGGTACTCGTTCCCTTGATGGAAAAAGTGGCAGAAAAAGCCCCCTGGTCGTCAAGAAAAGGGGAGGCACTGCACAAAATCTGTTTGGCAAAATCGATTTCGGAATAGGGGATCATTTTAAATACTGCCTCCTTCGCACACCAACGCAACATCAGCTCCTTGTTAGAGAGCAGTCCATTCCTTGTACTATCCTCTATTTCCGGACCTGCAAGAAATTTTGGCGCTACCCTCGCAATGTTTCTCGATATGCATTCAATATCAATACCTGTTTGTTCAGTTGGGTGATAATAAATAGCCACACAACCCGTCGAGTGTGAGATAGAGATTTGACCAGATATTCCAGTGAGTAGAGGTTTCCCGGCAGGGTCATATTGAATACCCGAATTGCTGCCTGTCATCTGTTTCAGTAACAACCTGACGGACAACCACTCCCTTTTTCTGGATTCATTTCTAAAGCTATAAAAGGGAAGGAGCTCCTCCCTGTCTGGCCGAAGCAGATCAAGTAGTTGCTCTGTTGTCTCTTCGATTTCCCAGAATCCAAGCAACCCGGGGTTCAATTGGTCTATCAGCTTAACGGCCATGCTGTTCTTTCCATTCGGTGGATTCCATCATCTTCATGACATCTTCCGACAGAAATTTAATCACTGGACGGAGACTGTCGTAATTGGGTATCTCTTTGATATAAAGGGCGGCCCGAATAAAATGGCTGACGCTGTCGGTCAGGTAAAACTGCATCGGAGAGGCAGCATTTCCCTTCAGCGTGTACAGCATTCCATACATCCTACTGGAAGGGTGAATGAAAATTTGTTCGTCTATCGAACTGGCCTTTTGTTCGTGCTTGTAGACAAGGCTCCTGGATTCTTCAATGAGTTGAGGGAGGTTGTGGTCGATCTTCTTGTAACTGATGTGTATTTGGGCGTGATTTCGTGGTATTTCTATGGTAATCCACTCCTTCTGATCCGGATTCAGGAGGTCTGGTGTCACGTTTGCATAGACCGGAATCAGAAAATCGTAAGGCAACGGCCCATTCAACTGTTTATAGGCCTTTACGGGAAATTCAATTCGGTAATACCCCCTCGGTTTTGGGGTCTGTTCGTGCTTGCAAGCATTCAACCAGGCAAGGCAAAGAACCAGGCAAAAGAACTGAATAAGGGGATATTTTGGCATCTGCTGATTTAGATTTTGTCTGTTGTCTGATTTATTCGTACCCTGATCTCCTTGATCCTCCTTCGGTCGAGGGCCTCAATCTGAAAGGTGAAATTTTTGCAGGGTACAATTTCGTGAAGTTCGGGAAACTCACCTGTCAATTCCAGGATAAGTCCTGCCAGCGTATCTGCATCTCCCTTGAAATCTTCGAAGACATCGTCTTCACAATCCACCACCTTGTAGAAATCATTCAGCAGGGTCTTTCCGTCAAAAAGATACTCACTGGGACCTAATTTGGTAAAGAAACGCTCTTCTACATCAAATTCATCCGCAATATCGCCAACGATCTCTTCCAGAATGTCTTCAAGCGTTACCAATCCGGAGGTTCCACCAAATTCGTCAACGACGATAGCCAGGTGTACCTTTGATTTCTGGAACTCTTCCAGCAGATCATCAATTTTTTTCGTTTCCGGAATGAAGAAGGGGGGCCTTATCAGTTGTTGCCATTTGAAGGAGATCCCTTTGGTCAAGTGCGCTAACAGGTCCTTGATGTACAGGATTCCCCTGATTTCATCAAGTGTTCCGGCGAATACAGGAATGCGTGAATACCCCGAATCACGGATGATTCCCAATACCGCAATGAAATCAGAATTAAAATCGACTACCACCATGTCCATCCTGGAGTGCATGATTTCACTGACGCTTTTCGACCCGAACTTGACGATTCCCTCCAGAATCTCCTTGTCGTCTGTGAGATCTTCGTGATTGGCAAGTTTCAAAGCCTTCGAAATCTCATCAATGGATAGTTCCCTTCGGTGTTTGTTCAATCTCTTGTTGACAAAGGAGGTGGAATGTATGAGCAGGTAGTTGATTGGTTTGGTGATTTTGCCGAGTATGTAAATAAAAGGGGAGAGTTTCAGCGCGAAGTTTTTTGGAAAATGTGCTGCATAAACCTTGGGAATGATTTCACCGACCAGCAGCAGGAGAAAAGTAATGATGACCGTCTGGAAAATGAATTCGAAGGTCCTAGCCTCTCCGAAACTTAAGAGGGAAGTTGAAATGTGTGATGCCAGCAGGACAATGGCAATGTTTACAAAATTGTTTCCGACCAGGATGGAAGCCAGAAGTTGTTCGGGGTTAGAAAGCAGTTTCAGTATGAGTTGTGCCGAACGTTTCTTATTTGATTTAAGCGATTCAATCTCTTTGGGTTCAAGTGAAAAAAGGGCGACTTCCGAACCTGAAATCAGGGCCGAAAGTCCCAGTAGCAACACCAATACCAGAAGCCCTGAAAGGGCATTGACAGTAAAGGGCAAAAATTCAATGTTCCCAAACAAGGCTCCAACGGAGGTAAAGAAATTGGTTTCCAAATTAATCAGATTGATGATCAAAACGGAAGGTCATCAGGAGTTCCCTCCTGTTCGGTATAACCGGCAGATGGCTGTGGTTCCTGCGCTATGCGTTTCACTTCTGCGGTTGGATCAGGAGGAGTGCTGTTGCTGCTGGCCTTGCGGTCGAGCAACCTGACTTCATCCGCATAGATTTCGTAGGCAGTTTTTTTGGAACCATCTGACGCATCGTAGGTCCGTGAACGGATGCGGCCTTCGATGTAGACCTGACTCCCCTTGCGAATGAATTTTTCTGCAAGATTGGCCAGATTGCGCCAGCAAACGATGTTGTGCCACTCGGTCTGAGTAACCTTTTCGCCTGCTTTGTTGTTGTAGACCTCGGAGGTAGCCAAGGAGAAGGTTGCAACGGAAACATTGCTGTCTAAATGCCGGATTTCCGGATCTTTACCGACATTTCCAATTAAGATGACTTTGTTGACTGACATAATTTTTAAAATTATATTGTATGTTGTAAGTTACTGAAAAAAGCTGACATTTCAAAATCGATCAAAGATAAAAATTATTTGGGATCGAATGACCGGAGGCTTCCTCATTGACCCATCTCCAGTAAAAAGTTCTCAACAGGTTTGGGTACGGCATAGCTTGATATTTCCGTTAATTTGACAGGGATCAACCTTCCAGGCAGGATGTTTCCTTCCAATTTGATTCTGTAGAATCGGATGTGAAGTCTTTGATGGGTCAGCAAGTGAATTTTTTCGGGCGATACGGATTCGAGGATAAATTGCTGCGACTGCACAATTTTTTCCCATTCCGGGCTTCCCATGACAGTTTCCGGTGCAACCGAACCAGGGGTCTCAATCAGTGGAAACTGGTACAGGTTTCTCCAAATATCCTTTTCACCTCTTTTTTCAAGGAAGAGATGATCCGACTGATGCACATAGAGATAATTGAAAAAGCGAGCTTTCTGTTTTGCCTGTTTGGATTTTTTTGGAAAATCTGTCACAGAACCTGTGGTAAAGGCGAGGCAGCGTCTGGATAGCGGACATTCTCCGCAAAGAGGTTGGGCAGGAAGGCAGTGCAATGCACCAAATTCCATGATGGCCTGGTTGAATTCCCCTGGATTATCTACATCCAAAAGGGCCTGAGCCAGCGCATAGAACTCCTTTTTTCCAATGGAGGTGTCGATGGGCGTGGAAATAGCAAACAGGCGGGAGAGCACCCTGAAAACGTTTCCATCCACGACGGCATAAGGATGATGGAAGGCGATCGAGGCAATGGCCGCAGCCGTGTAGTCACCGATACCTTTTAAACTTCTGATGCCAGAATAATCTGCCGGAAATTTACCCCCGTGTTCCTTCATCATCGTTTTGGCCGCATGGTGCATGTTTCTGGCACGGGAATAATACCCCAATCCCTGCCATACCTTCAACACCTCCTCTTCCGGGGCCATCGCCAGCGCTGGGATATCGGGAAAACGGAAGAGAAAATTATGATAATATTCCATCCCTTGTTGAACCCTTGTCTGTTGAAGAATGACTTCCGAGACCCATATTGTATAAGGGTCGCGGCTCTCCCGCCACGGAAGTTCCCGTTTTGAGTGGTTGTACCAACCTGTCAATGCTTTACGATATTCCTCCATCCTCACTTCAATTTTGTAAAAAAAACAACGAAAGAACAAAAAATATCGGCTAATATGATAATAGTTAATTCAAAAGCTATATATTTGTGCACCAAAATTGAAGATATTATTGAAGATATAGTTAAATCAAAAATAAAGTTAAATCATTAAAACTTATAGCAATGACTAAAGCAGATATCGTAAACGAGATTTCTAAGAGCACAGGTATTGAGAAGCTTACTGTCCAGAAGGCAGTTGAAGCATTTATGGACACCGTATCAGGTTCACTGGCTGAAGGTAACAATGTATACCTCCGTGGTTTCGGTAGTTTCATCGTAAAAAAACGTGCAGAAAAAACTGCCCGCAACATTTCTCGTAACACGACGATCATCATTCCAGAACACAACATTCCATCTTTCAAACCTGCCAAAACATTCGTAGGTCGCGTTAAAAACAACGTGAAGTAATTTTTTAATTTTTAAAATTTTTTGATATGCCAAGCGGTAAGAAGAGAAAAAGACATAAAATGGCCACGCATAAACGTAAAAAACGTTTAAGAAAAAATCGTCACAAAAAGAAGAAATAGGCTTTTTGTAACGCCGTGAAAAAATATACAAAACCTAAAGTGCAAATGCGCTTTAGGTTTGTTGTATTTAATAGTTTTAATTATCATAAATAGAGTAAAGAACATGAGCAATGAGTTGGTAATTGATGTATCGTCCTCTCATGTCGAAATTGCTTTACTCGATAACAAAAGACTTGTAGAACTCAACAGGGAAAGTAACGATGTTAAATTTGCGGTAGGAGACATTTACCTGGGTAAGGTAAAGAAGATCATGCCGGGTTTAAATGCTGCTTTTGTCGATGTTGGCTACGAGAAAGATGCGTTCTTGCATTATTTGGATTTGGGACCACAATTCCAGACCCTAAACAAGTTCCTCAAACTGGCTGCCGCCAAAAAAATTAAGTTGAATCCGTTTCCACGAATTAATCCGGAACCTGATATCAACAAGGATGGCAAGATAGCTGAGGTCTTGAAGGCCGGTCAAACCATTCTGGTACAGATTGCCAAGGAACCTATTTCAACCAAAGGGCCTCGATTGACTTCCGAACTCTCCGTGGCTGGCAGGAACATGGTGTTGGTGCCGTTCAGTGACAAAATCTCTGTATCCCAGAAAATTGAAACGACGGAAGAGAAAACCCGTCTGAAAAAATTAATCCAGAGCATCTGCCCCAAGAACTATGGGGTCATTGTTCGGACCGCGGCTGAGGGAAAAATGGTGGCAGAGTTGGACCAGGAGCTTAGGCGACTGATTTCGAAGTACGAAAATGCGCTCAATAAATTGGAGAAGCAAGTCGTCCCTTCACTGGTCCTTGGAGAAACAGACCGTACCATCTCGCTCATCAGAGATGTTTACAGCAACGATTTTTCCAACATCTACATCAACAATGAAGATGCCGCCGCCGATGCAAAGGAGTATGTGGGAACAATCGATCCGGAGAAGAAAAAGATTGTCAGGTATTACAATGGTAAAATGCCAATCTTCGAATATTTCGGAATTGATAAGCAAATTAAAGCATCTTTCGGTAAAACAGTCTCCTTTAAAAGCGGAGCCTATCTGATCATTGAACACACGGAAGCTTTTCACGTCATTGACGTCAACAGTGGAAATCGGTCCAAAACAGGAGATCAGGAGACCAACGCTTTGGAGGTAAATCTGGCAGCCGCCGAAGAAATCGCAAGACAATTGCGGCTTCGGGACATGGGTGGAATTATCGTGATCGATTTTATCGACATGCACGGTAATGAAAACCGCCAGAGGGTTTTCGAGAAAATGAAGGAAGTAATGTCTTCCGACAGAACCAAACACAATATACTCCCATTGAGTAAATTTTGTTTGATGCAAATTACACGGCAACGTGTAAGACAAGAGATGGCCATCGAGACGGAGGAGAATTGCCCCGTTTGCAAAGGAACAGGTAAGGTAACGCCTACTTTGCTTTTCATAGAAGAAATCGAACAAAGGGTACGCTATATTTTTGAGGAGCTTCAGAAGAAGAGTCTGACCATTGAGCTTCACCCTTTTGTTGGTGCCTATTTGACCAGGGGATTTTGGTTTTCCAAAGTTTGCAAATGGCGGTGGAAGTATCATAAAAAAATTAAGGTCGTGGAGATGAATTCGATGAGTTTCCTTGGTTCCAAATATTATGATGAACATCACGACGAGATCATCATCTGACAAAAAGTTTAAGAAACCCGCTCACAGTTTGAGCGGGTTTTTTTATAAATTTGGCCCTGACCGTCAGACCGACTTGGTTTCCGGGTAAGGCTTGGATTATATCTCCCTTCCCTCCAACCAGAGGTGCCTGTAAGGCCGTGAAATCACCGGTAAACCGGAAATGTAAAAAAACTATTCTGCATGAGAATTCATTCGATAAAATCAATGGCCGCGCTCATCCTGCTCATTTGCCTGATGGGTGCAAACGCGATGGCCCAGGTGGTATCACCGGTTAAATGGAGTTTTGAACAGAAGAAAATCTCAGACAAGGAGATTGAAGTCAGATTCAATGCCAAAATTGAACCGGGCTGGCACCTCTATGGAACCGACCTTCCGGATGGAGGTCCAGTAAGTACATCTGTTAAATTTACAGCAGATTCTTTGCACTATCGGTTCGCTGGAGCCCTGACTCCAGTAACGCAGCCCATCAGAAAATTCGACAAGATTTTCAACCTCGAGCTCACCTATTTTGCCCTGGAGGCCCATTTTACCAGGAGAATCACCTTGCTAGCAAATACACCTTTTACCATCAAGGGCTCCATCGAATACCAAAGTTGCAACGACGAAACCTGCACCATGGATGAGGTTGATTTTTCGTTTGCAGAAAATGAATCTGCGGTCGTGGCTGCCAAAACGGAAGCCGTCGTTCCCGTCTCTCCAGACAAGGAGCACCACTCCCTGATCTGGTTTCTCTTCTTTAGCTTTGTGGCCGGTCTGGCTGCGATCCTGACTCCCTGTGTCTTCCCGATGATCCCGATGACGGTCTCTTTTTTCATGAACAGCAACAAGACCAAATGGGAGGCGAAAATTCAGGCCATGATTTATGGATTGTCTATCATTTTGATTTATACCCTGATTGGAACCGTGGTGGCTATCACGCTCGGGGCAGATTTCGCCAACTGGCTGAGTACACACTGGCTGCCCAATGTGCTTTTTTTCATCGTTTTTGTGGTTTTTGCCTTTTCCTTCTTTGGCGCTTTCGAGATCATTCTCCCATCAAGCTGGGTAAACAAGAGTGATGACAAGGTCAGTAAGGGGGGGGTAGGTGGTGCGTTTTTCATGGCGCTGACCCTGGTATTGGTCTCCTTTAGCTGTACGGGACCTATTGTTGGCGCCATTCTGGTGGAATCTGCCGGCGGTATGATTTTGAAACCTATTGTCGGAATGTTTGGATTCTCCCTCGCGTTCGCACTGCCATTTACCCTTTTTGCCCTGTTTCCGCAATGGTTGAGTAATTTACCCAAGTCAGGCGGATGGCTGAATTCCGTGAAAGTGGTCCTTGGGTTCATTGAACTGGCCCTTGGATTGAAATTCCTGAGCATAGCAGATCAAACCTATCACTGGAGGATTCTCGACCGTGAAGTGTATCTGGCATTCTGGATCGTTATTTTCACCCTGTTGGGGATATACCTGCTTGGAAAACTGAAGTTTGCCCACGACAGTGAGGTAAAACACCTTTCCGTTGGCCGGTTGATGCTTTCCATTGTAACCTTTACCTTCGTCGTCTACCTGATCCCAGGAATGTTTGGTGCCCCTTTAAAGGCCATTTCCGGCTATCTGCCTCCCATGACCACCCATGACTTTGATCTGCACAAGATCATTCGGGATGAGGTTAAGCTGGTGGGTACGACAGGCTCAAATGCAAATTTTCAATCTTCAGCGGGGAAGGCAGGTTGTGAGAAACCCAAATACAGTGAATTTCTGGAATTGCCTCACGGATTGGAAGGGTATTTTGATTTTGAACAGGGACTAGCCTGCGCAAAGGCTCAAGATAAACCACTATTCATCGATTTTACGGGTCACGGCTGTGTCAATTGCCGGGAGATGGAAGCCAATGTATGGTCGGATCCACGTGTTTTGGAGCGGCTTAACCGCGATTTCGTCATTGCGGCACTCTATGTGGACGATAAAACGACCATGCCTGAAATAGATTGGGTTACCTCCTCTTATGATCAAAAAGTAAAGAAAACCATTGGAAAGAAATTTGCTGATTTTCAGATCTCCCGTTTCTGTGTCAATGCCCAGCCTTATTATGTGATATTGGATCATAATCAAAAACTACTCGTACAACCTACAGCAAGGGATTTGAATCCGGATCATTTTATCGACTTTCTGGATCGGGCATTGGCCGCCTTCAAGGCAGGAAAAAAATAATTTACCTTATCCCCATGAATGAAGATATTCTCTTTTGGAATGTTGATACGCAGATTGATTTCATTGAACCAACCGGAAAATTGTATGTGAAAGGCGCAGAGAAACTGAAGCCTATCTTAAAGAAAATAACCTTGTTTGCCGCAGAAAATCAAATCAGGGTGATCAATACCTGTGACTTCCATTTTATCAATTCAAGGGAACTCTCGGCTCATCCTGATTTTAAGAACAGCTTTCCACCGCATTGCATGGCAGGCACCCCGGGTGCAGAATTCATCCCGGAAACCAAACCCGTTTTGCCGGTCATCGTCGACTGGACGGCGCAAATGGCCATCTTGCCTTATCTTGCCAACAAGGAACAGTTTCGAAACATCGTGATAAGGAAGGATGCATTTGATGTTTTTGAAGGAAATCCCTATACGCAAAGGATTTTGAATTTACTTCGGCCGAAAAGGATCTTTGTGTATGGAGTCACCACCAATGTGTGTGTAGACAAAGCCGTATGTGGTCTGGCTAAATTGGGGTTTAAGGTTTTTGTACTCGAAGACGCCATCAAGGAACTTCCCAAGATTCCGCTTCCTTTTAAACATTGGAAAGAGTTGGGGGTCAAGTTGATTGATGCGGGCAAGGCTAAAAAATATCTCTAGTACTTTTCGTGACGGTCCATCTCGCGTTTGGCATCCTTGTCTTTGAGGCTTTGCCGCTTATCGAACGTATGCTTCCCCTTGGCCAGTGCCACCTCTACCTTTACCAGCCCCTTATCATTGAGAAAAAGCCTTACCGGGATAATGGTGAGTCCGTTTTCCTTCACCTTACGCTCCATCCTGTTGAGTTCTTTTCTGTTGAGAAGCAGTACTCTTTCACGCAATACCTCGTGGTTGTTGCAGGTTCCAAAATCGTAGGCGGAGATGGAGAGGTTCTTGATCAGCATCTCGCCGCTCACAAAGTGGCAATAGGCATCGTTCATGCTGACTTTTCCCAATCTGATGGATTTGATTTCAGTACCCAGCAATACAATCCCTGCTACGAATTTTTCAATAAATTCGTAGTCGAAACTGGCCCTCTTGTTCCTGATGTTAATATTTTGCTGAAACGCTGTCTTCATGGGTGCAAAAATAGTAAAAGGGCCGGAGGAATGGTTTAAAAAGTTTAATGTGTTTGAAATGTTTGTAAAGTTTGTTATCCGGCAGACCTCTCAAACAGATCAGAGAAATACCCGATCCGATGAAATACGATATGCTTACCATTCTTGGTCCGACGGCAACCGGAAAGACCCAACTGGCCGCGTGCCTGGCTGCCAAACTGAGCGGAGAGGTGCTTTCAGCCGATTCGAGACAGATATACAGGGGGATGGACCTCGGTACCGGCAAAGATCTTGCCGATTACACGGTTGCGGGAGAAAGAATCCCCTACCACCTGATTGATCTGGTGGATGCCGGAGAACAGTACAATGTATTTGAATTTCAGCGTTCCTTCATCCGGGCTTTCGATGAGATTAGAAGCAGAGGCAAGTTTCCGGTTTTTTGTGGAGGAAGCGGCCTCTACCTGGAGGCGGTTTTGAAGGGCTATCAACTAACACAGGTACCTTCCAATAAAACGAGGAGGGAAGAACTTGGGTTTTTGTCGCTAGCGGAGCTTTCGGATTTGTTGAGAAGCTACAAATCCGTGCACAACAGCAGCGACACGGAGACCAGAAACCGGGCCATCCGGGCCATTGAAATCGAAGAATACCTGCAGTTGCATCCAGAGCTGGATATCAAATTTCCCACGATAAAATCGCTGGTAATCGGCGTTCAGTTTGACAGGGATCTGCGAAGGGAAAGAATTACCCGCCGATTGAAACAGCGACTGGAGGAGGGAATGATAGAAGAGGTTCAAGGATTACTGAACAAGGGCCTTACCCCTGCGGATCTGACCTATTACGGACTCGAATACAAATTTGTCACCCTTTACCTTACCGGTGAGCTTTCCCGTGAAGAGATGTTTGAACGGCTGAATATTGCAATTCATCAGTTTGCCAAACGACAAATGACCTGGTTTCGCAAAATGGAGCGGGAAGGTTTTGACATTCACTGGGTAGACGGTTTGCTGTCTCTGGAAGAAAAAGTGGAGGAGGTAATGAAATATTTGTCCTGAGTTTTATTCAATACAACGACTTTTTAAACAGCTCTTGCTCTTTCAAAGAATAGCTCTAACTTTACGAGGAAATGACAAATGCAATTGTCAGGATGTAACGGGCATCTTCTAACGGAATAGGATCACTGAAGCACACCCGGACTTAAAAAAACAAAATTTATACAAATGGATATTTTAATCAAAACTGCTGAACAGATTGATGGAATAAGAAAAAGTTCCCAGCTTGCCGGAGAGACTTTGAAATATATTGAACCATTTATCAAAGAAGGAGTTTCAACGGAATACCTGGATAGTTTGATTCATCAATATATGGTCGAAAGGGGAGCCATTCCGGCCACGCTCGACTACAATGGATTTCCAAAATCCTGCTGCATCTCCTTGAATGAGGTGGTGTGCCATGGGATACCTTCCGACAAAACCATCCTCAAAAACGGAGATATTCTGAATGTGGATGTTACCACGATTTTGGGTGGTTACTTTGGTGATACCAGCAAGATGTATACGGTTGGTGAAGTCTCAGAGGAGGCCCTCAAACTGATCCGGGTAACGAAACAGTGCCTGAATTTGGGTATTCAACAGGTTTTTCCGGGAAACTATTTCGGAAACATCGGCTATTTCATCAACAGATATGCGACCTCTCAAGGTTTTAGTGTCGTGTACGAATTTTGTGGCCACGGTGTTGGCGTAGAGTTTCACGAAGAGCCACAGGTCGATCATGCTGCCAGAAAAAACAGTGGTCCGAAGATGAAACCAGGTATGATCTTTACGATAGAACCGATGATCAACGAGGGAAAACCACGGGTAAAAGTCGATCAGCACGATGGCTGGACTGCCCGAACAGTCGATGACAAACTCTCTGCCCAGTTTGAACATACGCTTCTGGTCACCGAAACAGGAGTTGAGGTACTTACCGATGTATTCGGTGAGCATCCGGTTACCTAGTCAATTCTGTATTGCGTAAGATCGAACCTACTGATTTTCTGTAGGTTTTTTTTTGATCGCATTGCCGTAAAAACAGTATTGATTTTTGCAAAATATTTTGATTCAAGATCGTTTGATTTTGCCTCTTTGAAGGTTAGGCACAAGTTATGCTTATAGACCAATTTTCAAATTGGTATCGATTGCTCACTTGCCGGAAGAATCTCCCAATCCATCATAACAATCATTCAGCTCATTGATTTTTTTTGCTCCATGCCAACCTTGGTTCTATGTTTGTATGCATCAACCAATGAACATTTAAAATCTATCTGTTATGAAAACCAAGGAAGTATTTATTAAAAATGCCAAATTGCATTGTACGGTCTGCGATCTTTTTACCTCAAAAGTTAAAAGCAAATTAAACATCCTTCCCTGGATGATCTCCGCCTTTTTGACTATTGTTGGTTCTGCATTAGTCGTCCAATGCAGTGTGGGTGATGTAGTAGGAACTGCCGAAACCACTGGAGTTGATCCGTACATAATTGATCAGGCAATTTCGGATGAAGCCCAGGGCAATACCATTGCATTTGATGGGTTAGGTTTTATGTCAGGAAATCTTGGGTCCCAAACATTTTTGCCACCTGGGAAAGTAGCCGATTACAGCGGTTTTCAATACCTGAGAGACAATGATCCTACCCAACTGGGCCATAATACCAGTTTTGTAACAATCATTGCCTTCAATATCCTACATCTGCTGACGACAGATCAAATCAACTTTTTTGTTTCCAGCGCCAGGGAACAGATTGATCAAATTAATGCCTTTGGATACAAACGCTTCCCACTTTGCAAGGCATTTCGACGTCTGATTGAAAATGACCTGCCAGCCGGAACCACGGGACTTAGCCAGGATGTAATAAAAGCATATACAGCAGAATTGTACCGTTTGGATGGTCTCATCTGCTACAAAAGGGCTCAATTGTTCGGGAAAATTATTGGTTCCCTAAGCGAAGTCCAAAGATCAAAACTTGTTGCGCTCAAGAATCTAAAAGGGATAGGAAATTGGGATGCTACCCTCTCAAATCCCCTTGATGGATTGAATCTCCAGCAGGATGTCAATGTGGCTGTCATGACCTATGCAAGCGAAATGTATGCGTGGTACGTCGGGACGGTTAAATCGGATGTTTACTTCTGCCCAGAACGGCATGGAACCTACTTTGGATCTTTCTATTTGAAGGATTGGCCAGCAATGGGCAACCCGAACTATACCATTGACGAGACAATGACAGCCAATGCAGGCCAGAACCTGCTCGCTGTACTTTCAACCTCTCAGGCCGCACAAATGAAGGGAATTATTGATCTTCAGCGAAGCGCCCTAGCTGAAATTGTGGAAAGAAGGACGGATATTTCGAATCAGCTTAGGAAATTTTTAGTCGCTCAGACTGCTGACTCAAGTAGTGTCATGTCTCTTTCAAAAAGATACGGTGAATTGGACGGTCAACTAAGTTATTATTATGCCAGCAATTTTGCGCAGATATTCCATTCCCTCTCTGTTGAGCAAAAAGCTAAAATAAGCACATTGGCCAATGATCTTGGATACATGAGTCCCAATGGTGCATTCCTCTACTCACAACCTATTCCGATGCCAGTGGTGATCAATACCGATTTCATGTTCAAATAGCTTTTGAATAATACAATATTATTAATATATTTGAAAAATCACAAACTAATTATAATCAAATGAATAGGCCTAAACTTGTTCTGGTGGGATTGATAATTGTCCTGGTTTTTATGTTGGGGAAATTGAGTATGGAGATTGTTTTTTCGCAAAACAAGAGTCAGCAAGCTCAACCAAAAGAACAGCGAAATCGAAAGACTTTTTCTTCGGAGCAGGCAGTTGTAGTACAAACCATTCTGTCTAATTACAAGAACGCTACCCTAACTGCAAGTCAGGCGAGTGAAATTCAAGAAAACTTCAAGAAGGCAGGAATACATGCTGGTCCAGAATGCAATGAAGCAATTGTGGCGGCGGGATTTGATCCGGAAAAGCTGAGAATCCTCTCTCCCGCAGTCCATGATGACAAGAAGGAGCGACCATCTCCACCCTCCTCAGAAGAAAAATTGAAGGAGGTTGAAACCAAGATTCTCATTCCCTTGTCTCTGAATAGTACCCAGACAGATCAAATCACAAAAGCATACACTGATTTTTTTCAAGGAGTTGAAAACTTGAAGCGCAGCCAGCCTCAGGGGAAAGGTCGATTGGATAAGGCTGCAATTGAACCTTTGCAGAAAGTAAGGGATGAAAAAATAAGGACGATTTTGCCTGCCGGGAAGTTTGCAAAATACAGGGAATTGGAAAAATTGGCTCGTCCGCCAAAGCCAGCCGAAGACACGGTCAATAAATAGTGTGATACGCAATGAATTTTCGCCTCAAGCATCTCCATGAAAGACCAGCGGAAAATATTAAAATTTTTAGAGATATTCCTCATCCTGTTCGTCTGGTTGGTCCTTTTGATTACACCAATTCTGTTCAGAGAGGATGACAATAAACCCGTATGGGAAAGCCTATTGAAACAGTTGGTCACGATACTGCCTCTTACACTGATAATTCTCCTTAATCGTTATGTGCTTGTTCCAAAACTTTTTCTGAAGGGAAGACATTTAACCTTTTTGCTTACCATGTTCGGATTAATTGGTTTTCTTACAATCGGAATTTATCTTTTCGATTTTAGTGACAAGCAGCAGCAGGACCGGATGGATCAGAAGGCTGATTCATTGAAGATGTCTGGTCGGGATGAATACTCAAATGGGGAAAAAGACGAGGTGGTCAAACCTCGAAATCAGCAGGGAAGGCAAGGTCCAATTCCTTCTTTTGCGAATTTCTTAATGCTTTCTGTTCTGATTGCGGGATTTGACACCGGTTTGCATGCTTCGGTAGAATGGACAAAAGCTGAGCGGGAGAAAGCGATACTGGAAAAAGAAAATGCAACAAACAAGCTGCTCTTGCTTCGTAATCAGGTCAACCCGCATTTTTTAATGAATACCTTGAACAATATCCATTCGATGGTGGATCTCAATGCATCCGAGGCAAAATCTTCCATCATCAAATTGTCCAAAATGATGCGTTATCTTCTGTACGACAGTGAGACTGTGAATACAACCCTTAAAAAAGAGATTGAATTTATTGAGAATTATATTGGTCTTATGAGACTAAGGATAAACGATAAAGTCAGTATTGAGACTTTATTCCCGGCCATCATACCTGAGAAAAAAATTGCACCTTCCCTGTTTATCTCGATTGTTGAAAATGTCTTTAAGCAAGGGATCAGTTACAAGGATAAATATAAGATCAGACTTGAGCTTATAGTTGGCAGTGACAGATTAATTTTTGTTGCGCAAAACAGTAAAACCGAGAGGAGCCGATTAGAGAATTATCGTGGCATTGGTATACAAAATCTGCTGAGCCGTTTGGAGTTGCTGTATGGTAACAATTACCATCTGGAAATTATTGAAAGTGAAGACCTGTATACCTTAAACCTATCCATTCCCGTATGATCAGATGTATTGCCCTTGATGATGAACCATTTGCCTTGCAGCAAATTGGAGCGTATATAGATAAAACCCCATTTCTCGAAAAGGTAGCCTTGTTTAACAGTGCACTGGATGTGATGGAAACATTAAGCGATTCCCAGATCGATCTGATGTTTGTCGATATCGATATGCCTGATATCAGTGGAATGGAATTAGTTAAAGCACTGGAGAATCCGCCGAAAGTCATATTTACAACTGCTTACAGTGATTATGCCGTGGATGGATTTAGGGTGGAAGCGCTTGATTATCTGCTCAAACCTATCAGCTATCCCGATTTCTACAAATCTGCAAACAGGGCCAAGTCCTGGTTCGAAATGAATCAGTCTGGCCCTACACATGTCAAGAATGAGGAACAATTCCTGCTGATGAAGTCGGATTACAGAATTGTCAGAATCAACTTCAAGGAGATCACTTACATCGAGGCTATGGGCGAGTATGTGAAAATAAATCTTACCGGCAATAAACCTATAATGACCTTGTTAAGTATGAAATTGTTGGAAGATCAGTTGCCTGTTGATCAGTTTATGCGAATACACCGCTCCTATATCGTAAATCTCACGAAAATTTCAATCATTGAAAGGAACAGGATCGTATTTGACGGGAAAGTTTATCTTCCTGTAAGTGAGCAATATAAAAATAAATTTCAAGCTTGGGTGAATAAAAATTTCATTTGAACGATCTATTGAACAAGGTGATAATTGGTAGGGACGTATCCTTTTAAACTGAGAATATGGTTCAAAGAATTCAAATCCAGATGGCTCTATCTTTCAATCACCCTGTTTCTGTCCAATCTTCTCCAGCTTTTTGAGGTCTTCGACCTTGAAGTTGCCAAAGAAGGAGACCAGAACTGCCGACTTGTCGTCGTTGTTGTGGTTTCTCAGGATGATGTGGCATTCTGAAACCCTGTCACCTTTGCCTTCAATCCAGAATTCAGCATCATCGTTTGATTTTTCACCCTTTGGATGAACCTGTTCGTAGTGAAGTGATCTGAATTCTTTGGCTAATTCCTGCGGAAATTGTTCGATGGTTCCTTTTTCTGAATTGTAAATCAGAATTTTACATTCCTGAAAGTCGCCTGTTATCTTCTTTCCCTCTTCATCCATGTTTAGATTCATGGCATCGATCATGGTCTTCGAAAAAGAGAAGGAGGTAAAGCCTGCCTCTTTGGGATAGCGGTCGTAAATCTTTTGAGATTTGCTTTGTCCGAATCCGGACAAGAAGGAAAGGAGCATGGCAACCAGTATGCCTACGCGATAAAAGAAGCTCATATTCTTATTTTTTTAGTGGTTTAACATTTGGGATGGCCCTGTTCACCAGTACGAGACCTTCGGGTTTCATGGTCCAGTATTTGTTGACCATATCTTCGTCGTACATATCGGTGGTATTTTTAACGTCCGTTAGAATCGATTTGAGGGAATTGTCGAGGTAAATTGTCTTTCCTACCGGAATTTTAATTTTGAGATTGGCCCGTTGATTTCTCCAGACTTTTGGAAGCTGGTAACTGGTTGGAATGCTGATGAGTGAATCCTTACGAAGATAGTTGAATTGTATGTTCTCGGCATTCGTTCTTGCGCTGGGAATATTCATTCCTCTTGAAGTTTTGTTGGTTATCAGCTCAATCTCACTGTCATCGGCCCTTTCGATTCTAAGTTCCGGAATGCCAATCAGGATATCTTTCCCGTCCAGGTTTCCAACTTTGAAATGGTTGAAATTCAAGTCCGGATCCACAATGGATTCGAGATCCAGCTCGCCCTGCCCCTTTTTGGCGCAAAGGAAAATGGTATCAGCGGAAGTGGTTATTTTATCGTGGTTGGTTACTGTAGTTTGCTTGCTGAATTCGCCAAGTGTCGTTCCACCGCTGAAGAGCAGGATGAATATTCCGATCAGAAACAATCCGCCGAAAACAGATCCCATGATGTGGTTGTTGGTTTTGATTCTGAAAATCATTTTGATCCCTGCCAGGATAAGAAGAACCAGGGGTATTCCGATCACCAGTGCCAGACCGATGGTAATCCAGCTAAGGGTGGATCCAGGAGTATAAAGGAAATCCATGAAATTGAATCCGTGCACGAAGGGCAAGGCCCCAAAAATGTGACTCGAGGCAAAGAGCAGGGCGAAAAGAACTATCAATGCAACTGCACCAACAATTAGGAAGGGTATTCCAATAATGACCAGTAGGATGGTACCCAGGATTTTGAGAACCTGAACCAGGGTATTTCCAACTTCATTGATGCCATTTCTTCCGTGGGCATATGTTGGACTGGTGCGGTAATTGCGGAAGTTTTCCTTCACGTCTTGCATCTCCTCCTTGATGGATTTGGAGATGCTGTCGATGTTGACCTCTTCTCCCTTCATTTCAAGACGTTGCGCGGTACTGTTGGCTTTTGGCACCACAATCCATAAGATCAAGTAGGCCAGGAAGCTGCTGCCACCTGCGAAGAAAAGCAGCACAAAGAAGATTCGGATTATCACTGGGTCGATGGAGAAATAGGATCCCAATCCGCTGCAAACACCGCCCAGGATCTTGTCTTCAGGATCACGGTAGAGTCTTCTACCTCCCATCCGGTAATATTTTTTCCCGGTTGGAGATGCTTTCTCCTCCTCTTCGTTGGAGATTGCTTCGGGGGTACCCATGATCACGATCACCTCCTCTACGTGGGAAATATTGATCACCTCTACGCCATTTTTTATTTTTTCTGCAAAAATTTCTGAGATTCTGGCTTCGATGTCTTCGACGATCTCCTTCGCATCCTGGTCGCTTCCGAAATGTCTGGTAATCTTGTTCAGATAGGTATAAAGTCTTTCGTAAGCATCGTCGTCGATGTGAAATACAGATCCGCTTAGGTTGATGGTTAATGTCTTTTTCATATACTTGTTATTTATCTTGGTTTTTTCTTGTTCGATATTGATTGGAAAGTCTGTTGGGGAAATACCCCTAATCATCTGTTAAATTTTTTATACCCTGGTTCTCAGTTGTTGGATGGCGATGACCAGTTCAGACCAGGAGATTTCTAGTTCAGCAAGAAATTTTTCACCTGCCTCCGAAAGTTCGTAGTATTTGCGTGGAGGACCCTGAAGCGATTCTTCCCAGCGGTAGGAGAGGTACCCGTCATTTTTCAGGCGGGTCAGCAGCGGATAGAGGGTGCCCTCCACCACAATCATTTGCGCGTCTTTTAGCTCGCCGATGATGTCAGACGCATACAGCGGCTTCTTGGAAAGTATCAGAAGTATGCAATACTCCAGAATGCCTTTCCTCATCTGTGCTTTGGAATTGTCTATGTTCATATTGGCATTAATTAAACTGTTACAACTATTTTAAAACTACTTTGCTGTATAAGTATCTGTAAGGTACTTTCCATTACACTGAAGTAGGTGATGCAAATATATATATAAAATATGGTACTATGCAACACATAGTACCATAAATATTTTGAAAATATTTCACATGATATTTAATAATTTAAATATCAATTAGATACGAAGTAATGTAAACAGGTTAAAAACCAGAAATATTCCTGTTGTCAGTTTGAATTTTATTTTAGAAGGGGTCTGAGGGAGGTATGTCGGGTGCTATTTCTTCCCGAAGAATGAAAAAAAATAATTAAAAGACCCGACTCCTTTATCAGGAATCGGGTCTTTCTGTATGAATATTTCCCGTCAGGGAGTGAACTCAGACGATTTTCGAGGATCTTTTGCGATCGATTTCGCTCAGTTTAATCTTTCGAAGACGGATCGATTTGGGCGTCACCTCTACGTATTCGTCCTTTTGGATGTATTCGAGCGCCTCTTCCAGACTAAATTTTGTCGCCGGAGTGAGTCTGATTTTATCATCAGAACCCGAAGCACGCATGTTGGTCAGCTTTTTTGGCTTCGTCAGGTTAAGTACCAGATCTCCTTCGCGGTTGTTCTCGCCGCATACCTGTCCTTCGTAAATGTCGTCCTGAGGTTCGATGAAATAACGTCCCCGATCCTGTAGCTTACCCAGTGAATAAGCGTAGGCGGTACCGGTTTCCATGGCAATCAGGGAACCGTTTACACGGGTTTCAATGGGTCCCTTGAATTTATCGTAGTGGAGGAAGCGATGCGACATGACCGCTTCGCCTTGGGTCGCGGTGAGCAGATTGGTACGAAGACCGATGATTCCCCTGGAAGGAACGTGAAACTCGAGATGGGTTCTATCGCCCTTGTGTTCCATGTTAATCATCTCTCCCTTGCGGCGGGTAACGAAATCGATGGCTGTTCCTGCCATTTCGGCGGGAAGGTCGATGTCGAGCAGTTCGATGGGTTCGTGGCGTTCCCCGTGAATCTCCTTGTACAATACTTGAGGTTGACCTACTTGCAGTTCATATCCTTCGCGGCGCATGGTTTCGATCAGTACGGAAAGGTGAAGTACCCCGCGTCCGTTGACATTCCAGGAATCTGCTGAATCGGTGGGTTCAACACGCAGCGCGAGGTTTTTCTCCAGTTCGCGTTCGAGTCGTTCGTGGATGTGTCGGCTGGTGACGAATTTGCCCTCTTTCCCATAGAAAGGAGAGTTGTTGATGGTGAAAAGCATACTCATGGTGGGCTCATCCACATCGATTGGATCTAGTGCTTCCGGGTTTTCGTAATCACAAATGGTATCTCCGATTTCAAAATCATCGATGCCGACCAGGGCACAAATATCCCCGTTCAGGGCTGTGGCTACCTTCTCACGGCCAAGGCCTGTGAATACGTGCAACTCCTTGATCTTCGAACGGGTAATCGTTCCATCTCGTTTAACGAGCGAAACATTCATTCCCTCTTTGATCTCTCCCCTGTGAATTCTGCCGATGGCAATCCGTCCGATGTATTTGGAATAATCAAGAGAGGTTATCAGCATCTGTGGAGTCCCTTCATTCTCCGGTGGAGCCGGGATATGTTCCAGAATTGCGTCAAAAAGTGGTTCGATATCCGTAGTGGGATTTTTCCAGTCGGTACTCATCCAGTTTTGTTTCGCCGAACCATAAATGGTCGGGAAATCAAGTTGTTCTTCGGTAGCATCCAGGCTATACATCAATTCGAATACCTGTTCGTGAACCACATCCGGGCGGCAGTTTGGCTTGTCAACCTTGTTGACCACCACAATCGGCTTTAACCCAAGTTCTATTGCTTTTTGCAGAACGAATCTTGTTTGCGGCATCGTGCCTTCAAAGGCATCCACGAGCAGCAACACACCGTCTGCCATGTTCAGGACTCTTTCAACCTCTCCTCCAAAGTCGGAGTGACCGGGGGTATCAATGATGTTAATCTTAACCCCCTTGTAGACGACCGATACGTTTTTTGCCAGGATGGTGATCCCTCTTTCCCGCTCCAGATCGTTGCTGTCGAGAATTAATTCTCCGGGATTCTGGTTGGAACGAAAGATGTTTGAGTGCATGATCATCTTGTCTACCAGCGTCGTTTTACCATGGTCGACATGGGCAATTATAGCTATGTTTCTTATTTTTCGCATTTTACTAATTTGGGTGCAAAGATAGTCATTAATTCAGGCTATGAATCAGTGTGATAAAATCCTTCTGTTAAATTTACATCAACCCCGAAACAAGGCCAAAGGCTAAAGGCTAAAGGGGAGAACCGTTCAATCCTTATTATATTAACTCCAGAGTGAAAACCACATTCTTTGGAGTCTCCTACTTTATCCTTTATCCTATAGCCTTTAACCTTGATTGCGTTTTATTGCAAAACAAAATGATAGGTTATCGTTCCCTTCTGGAAGGCAGGGGCCTTGTCGTCGAGGTTGAATTTCGCTGCTTTGGCCGCCTTGGTTGCGGCTTCGAGCAGGTCCGGATCACTGGAGGTGGAGCCAAAGATACCGGCGCGAGCGGCTGAAACCTTGCCCAGTCTGTCGACAGTTACCTCTACCACGACAATGCCACCTTCATTGCCGGGGTAGGCTGGTTTGGGCAGGGAGCGTGCCTGTCGGCCCGAAAGATTGTATGAGATGTTGTTGCCCGTTCCTCCTCCCGGACCGTATCGTTTTACTCCCGGCTGTCCGTTTGGATCGCCTTGATTTCCGGGTCCATAGGTGATACCTTCCCCTTTGGAGGTGGATCCGTTGTCAGTCAAGCCACCACCAAAGGCATTTTTGGCCCTGGAGTTGATGTTCCCGATCATCTCTTGCTCTTTTATCTTTTGCTGACGGTTTTGTTCTTCCAGCTTTTCACGGGCTATTTTTACCTGCTTTTGCCGTTTTTCCTGTTCTATGCTGGGATCCGGTTGCTTTTTAACAATCGGCTTCTTTTCTGCCAACTTTTTGGTATGCAGTGCGATGGAGGGTTCGTGCTCCTGGGTCAGCAAATCCTCTTCCTTTATTTCTACGGATTTAAGTTGGGGTGGTGCCACCGTCGTGGCTTTTTGGGAAACTTCAACAGGATGTTTGTAAAGATTGTCATTTTTGGAGTAGGTAGCCGATGGCTCTTCTTCTCCTTTCCCGTTTTCCGAATAGCCAAAATCAACCAAAAGTCCTTCGTCTGTCGTCTGGAATTTCTTATCAATGGATAAGGTCAGCATCATCAACAGGAGGAGAATCCCTGCATGAATCAGCAGGGTATAGATGATGCCGGAACGTTGACTTCCTGATAGGTTCATAACCTCTTAACTAAGCTTTTGTGAATCGCGGCAGCGGATACCTTCAGAGGTAATCCGACGAAACCGACAGATTACAGGCAAATTTAGAAATTTAATCCACATTAGTTGGGTCTAGTGTCATCCGCCGGTTTTAGAGGCGGTATTTTTTTGGTCCGTTGGAGGTGGAATAGGTCACGGAAGGAGTTGAAACTTTCCCGGTAGGAAAACCCAATTCCCTGTTTGTAGGGTGCGGTGTCGTAAGTCATGTCCGTATTTGCGCGGTTATAGGCCTTCAGCTGAAGTTTTCCTGATTTGATCAGTTTGACAAATACTTCTATTTCGCCCAATACCGTATTGGTGTTGTTGGTGGTTTGCAGGTTGCTGTTGTTCCCGATGTTTCCGTTGATGGTAACCCGATCGTTGAAAATCTGGGTACTCAATGCCAATTCCATCTGGTTGGTATTTACCTGATCCCCCGGTTTGTAATTGAACCCGACATCGAAATTTGAACTGATCTGCGAAAGCCAGTTGGAAAGCTGGTTTGAAAGCATTTCAGAAGTTGTTGCACCAACCAGGGAGCCGGTATTGGATTGGGTATCCGTTCTTCCGCGGATGTACTCAGGGGTATAAAACTGACCGATCAGCAGCAGGGCGAGCATCTGTCTGTTGATGTCATCCTGGGTGCTGATGAACTGTTGCAGTTCGTCTTTCGTTCTTTCATCCGCAGAAGGGAAAAGTATGTCGAATTTGAGTATGGGATTCAATAGTTTGTGAGACAGGTTAATGCGGCATTCGACGGGTATCCTCCCAGTATTTTCATTTTTATAGGTATCTACCAAGAGATCTTTTACGGATGCCTTTAGTTTGTAAATGGCATTGATGTCGACATTGGCTTCATAAGGATCCCCGTTCCAGGTGATGGTTCCACCCTCTTCCAGTTTGAAACTCTTTCCGATCACATTCTGGAGGGTAAAAAGGTAGTCCCCTTTTTCGATGGCATAGTTACCAAACATCGTAAAATTGCCCTGGGGATCATAGACCATCCGAAGGTTTCCAGAGCCCTGACCGGAAATAACATCTCCAAGGGTGGAGTTAAAATGGATCTGAACTTTTGCAGATGGAGTGGCAACCAGGTTCAGGTTCATCTCGAAGGAGCTGTTGTAGGGTGGATCCTCGACGGCAGCCTGGGCGTTTACGGCGGAATCCTTACCAACGAAACGAATGAAATTGTTCTCCGAAACAGATGCGGGTGTTTCCATAGGAATAATGATCTGCGTTCCATCCTCCGTTTTCACGTTCATATCGAGTTTGACCTGTTCTCCGGCCCCTGTAATGAGAATATCCCCGCTGCAATGGGCTTCACCGTAGAAAAGCGAGTTGTCGGCCAGGGTAGTTCGCAGTGCCTCAATTTTCTTTGTTTGCACACCCAGATGGTACTTCAGCTTGCTGAACATTTTATGGGTAATGTATCCATTGAGAAGGGCGGTGTTATTTTCACTGTCCTTGAGCGTTATTCTTCTGAAAACGATGGAATCATAGGAGAACTCAATCGGATGGGTAAACGAATAGATTACCTTCGAATAGTCGATCCCAATTTTACCTTCGGTTACCTGAACCTTCCCCTTGAAACAGGGATCTGTAAAGGTACCAGTGATGGCCACAAATCCATCTCCTTTGCCACTAACGCCATTCGAAAAACTTTGAAGAAAGGGGAAAATGGTTTCCAGGGAGAAATCCGTCAGGCTGGCATTGTAATTCAGTGAATCGCTGGCGGGAGAATAAAATCCTTTGATCAGCAAAGAGGTAGTATTCTGCTTGTTTAACCTGATAGAGGTGTACAATCTCTTCTCCTCCTTGTTCCAGATGTTGTCGAATAGAACATCGCCAAAATGATTTTTGTCATAATGGAAATTATCGATGGCCAGATGGCTGTTCAGAAAGAAGGAATTTTTGAGGTCAGCAAGCTCTGTTTCTCCGCTGAGTGATCCTTCGATACCGATTTTTTGTTTTGAAATCAGATCGAAAAAGCCCAGATTGATTTTCCCGACTTCAATCTTTAATTTATCCGACTGATTTTCTGAAAGCGTGCCATTGATTCGGAAATATTCTTCTCCGTGGTGCAAATTGAAATTGTTGATGACCAGTTTGGCTGAATCTACGTGAATCTGGCTTCTGTCGAATTGCCACAGCGTGTCAGAAACAAGGAAATTGGATGGTTTGATTGAAAAATTGGCCATTCCAAGCCCATTTTTGTTTTTGAAAAAAAGACCTTCCATATCAATCTTTCCACTGTATTTTTTGTCGTTCTTCTCTCCCCACGAAAAGGAGGTCTGCAAGGTGTCACTAAACAGGGTATTGTTCAGAACTACATCTGCAATCTTGTAATTATCGCCAATAGATGCCTCATTTAGTCCCAGTTTGAGCATCCATTTGTCTCCATCGTTTCTTGAAGAAAAGGTAAGTCCTTTGGTGTGGTAGGATTGATAAGTGAGATTTTCTGCCTTACAGTCGAAATCCAAACTTTTTTTCAATGAATTGATCTCGCCCTTCATCACAACAGGTGAATTTGGAACCAAATCGGGCAAGAAGAAGTAGGTGATCAATTCCGGCTTCTTGATGTTTACGTCGAAACTGAAAACATTGCTGCCTGCGATACCTTCCTTGCTGAAGGGGAGGTCAGCGGAAGGGAGGTAGTGTTGGAGGTAGTCACGAAGGGTCAGTCCAATTTCCAAAAATTTGTAATTCCCCACAATATCAAAATCTGCAATATCGGATCGCATCGTGAGGGTATTCCGGTCGGCTGAGTTGGTGGTTCCCAAACTGAGTTTTTTCACTTCAAACGTTTTTTCCTCTCTGGAAAGTTTCATTTTTTCTAGGTCGATGGAGCCGTTCAGCTCATCGATGTTCCTCCCTGTAAAATTGGCTTCCATGTCGAAGGAGCATTTGGCATCCTTGTGCAGTTGATCTATACCCAGTACAAATAGGTTGGCATTTTTAACGGATGAAGAGAAGTTGAAGGATGGAGTCATGCTTCCCAGGTCGGCCTTGCCTGAGAAAGTCAAACGCAGGTTTTTGTCATTGACCGAAAGTTGACCGTCGTAGCTCTTGTTACTGGCTGTTCCGTTGAGATAGATAGAGTCAATCCGGTTGTTGTTGTAATATAGGCTGTCGATATTTCCCCGGATGGTGGCATCGAAATGGGTTCCTTTTTTGTTCACCTCCACCTCCGTATGCAATGTGACCTCTCCCAACGGATCATACCCGAGGAATTTTCCGACCTTAAAGGATTTGGCATCCAGCATTCCCTTAAAAGCCAAAGCGCCTGAGCGTGATGGGGAGATGGCAATGTCTGTGGTAAGGGAACCAAGCTCCCCGTTCAGATTTCCATAAGCAACGAAATCGGAAGGGAATCCACTGAAGGTACCCTGGTAGGTGAGATCCACATCATCCAGCATCGATTTGGGAATTTTTGGGTAGCGTGTAGCGGATCCGTCGGGTAACTGAACGGAGGCCAAATCGTTGAAATTGAAAGTGTTGTTGTAGAATTTCAAGAAGATGTAAGTATTTTGCCAGTCGGGTAATCCCTTGAGCTCCAGGTCTGCATTGAAGTTGGTTTTCTTGCCAGCCCTGAAATTTAGTTTCTTGAACTTCAGATTGTCTATGGTTCCCTTGACTCCTCCCGAGAAGATGACAGGTTCGTCCATTCCCCAGATTTCAGGCATATAATAAGCCAGATCGGCCAATGAAATGATGGAAGGTGCCAGGTTTCCTTCGTAGTCATACTGAAAGGCCAAAGGCAGATCTTCCATATTTTTTACCGATGAAAGTTTATCCAGCAGCTGACTGGTTCGGGGCCTGACCTTCATGGAGTCGGAGAAAATGTTGGAGTGGGGTGTGATCAAGGCGAATTTGCTCAGAAAAATGCCTGAAGTATCTGTCAAGGCTTTGAAAGTTAGATTATTGACGGAGTACCCAGATTTTTCAATGAAGGATGCATGGTCCAGTGACATTTCTGTGGCGGATTTTTCCTTGTGCACATTTACCAGGGCAAAGTTCAGGTTTCTGATTTCCAAATCATCGAAGTTGATCCCTTTGTGCAAAATGGTATCTGCATATGGTTTTTTGAATCGTATTTCGGCATCCCTTACAAAGAGATTTCGGAAGGTCAACTCCCAGGGGGAATTGCTCTTTTGGGGAGGAGAAGCATTCAAAGAGTCCAGAACAAATTGGAAGTTGGTCCCCGTCGTATCCTGACGAAGGTGAATTCTTGGCTGCTGAACGATGATGCTGTTTAAATGTATACGCCTGCTACCCAGTCGGATACTGTCGATCTGCAGCTTCAGTTGATCGATGTAAACAAGGGTGTCTCTGGATTGATCCTCTACCAGAATTTTTTCGAGGGTGATCTGGTCAAAAAAGGAGATATCGATTCCACCAACCTTGATTTTTGTGTTGAAAGTTTGGCCCACCTGGTCCATAACCCACCTGATAGCAATGGTTTGTACCGTATTGCTGCGAAAAGCAATATACACCAGTTCCGGCAAGGCTATCAGCAAAATGGCCAGGACAACAAATGCCCGAACCTTTTTTTTAATACCTTTGAACGCTGATGGAGTGTGTACAGGCTCTTCCGTCACGAGGTGATAATTTAAGGTTTAACCCTCCCTGTTTTGCAATCTTCCGACCGGTTTG
>CAINVV010000269.1 GCA_903854235.1 uncultured Bacteroidia bacterium | reverse complement strand
CAGTACGCTTCAGCAACTGGCAGAAGAATTGTCGCTGACATCTGTTGATTTCCAGACATTTTTAGATCATGGATATGTCAGTAAAAATGACAAGGTAAAAATCCTGGCTAAGGGTGAATTGAAATCCAAATTGGAAGTTAAAGCGCACGCATTTTCCAAGACAGCCAAAGAAGCCATTGAAAAACTGGAAGGTACTACTGAATTAATCTGATTCTGATGAAAAAGTTGATCGAGACGCTTAAGAACATCTATAAAATTGAGGATTTGCGATCCCGGCTTGGTGTGACCCTGTTATTCCTTATGGTATATCGTTTCGGGTCATTTGTCATTCTGCCGGGAATTGATCCGAACCCGGCATTTTTTCAGTCTCTAAGAAATCAGACTTCGGATGGGATCCTTGGACTGCTGAACATGTTTTCGGGAGGTGCCTTCTCCAATGCGTCTATTTTCGCATTGGGTATCATGCCTTACATCAGTGCTTCGATCGTAATCCAGTTATTGGGTTTTGCTGTTCCTTACATTCAACGTTTGCAGAAAGAGGGTGAATCCGGAAGAAGAAAAATCAACCAGATGACCCGCTATTTGACCGTTGTGATTTTGGTTTTCCAGGGCTGGGCCTATCTGGCCAATCTGAGATTCCAACTTCCTGAACAAGCATTCCTGATTGGAACTTTTGCCTTCAACCTGAGTTCAACCATTGTTCTGGCTGCCGGTTCCATGTTCATCATGTGGCTGGGAGAAAGAATTACGGACAAGGGAATTGGGAATGGAATCTCCTTGATAATCATGATTGGTATCATTGCCCGTCTTCCTCAGGCGCTTGCGCAGGAGTTTGTTAGCCGCATGGCTGAACAGGGACGTGGTTTTATTATGATGATTGTCGAAATGGTTGTCTTCCTGCTGGTGATCGCCAGTACCATCCTTTTGGTTCAAGGAACGCGCAAAGTACCCGTTCAATACGCAAAGAGAATTGTCGGAAACCGTCAGTACGGCGGCGTTCGTCAGTATATTCCACTCAAGGTTAATGCAGCCGGTGTTATGCCGATCATTTTTGCCCAGGCAATTATGTTTATTCCTGCAACCCTTGCTGGTCTCTTTTCGTCTGAGACTCTTGGACGGATGTTTGCCAATTTTTCCAGTTACACGGGATTCACGTACAATTTTGTCATGTTCCTGATGGTAATTGTCTTTACCTATTTCTACACCGCCATCACCATCAATCCCAACCAAATGGCTGAGGACATGAAGAAAAATGGCGGATTCATTCCCGGTATCAAACCTGGAAAAAGAACCGCAGAGTACATCGACACCATCATGTCGAGAATTACCCTGCCGGGTTCCATCTTCCTGGGTCTGATTACCATATTGCCTGCTTTTGCCATGATCCTGGGCATTAATTCATCGTTTGCACACTTCTTTGGTGGTACTTCCTTGTTGATCCTCGTCGGGGTTATTCTCGATACGTTGCAACAAATTGAAAGTCACCTGCTGATGCGTCATTACGATGGTTTGCTGAAATCAGGCAGAATCAAAGGTCGTACCGCCGGAATGAGCATGTAGGTTGGATGTTGCATCCGACCATTTGTGAGGAGTATTTTATCCGCGCAAGTTAGCTGTACAGCATCATCATAAATCAGGCGGAACCTGAGAGGGTTACTGACTGATGCGTTCTGATCATTTAATGGAAGTTTACCTGTTTCCTGAATTGAGTGTTGCATCCTTTTTTTCTTTTCAGTATCTTTGCCGACCTGAAAAATTGGAGCTTCCCGTTTTTTTATGATTATTCTCCTGATTCACAAAAAATCCGAGAGTAACCGCGGCAATGAAAAGACCACTTGAAAAAGTGTTGGAGGGAAAGAGGGAAAATTAATTTCCAAGACTCTGTTGAATGATGGAATGTTTAAGATTTGCTCTTAGGAGCAGTTTGGGGAGTAGATTGAGTTTTCAAATTTAATGCAGAGGTATTAGTTTCTATGTCAAAACAATCATTTATTGAACAAGACGGAACAATTATTGAAGCATTGTCCAATGCGATGTTTCGGGTTGAATTGCAAAACGGTCATGTCATAACGGCCCATATTTCGGGCAAAATGCGCATGCACTACATCAAAATTCTTCCTGGCGACAAAGTGAAGGTTGAAATGTCACCTTATGACCTTAGTAAAGGAAGAATCTCTTTCAGATACAAAAATTAAAAAGTAGAAAAATGAAAGTAAGGGCATCCATTAAGAAACGCAGTGCGGAATGCAAAATTGTTAGCCGCAAAGGGCGTCTCTACGTGATAAACAAAAAAAACCCGAAGTTCAAACAACGTCAGGGTTAAAAATGTTAAATTTATAACGATTTTTTAATCAATATAAGATTATGGCTCGAATAGTTGGTGTAGACATACCAAATAACAAAAGAGGCGAAATCGCCTTGACCTATATTTTTGGGATTGGCCGCAGTCGTTCACTCGAAATTCTTGAAAAAGCAGGTGTCAACAAGGACATCAAAGTCAATGAATGGAACGATGATCAATTCAGCGCAATTCGTAAGGTAATTACCGATGGATTTAAGGTCGAGGGTGAACTTCGTTCTGAAAACCAAATGAGCATCAAGCGATTGATGGACATCGGTTGTTATCGTGGAATTCGTCATCGTTTAGGCCTGCCGGTTCGCGGACAAAGTACCAAAAACAATGCCCGTACCCGAAAAGGTAAAAAGAAGACAGTTGCAAATAAGAAGAAAGCTACTAAATAAGAATAAGTAGAGATGGCAAAAAAGACTGGAATATCTAAGAAAAGAGTTGTCAATGTAGAGGCTGTCGGACAGGCTCACGTTACCTCTTCTTTTAATAATATTATCATTTCGATGACCAACAACAACGGAGAAGTTATCTCTTGGTCATCAGCCGGGAAAAAAGGCTTCCGTGGCTCAAAGAAAAATACTCCCTATGCTGCTCAAACAGCATCCGAAGAGTGTGCAAAAACAGCTTTTGATCTTGGCTTGCGCAAGGTGAAAGTTTATGTGAAGGGACCGGGGAACGGCCGCGAATCTGCTATTCGTGCTATCGCTAATGTTGGTATCCAGGTGACTGAGATCGTCGATGTTACCCCAATGCCTCATAACGGTTGTCGTCCGCCCAAACGTCGTCGTGTCTAATCATCAGTAAATTAAATTAAAAAACATGGCAAGATACATAGGTCCTAAATCAAAGATTGCTAGAAAATTCGGGGAACCAATCTATGGTCCGGATAAAGCATTTGAACACAAGAATTTCCCTCCGGGAATGCACGGCAATAGCAAACGCCGTAAAAAAGTATCAGAATACGGTACACAGTTGAAAGAGAAACAAAAAGCAAAATACATGTACGGCGTTCTGGAACGTCAGTTTCGCAATTTGTTCGAAAAGGCACACTCACACAAGGGAATTACCGGTACTGTTCTTCTACAGTTGCTGGAAAGCCGCTTGGATAATGTGGTTTTCCGCCTTGGCATTGCGCCAACCCGTGCCGCTGCCCGTCAGCTGGTATCTCACAAACACATTACCGTCAATGGAGATGTAGTCAATATTCCTTCCTACACCGTTCGGCCGGGTGAAGTAGTGGCAGTACGCGAGAAATCCAAATCACTGGTAGCTATCAGCGATTCCCTTTCTGCCCGTCGCCACAGCAGTTTCTCCTGGTTGGAATGGAATGGCGAAGCCAAATCGGGTAAATTTTTGAATGTACCCGAGAGAGAAGAAATTCCTGAAAACATCAAAGAGCAGTTAATCGTCGAATT
>CAINVV010000268.1 GCA_903854235.1 uncultured Bacteroidia bacterium | reverse complement strand
CTGTAGCAGAAGGAACTTCCGGGTACGTTCGATGGCAATCTGAATGTCGATGTGCCTGAAAGGTTTGCGCAAATAGTCGAATGCTCCCAGACGCATCGCTTTGATCACCGTCTCCATGTCTCCATGTCCGGAAACGATGATGACTTCCAGGTTGGGTTTATCGGCTTTGACCTTTTTCAGGATGTCCAATCCATCGGCCCCGGGCAACCGAATATCCAGGATTAGCAGATCAATGGGGTGATTATCCAAAATTTTCATCCCATCCGCGACCTTGTTCGCTTCGTAAACAAGATGACCTGAGAGCTCCAGGAATTCGGCAAGCTCCTCCGTGAAATGCTTTTCATCGTCGAGTATCAGTACACTTATTTTGTCTTTGTCCATCTTTTCCAACACTGATTACACAAATAAACACAAAAAAAAGCAAATATTCTTTTCTATTCAGTGAATAACGCGGTTTTACACGAATAAACTTTTTGTCAACTGCTTGTAAACGCCTCTTTTATCCCTCTTTTGGTCTCTTGGCTACCGGCAATTTGATGGTCACTTTTGTTCCCTTGTTGGGTTCACTCTGGAAGGAAATTTCGCCCTTCATCTCCTTGATGATCCCGAAGGTGATAGAGAGGCCCAGTCCAGTTCCCTTACCCGCCTCTTTGGTGGTGTAAAACGGCAGCATGATTTTTTCCAGTTCTTCTGGTTTAATGCCTATCCCATTGTCTTTTACCTCCACAATGATCTGTTTGCAGTCTTGGTAGGCACTTATTTCTATCTTCTTTTCGATGGTTCTACCCAGTTTGGTTTCCAATTCTTCGATGGCATCCTTCGAATTGATCAGGAGATTCAGAATGACCTGCTCAAATTGATAGGTATTGCCGTAGGAAAGTGGCAGGGATTCTTTGACAGACATTTCAAGTTCGATCAGTTTGTGCCTGAACTGCTCCGATATCATTGATACGGCATTCTTGATACTTTCGTTCAGCTCAAACGAGGAAAAAATCGCATCCTCCTGGCTCCGCGAGAAAACCCGAACATGGTCGATGATGGTTTTGATGCGGAAGATGTTGTCGTAAATTTTCTGTGTTTTCTTTTCGAGATAACTTTTTGGCAACGAATCCTCTTTCGAAGCGGCAAAAAGCATGTTGTCGAAGAGGATGGAGAGGGTATTCAGGGGCTGGTTGATTTCGTGGGCGATACCGGTCGCCATTTCGCCGAGGGTGGTCATTCTGTCGTTGTGAATCATCTGGCGTTCCAGCTTCTTTCGATGGGTGATATCGTGGATAACGATCATAAATGCAATGGATTCTGAATTCTTTCCCTGAATGAGGGTCGTACTGATTTCGGAGATAAAAGGCACCTTATTTTTGTTCAGCAATTTCAGTTCTACACTTTGGACCAGGCCTTCCTCCAACGTTTTGTTGTATATTTCCCTGAATTTCGATTTAAGTCCTGCAGGAAGAAATCTTAAGATATGTTTTCCCACCAGTTCGTTTTGCGAATCTGAGCCATAGAGTTCAATGCCAATCTCCGAAACGTCCGTGATGATTCCTTTCAGATCCACGATAATGATCCCTTCCGGAGAGGCATTTAGAAGTGTCCGGTATTTTTCTTCCGACTTCATCAGGGCATCGGCAGCCATTTTGTTTTGAGTGATGTCCTTGCTGAAGCAGAGGTATTGCTCCTCACTCAATCTGACACCATCTACGGTACACCACCTGACCTTTCCATTCTTGTGCCTGAAGGTAAGCTCGGCGTTGGCGGTTCCCGTATTGAAAAATTTCATTAAAAAGGAGTTCCATTTCTCCTTACTGGTTTCAGTAATCAGCTCGTGAAGGGTCATTTTCACCAATTCTTCCCGCCTGTATCCGGTAATGCTGCAGACAGCCTCATTCATTTCGAGGTATTGCCCAGCCTTGTTCATGATAAAGACCCCATCCGGAGCATGCTCGATGAAGCTTTTGAATTTCACCTGACTATCGGCAAGCTCTGCATTGGATTTGGAGAGATTGTCCTCAAATTTTTTCAACAGGCTCAGATCTTCAGGCAGGTTGATCCGTTGGTTGTATAGCTCGAGGAAAACATTGATCTTGCTTAACAGGATTCCCCTGTTAACAGGCTTGAAGATGTAGTCGACGGCTCCGGATTCGTATCCCTTCAGGATTTCTACCTGATCCTGGTAGACTGCTGTAAGGAAAATGATGGGCACGATGGCACCAATCCGGTTTTCATTGATCTTGAGTGCCAGCGTATAGCCATTCATTTCAGGCATCTGAACATCCACGATGGCCAGCGCGAGTTCCTTATTTTTAATGAGTGTCAATGCCTTTGCACCCGAATTGGCTGAAATTATATTTGCCCTGGCCGATTTTAGGACGATCTCCATATAGGTCAGCATCTCCCTGGAGTCATCTACAATCAATATATTTGGAAGTTCCATCCGAAGAGTGTTTAGTTTGAATAAAAATTGTGAATCATTGAACTGCTAGGTGCTGCAATAACTCCAGTCATCTTTCCATTTTCAAATTCAGAAATTTTCAAAATATTCCTGACCGCAAGGTTAACAGTTTTTCAGGGTAAAATGAAAAGTACTTCCCTGATTTTCCTCACTCTCTGCCCAAAGCCTTCCTTCCTGTCTTTCTGCAAACTCTTTGCATATCAGCAAACCCAAGCCAGAACTCGACTCACCTTCCGTTCCTTTTCTGCTTACCTGTTCATTTACCTTGAATAATTTGGCCTGTAACTCCTTGCTCATTCCGATTCCTGAATCGATGATGCTGACAACTGTTTCTTCCTCCGAAATTTCCCTGGCAGTTATCTCTACGGTGCCGCCTGGCAGGGTATATTTTAGTGCATTGGAGATCAGGTTTCTGAAAATTGTCTCCGTCATCTTCAGGTCACATACCACATTCAGCGTCTTGTCAAGGTTCAGTTTCAGATCTATATTTTTGCGGCGGGCGGATTCCTGCAATGGTTCAACGCTTCTCAAGACAATGCGGTTGAGTGAGGTCGGTTCAGGCATGTATTTGAGCGCTCCCCTTTGCAGGATGGACCATTCCAGCAGGTTCTCCAGCAGTTGGTAAAGGTTGGTGGCAGAGAGGTACAAGGATTTGGAAATCTCCTCAATTTCTGACATGGTCATGGTGTTAATGTCTTCTGACATCACTTCAGCCAATCCGAGGAAAGAGCTCAGCGGACTGCGCAGATCGTGTGCCAGTATGGCAAAAAATTTGTCCTTTTCGGCGTTGCTTAGCTGCAGTTTTTCATTCTGCAACCGGATCTCATTTTCTGCCAGTTTCCGGGTGGTGATATCGCGCAGCAGTACGAGGGTTTCAATCCTGTTTTGCTCATCAAATCCGGATGAAGCGCTCCCCGTAACAATTTTTTCACTTCCGTCCGTCAATTTGAATTCGTATTCAAAGGTTTTCTTTTCGGTGACATCCCCTTTCGAAATTTCATGCTGGATGAAATCAAAGAGTGGGTGACCAAGAATATTTCGTGCATCGGTACCTGTTAAACTGTCTTTCTCTACGCCAAGGATGGCTTCTGCCGCATCGTTGGCAAAAAGAAAATACCCATTGTTGTCAAGAATGGTAATTCCTTCGTTCATCTCCCTAATCAGCGTGCGGTACCTTTGCTCACTTCTGCTCAAGGCTTCTTCATAGTCCCTGCGCTTGGTGATGTCATTGACTGTTGTTATAAAATGAAGCGGATTTCCGTTGACGTCCCTGAACAGAAAGGTATGGATGTCGACCCAAACGACGGAGCCATCTTTGTGGAGATACCTTTTTTCCCAACGGGCCGATTGCTTTCCTTCTGATAAAAGGTTAGAAATTAGCGTTTTGTTGTATTCTATGTCGTCCGGATGCGTGAAATCTGCCCAGGCCCTGTCCAACAGCTCCTCCTTTGAATATCCCAGCATCTCGCAATAGGCGGCATTGGCGTGAAGCCTGCCATCCAGGGAAGTGATAGACATGCCAACCTTGGAATGCTCGAACAGATTTCGGAAAATTTCATCTCCATTGATTTGGTTCATGATATCCATCTCAAATGCTTTATCGTTTTCCGGCAGCGTCTTGTGTTGAAGCATGATCTCTTCCATTTTCAAATTACAGTTTTCTTCATTGTGTGTCAACCTCGTACCAGTGACAACCGATCCATTTTTAGGAAATCGGCATCGTAATGTTAAATTTCGACCCTTTCCCCTTGGTTGAACTAACCGATATGTCTCCTCCGAGTAAATTGACAATTCCTTTGACTATTGATAATCCGAGTCCGCTTCCCTCGTACATTCTGGTGGAAGAGAAATCTTCCTGCATGAAAGAATCGAACACATATTTTTGTGCACTGGCAGCGATGCCAATTCCGGTATCCTGCACATACAAGCTTAATTTTCCTTCCAGGATATCCATTCCAATGAAGACATTTCCCCGATCCGTAAATTTCAGGGCATTTCCTGCCAGGTGACCGAGTGCTTTCCGAAGCAGTTCAGAATCCGTGTAAATTGTAGTCATTTTAAATTCCTCCGGAATCAGGGCTTCAATGACCAGTTGGGTGGAATGGTAGTTTTGGTGCAATTCATCTACCAACTCTGTAATCATTTGTGAAACCGAAAAGCGGTGTGCACGGATTTCAAGGTTTCCAGTCACCAGCATGGAAATGTCGAGATAATTGTCGATTGTGTGAATCAGTCTTTCACTGCTCTCCTGTACTACCGTCAGGAACTTATTTTTTTCTTCCAGCGACAATTGTTCATTGGCGATAATTTCGCCAAATCCGATAATACCGTTCAAAGGGGTCCTGATTTCGTGGGAGATGTTGTTCATAAAGGCCGTTTTGAGTCTGTTGCTCGCCTCCGCCTTGATTCTCGCCTCAACGAGCGATTTTTCGATCGCAATTTTTTCCTGGAGATTGGCCAGCATGCCTGTATAGATCTTCAATAGAGATAGGTCGGAGTTGTTCCATTTTTTAGATGGATCAATGGTATCAAATCCAACAAATCCTCGACAATTCTTCTGCGAGATCATCGGAATGGTGAGGACCGTTTGTACCTCCATCGCCCCAACCAATTTTCTGGCAGGGTTCTCCGGATCGAGTTTCCTCAGATTTCCAAAGATAGCTGTTTCCCCTTTTTTGTGCTTGATTAACACATCAGGAAGCAAATCAATGGGAAGATTCTGCCGTTTTCCAATCAGTGGTTCGATTCCCTGACTACACCATTCGTGGGTATTGGTCATGATCTGGTTTTCGGAGTCGTATCGAAAGATGTAGCCTCTGTTTACACCTGAATACTCTCCAATTTGTCTCAGTGAATCACTGATCACAGCATCTGTTTCTGATTCGGCGATGTGGATGAAAAGAGAGGCAAGGTTCATCAGAATTTTCTGAAAGCCGGACTGGTAGAGTAAGTCCTGTTTCATGTTGACCGATTCAGAAACATCCCGGATGATGGCAAGAACGTGTAGATCGTCAATTTTAGAG
>CAINVV010000267.1 GCA_903854235.1 uncultured Bacteroidia bacterium | reverse complement strand
CCCTAATTTTTGACCAGAATGAATATATTGCTAAAATGCAAGCCGCAGAGCGGCGAAATGCTGGTAGAAAACGAATGTTTCCATGCGCCGTCCGCGCACAAATATTGAAAAAAGAGAATTGGCTGGGATCGGACGGAAAGACCAAATAAAGTGAAGAACGAAGAGTGAAGAACTTGAAAAAAGAGGGATTGAAGATGAGAAGGTAAGAATATGGGAGGAAGAAACGGGTCCCTGAGCGCACTTAGAGGGTCGAAGGGCGGATTGAACAATCATTCATCAATTTCTCTCACTAATCCTTCCTAATACAATCAAAAATCAAGCTCATTAATTCCCTTTTCTCCACGATTTACCGTAAATTTATGTATGGACAACCCAGAAAATTCACAGGATGATTTGCGCTTCAAGATTGCCATTTCGCTGGTTCCGGGCATCGGGAGCATCACGGCAAAATCCCTGATTGCCTATTGCGGCAGTGCCCAACAGGTCTTCAGGGAGCGGGAAAAGGTGCTGCGAACCATTCCGGGCGTGGGAACCGTGCTGGCCAGAAATATCCAGCAGTCGGCAGTCCTGAAAAGGGCCTGCCGGGAGGTCGAATTTATGGAGAAGAACAAGGTTGCCGCCCATTTTTATCTTGACGAAGCGTATCCACAGCGACTGAAATCTTGCGTGGATGCACCCATATTGCTCTTTTCGAAAGGTACTCCCAACCTGAATGGACCAAAGGTGATCAGCATCGTTGGGACCAGAAATGCCACTGAATATGGAAGAGAGCTGGTGGATCAGTTCATTGTGGCACTTGCCGAACGGGGTTACGAGATTCAGATTGTGAGCGGATTGGCTTACGGCATCGATATCCAGGCGCACCGGGCAGCGCTGCACAACAATTTGCCCACCGTTTGCGTGTTGGCCCACGGCCTCGAGACGATATATCCCTCCCTGCACAAGGCAATTGCGCAGGAGATGTGTGAGAAAAACGGGGGGATGGTGAGCGATTTCCTGAGCTATTCGACGATCGACCGCAAGAATTTTCTCCGCAGAAACCGCATCATTGCCGGAATGGCCGATGCCGTGATCGTGGTCGAATCTGCCAGAAAAGGCGGGGCGCTGCTCACGGCCGAGCTGGCGCTCTCCTACAACCGCGACCTGTTTGCCTTTCCCGGCAGGGTGGGAGAGACCTATACCGAGGGATGCCATTTTCTGATCAAAACCAATAGGGCTGCATTGATCGAAAATGTTTCGGATCTGGAATATTGTATGAACTGGCAGCCCGGGTCCGGTAGCCCGGAGATTTGTCAGCCGCGTCTTTTTGCCGATTTTTTGCCGGATGAACAAATAATGGTTGACCTGCTTCAAAAAGAGGGGGAAACAGCCATCGACCGCATCAGCTTCCTTACCGGATTTCCGATGAGCAAAGTCTCCTCGATGCTACTTTCCCTTGAATTTTCGGGTATTGTGAAGTCGCTTCCGGGGAAAGTGTTCAGATTGACCTAAAAAGTCGTTACTTTGCAGTCTAACAGCCAATAGCCAAAAACTAGCGGCTAACAGCTTTTCGTCTTTTGCTTTTAGCGAATGGCGATTGGCTTTTTATATAGACAAAATGAGTACAACTTTTGAGAATTTTGGGATCGGTAAATCCATCATGAAGGCACTGGATGAGATAGGTTTTCACGAACCCACTCCCGTGCAGGCACTGGCCATTCCGGTGATTAAGTCCGGGCAGGACGTTTTGGGTATTGCCCAGACTGGAACCGGAAAGACAGCTGCCTATGTGATTCCCATCCTGATGAAACTGGTCAAGGCGGAAGGGGAAGATCCGCGGGCGCTGATCCTGGTCCCAACCAGGGAACTGGCGATCCAGGTAGGAGAAGACATCGAAGAACTTACAAAATATACCAATATCCGGTCGGCAGCCATCTTTGGAGGCATCGGCTGGACCAAACACGCAGAACTGGTAAAGCCCGGGGTCGACATTGTCGTCGCTACACCCGGTCGGTTGTGGGATCTATACCGGATCGGCGCCCTCCGGCTGAAAAAAATCAAGATTCTGGTGATCGATGAAGCCGACCGAATGCTGGACATGGGTTTCATGCCCCAACTGAACCAGCTTTTCGAGGTGATTCCGCCCAAGAGGCAGAATCTGCTCTTTTCGGCCACCTTCTCCGACAAGATTGAGCTGATCAGCAACGAATTTCTGACTTTCCCCGCCAGGGTGGAGGTCGCCCCATCCGCCACTACCGTGGATAAGGTGGAACAATATTTTTACCGCCTTCCCAATTTCAGGAGCAAATTGAACCTGATTAACTTCCTGCTTTCCGACAAGGAAACCTACAAAAGAGTGATCATTTTTTGTGCAACCAAGGAAAATGCAGAACTTGTTTTCAAGGTGCTGGACCGAAAAACTGATGGGGAAGTGAGGGTGCTACACTCCAACAAGGCACAAAATACCAGAATCAACGCCATACAATCCTTCAAGGAGGGAAACGTAAGGGTGCTGATTTCGACGGATGTTTCGGCCAGAGGAATCGACGTGTCGCTGATCAGTCATGTGATCAATTTTGACCTTCCTACCAATTATGAAGATTATGTCCACCGGATTGGGCGCACTGCCAGGGCCAACCACGAAGGAGTGGCTATCTCCTTCCTGAAACCAGATGAGGAGTTTCACCTCGCAAACATCGAGAAACTGATCCGGATGGAGCTGACGGAACTACCAGTTCCTGAAAAGGTTGAACTGGTCGAGTCAAGCAGAAGTGAGATGCAGGAGATTGCCCGGGAGATGGACCGACAGAAGAAACTGGAAGATACCGGATTCAAGGGAGCTTTCCACGAAAAGAAACCGCGCACGAAGAAGAGTCCCTTTGAGTTCAATGTCAAGAGCCGGGAGCTGAGACCCTACCGGAATACGAGGAAAGGATAGAAACAACGGATTTTCGATTTTCGAATGCGCTCTCAGCCAAGGATTTCACGAGTGACAAGAAATAGAAAATATTGGTAGCTGACCTTTCTTAATTTTATTTCCCATTTTGCAAATCCATTCAAAATCTGAGACGTTGCATGCAACGTCTCTACTGTTGCCACTCATCACTCTTTTCCTTCCCCCTACGACTTCGCTCAGGGACCAGTATCTTCGTCTTACAGTCTGAACGTCCTCCCAGTCTTCCCCTCAAGGCGCCAGTCTGGAGACGACCCATTCCTCCCCATTCCTTACGAACAATATTCTGTCGTGCAGTCGGTTGGGGCGTCCTTGCCAGAATTCGATGCATTCGGGTACGACCAGGTATCCACCCCATTCGGCTGGTCGGGTCAGCTTTTCTCCCCTGGAAGCATCCTCTTTTTCTTTCCATAGTCGTTCAAGTTCCTGTCGGCTCTCAACAGGCTCACTTTGTTTGGAAACAATGGCACTGATCTGACTATCATAGGGTCTTTCACCAAAATATTGATCGGAAAGTTCCCTGGCAGAGAAAGTGGCAATGCCTTCAATTCTCACTTCCCTTTCCAGTTCCGGCCAAAAAAAGAGCAGGGCGACCCTGCCGTTGGCGGCAATTTCCCGGCCCTTTCGGCTGTGATAGTTCGTGAAAAAATGAAACCCTTCGCCAGTGAGCAGTTTCAGCAGGACGACCCTGGATGAGGGTTGCTGTTCAACAGAAACTGTGCTCAGCATCATCGCCGTGGGTTCGTTTACCTGACCTTCGATGGCCTCTTCCATCCACTTTTCAAAAAGAGGAAATGGATCATGCAGGGAGTCTTCGCTGAGGGTTTCACGGGAGTAATTTTTACGGATCTCTTTCAGGTTCATGGGATAGTGACTAAAGTGAGCTAAAGTGACTAAAGTGATCTAAAGTTACCCGATTGTGGATCCGAAAGAATCACGATCAAACCTAAAGTACTTTAGTCACTTTAGTTCACTTTAGTCACTCTATAGTACGATCCCCGTAAAATCAGGTTACAAATGATCTTTCTCCGGCTATCAACGCTTTGAAAGGGGGTAAAATATTCTTAATTTTGTGGAACAAATCAACAAAACGCAGATACGATGTTCAATCAGGAAACTTCCCATACCCAGTCAGATCCGAGAAAAAATGCATTGGTCATCATCCTGGCCGTTTTATTGGTCATCGTGGTGGTGTTGCTCTTCTGGCAAAGAAGCGAGCACGCTGAAGTGACGGCCCAGTTGAAACAGGAGAAGGCTGCCATTGAGACGGAACTGAACACCATGGTTTTGGGATATGATTCCCTGAAACGGAACAATACCAACCTGAACATCCAATTTGAAGGGGCACAGAGCAAGGTGAAGGATCTGCTGGCGGAGATTGAACAGGTGAAGAGCACCAGTTTCAGGCAGATTTCAAAATACCGGGAGGAGATGACCACGCTTCGGAAAATCATGCGCGATTACGTAGTTCAAATAGATAGTCTGAATCAGAAAAATCAGCGGTTGATGGCAGAAAACAGCAATGTCAAGCAACAGGTAACCGAAGTGAAGACTCAAAATCAGAATCTCGAACAGGAGAAGAAAAAGCTGGAGCAGACAGTTACCCTGGCAGCGACCCTGGAGGCTTTGAATATCAAGGCTTCGGGCATAAACAAGAAGGGAAAGGAGCAATACAAGGCTTCAAAGATAGAAAGCATCAAGGTGGATTTTACCCTCGGCAAAAACCTCACCGCAAAGAGAGGTGCAAAAAACATTTACCTGCGCATTCAGCGCCCCGACCAACTGTTGCTCACCAAGTCAGACAAGGACCTCTTCAAATTTGAAGGACTGAAAATACCCTATTCGGCCATGCGCGAGGTAGAATACGAAGGGATGGATCTGCCTGTAAGCATCTATTGGGACAACGCTGGAGCCCCTGCCTTGATCCCAGGTCAGTACACCATCGATATTTTTGCGGATGGCAACAACATCGGAACCGGCAGTCTCGAAGTGAGGTAGGAAGAAGACTAAATCTGCCTGTTTATGTATCAGCTCAGTGAATTACACGGTTATTTGGAGAATGCCTGTGTCGGACATTTGTTGGATGTTGCAACCGGTGAGGGCGAATTCCTAAAATTTCTACTGGATTCTGTGGCCTCCTTCGACTCAGCCACCGGATTGGAGCCGAACAAGGAGAGTCTGGCCTTGGCCAAAAACAGGTTGTTCCCATTTGCAGTCGATCTGGTTCTCGGAAATGTGCGTAAAATTCCTTTTGAAGAAAGCTACTTTGATTTTGTCACCGTCTCAAACGGACTTCACCATTTTGAACATCCCGTCAAGGCCATCCAGGCCATGATGAGGGTACTGATTTCAGGGGGCAGACTACTTATCAACGAAACGATCCGCGATGGCTGCAACCCAGCCCAGGAGTGCTACCTGGCCTACCACGCCCTGAAGGCAGACATCGATACGGCACTGGGCGGATACCACAGAGACTACTATAGCAGTGATGAGTTGACCTCACTTTTTCAGGAGACTCACATAGAGGTAGAACGGTCCTTCCTGTCGGCCAATGAACCCGAAATGCTGAATTCAAAGGAGAAGATCTGGCAGTTTTCTCACAAAATTGATGAAATGGTTTCTGCTGCCGGAGAGTTGCCTCAAAAAATCAGCTTTGAATCGAGAAGTTGGGAACTCAAGGAAAAAATCCTAAAGCAGGGTTTCCAAAAACCACCTCAATTGACGTTGATTGCTTATAAACCCTGACTTTGCCAAGTCAATAATGGTTCTAAATAGCCATCTTCCCGCGCTTTGTGCAGGATTAATTTCTTAATTTTGGAAGTCTGTCATTCGGCAGACGCCAAATTTGGCAACTACACAACCACAGCAATGACAAAAGAGCGGAAGAAGAGATTTATTGGCATGATTTTTCTTGTGGGTCTGATTCTTGGATCCTTCCTTTTCTGGAGCGGAGAAAAAGCGCTCTCCTACACCAGTTCGGACCAATATTGTGCCTCTTGCCACATTCATCCCCACGCAGAAGATTCCTGGAAAAAATCGGCCCATTTCTACAACAAGAGTGGGGTGAAGGTACATTGTGTGGAATGCCATCTTCCTCCCAAGGGAAGTTTCAACTACTTCACTGTCAAGGCAAAAACTGGCCTGAGTGATTTGTATGGTTTTTATTTCAAGAAGAGCAGCTCCTTTAATTGGGCAGCAAAAGGGGAACTTGAACATGCTGTGAAGATTGTCTACAACGAATCGTGTATCAAATGCCACCAGACCTTGTTCTCCAAAGGATTATCTGCCGAAGGAGGAACAGCCCATCTCTATTATGAAAACAATGCCGAAAAGCTCAAACTGCAATGCATCAACTGTCACCTTGATGTGGGCCATTTCAACCCCAATTACAAGCACCAGAAGATGCAGGGGCTTCCTGTTGCCAATGCATCCAAGGAACTTTTCACTGCTCCGGCTGCGGTGACCTCTTTCACCAAATTCACAGAGAAGATCCCCAATACGGCGATTGCCTTCAACATGGTTCCTGTGAAAGGCGGAACCTTCAAGATGGGAAGCGATGAGGCGGAACCTCTTCGGAACAAAGATGAAGGACCCGTACGTTCTGTTACCGTTTCCTCCTTTTTTATGGGCGAAATTGAGGTCACCTGGGATGAATACTGGGCATTTTATGCCTCTACCATGTCGGAAGGCCGACTGGATCCTGCGATGGTGATGGCGAAAAATGCAGGAAATCCGGATGCCATCAGCGGACCTACTCCCCCTTTCGGGATTCCGGATCAGGGATGGGGCAGCGGACTGAGACCCGCCATCACGATGACCCATTATGGCGCGCAAACATACTGCCAATGGCTTTCCAAGAAAACAGGCAAGAAATACAGGCTTCCCACGGAAGCCGAATGGGAATATGCCTGCAGAAGCGGGAGCGAAACACCCTATTTCTTCAAAGGGGACCCGAAAAGATTCGTAAACAAGGGATTGCGCAACCGGTTGTTTGGGGTGGATAGTACCTTGATCAACACATATGTGGTTTACTCGCTCAATTCTTCGGGTAAGACGCAGGAACCATCCTTTGTAAAAGCGAACCCCTTCGGGCTAAAAAATATGGCGGGTAATGTAGCAGAATACTGTTCAGACTGGTACAGCGCCGATGCCTACAAAGCTACTGCCAGCTCCGTCACCGATCCCAAGGGACCCGAAACTGGGGAAGAGCACGTAGTGAGAGGAGGAAGTTACAATTCCGAAGCAGGAGCGCTGCGTTCTGCCGCCAGGGATTTCTCCCAGACAGCCACCTGGCTGAAAACGGATCCGCAGCAACCCAAGAGCATCTGGTGGTATTCCGACATCAAAGGGATCGGATTCAGAATTGTTTGCGAAGCAGACGGACTAAAATGAAAAATGTCAAGTTGGAACAGAGAAATGATGACTAGGACGAGTGGACGACTGGGACGATCGGACGATGAGATTATGCTTCCTCAACCTATCGAAAATCTTTCATTCCACATTCTCTCATATCTCATATCTCATATCTCATATCTTATATCTCATAACTATATTTTATATCTTTGATACACATTTCATTTCAACAAATTAACAGACCAACATCATGAGCAAAAATTCGGTTAACAGAAGAGATTTTTTCAGGAGTGCAGCAGTCGTGGGAGCAGCGAGTTCACTCGGTGCCGGTGTCGTTCTTTCCTCATGCGCGGGGGGTGATAAAGCCCCTGTCCTTGTGCCACTTGCCAATTTGGCCAATGCCTATATCCCTGAATTGCAGGATTATGCCAACGACGGAAAACCCCTTCGTGCAGGTTTGATCGGTTGCGGAGGAAGAGCCACCGGAGCCGCTGTCAACTTCCTGAGCGCGGGTCCCAATTTGCAGATTGTGGCCTTGGGAGATCTCTTCCAGGACCGCATCGATGGATGCCGCAAAACGCTCAAGGAAAAATTCAAAGTGGATGTACCGGATGACAAATGCTTCACGGGTTTCGACAACTACAAAAAAGTACTCGCTTGCGACATTGACCTCGTGATCATCGCCACTCCGCCCGCCTTCAGGCCTACCCATTTTGAGGCAGCCGTCGAAGCAGGCAAGCACGTATTCATGGAAAAACCAATTTGTGTGGATGGCCCGGGTGCCCGTTCGATCATGACTACTGCCAAGAAAGCCGAATCGCAGGGTCTGGTGGTTGTTACCGGAACACAGCGTCACCACCAAAGGAAATATGTGGAGTCTTTCCAACAAATTCAAAAGGGGATGATTGGTGAAATCGTCTCCGGCAATGTATACTGGAATCAATCCATGCTCTGGTACAGAAACCGGGAAAATGGCTGGAGCGACATGGAACTGATGGTTCGCGACTGGGTCAACTGGTCTTGGTTGTCGGGCGACCATATTGTCGAGCAACACGTACACAATTTGGATGTATTCAATTGGTTTACTGGCAAAAAGCCTGTTAAGGCAGTCGGTTTCGGTGCCCGTCACAGGAGGCTGACAGGCGACCAGTACGATGAATTCAGCATCGACTTCGAATACGAAGGAGGCGTTCGCCTGCACAGCATGTGCCGCCAGATAGACGGTTGCAAGAACAATGTTTCGGAGTTCATCCAGGGAACCAGGGGATCCTGGAGCAGCGCTGGAAGCAACCACGAAATCAAGGATCTGCTGGGCAATGTCATTTGGAAAACAGATGGAGAGAAAGAGAAAATCGACCACAAACAGACGGATCCCTATACCCTCGAGCATGTAGATTTCATCAACCACATACGTGCCAACAAACCCCTCAACCAGGCCGTCGAAACTGCCATCTCCTGTCTGACTGCCATCATGGGTCGCGAATCGGCATACACTGGGAATGAGGTCACTTATGATGAGATCTTCAACTCGAATGTAACCCATATGCCCGCCAAACTCGAGCTGGGTGCTTACGATATGAAGGCTTATACCGTTCCTGTACCGGGAAAACCCAAGGAAGAAAAGGCAAAAGGATAAAGGCAAAAGGCAAAAGTAAGGACGCGCTAATCAGGATTAGTGCGTCCTTCTTGTATTATAAATCTTCCAATCCTGAACCATACACGAATTATCGGAAGAAATCAGGGAGAAAATAGAATTTGATTTTCTAATGTGTGCAGAAATTCTGAAGTTGTTAGTCTGTTGAAAATAGATTTTCACACAACTTTTCGGAGTCCCAACTTTTGCCTTTATCCTTTTGCCTTCTTCAGTTGATCTCAAAGTGCACAGGATCGTGGTAGCTGTGATAGCTCCCGCCCCAAAGCAGACCATATTTTTCTGAGATTCTGACTACACCACTGTTTTTCCAGTCTTTTTTGGAGTTGTATTTCTTCAGCCAAATTCTCCAGAGCCAGTTTCTTTTGTACAGGTTGATGTCGATTGCCCTTCCCAGGACGTGGCGACTCTTGTCAACTGCCGCATTCTTGCCGTTTTCCCGTAGCAGCTCCTTCTGTTTCTCCCTGGATCTCAATCCGCTGATAATCTCCACACTCCAGTCAGTTTCTGATTCAATGTCATCGATAAACTTGCTGAAAGTCCGGTAACTGGCTGCATTCACCTCTTCGATTTCATTCAGCCTTTGCCAGTTGATCACTTTCACGTGAATCCATATCACCAGCCCGACAAAAAGCCACACAAAGAGCGTGGCGGCAAATAAAAGGGAAATGAGTTTTATGCGCTTCATTAAGGAAGTGACTGATTGTTAAATATTTACAAAATAAATTGAATTCGGAATCGATCTATTTTAAAAACTTTGAAGATCACCAAAATTATCAAACCATTTTAATTGTAAAACGATAAAAAGCACTTTCAGTTTCCAAAATTTATGAACAATTTTTTCTCAGCATAACTTTAGTCACTTTAGTCATTTTAGTTCACTTTAGTCACTTTTTTTCTAACTTTATTGCGAACTCTTAAATATAAACTAACAACATGAATCGTAAATTACGCATGGGTATGGTCGGTGGCGGAAGCGATGCCTTCATAGGGGCAATCCACCGTCTGGCTGCTTTGATGGACAACCAGATAGAACTGGTTTGCGGATGTTTCAGTATTGATCCTGCGATCTCACACAGTTCCGGATTATCCTACTATCTGCCTGAAGATAGGATTTATGGTACCTATCGGGAGATGTTTGAAAAGGAGACCATGCTCCCTGAAGGTCAACGCATGGATTTTGTTACCATCGTGACCCCTAACTTTGCCCACTTCGAGCCTGCCATGATGGCGCTAGAGAACGGGTTTCATGTTGTGGTTGATAAACCCATTACCTTTACCCTGGATGAGGCCCTTCAATTGAAGGCAAAAATTCAGGAAACAGGAAATATCCTGGCACTCACCCATACCTACTCCGGTTATCCTGCCGTGAAAGAGGCCCGTGAACGGGTTCGCCGCGGTGATTTTGGAAAGATCAGAAAAATCTTTGTGGAATATCCACAGGGATGGCTCTCCACCAAGCTCGAAGATGCCGGAAATGCACAGGCAAGCTGGCGTACCGATCCCAAGAGATCGGGCAAGGCCGGCTCAATGGGCGACATCGGAACGCACGCTCACCACCTCGCCGAATATGTAACAGGACTGAAAACTGTGGAACTTTGTGCGGAGTTGAATGTCTTCGTTCCCGGTCGTTTGCTGGACGATGATGGGGCTGCCCTGTTGCGCTTCGAAAATGGGGCGAAAGGAGTTTTGATGGCCACACAGATTGCTGCCGGAGAGGAAAATGCGCTCAAACTGAGGGTCTATGGAGACAAGGGCGGACTGGAATGGCTTCAGCACGAACCAAATACATTACTTGTCAAATGGAGCGACCGGCCTGCCGAGATTGTTCGGGTCGGAAACGGCTACATGAGCGACATTGCCAAACATAACACCCGCACACCAGGCGGTCATCCGGAAGGATACCTGGAGGCTTTTGCCAACATCTACAGGAATTTCTCCCTCACTTTACGGGCCAAAATGAACAAGCAGGTTCCCCAACCCGAATGGCTTGATTTTCCAGGTGTGGAAGACGGCATTCGAGGGATGATGTTTATCGATGCGGTGGTAAAGGCCGGGTATGATGACCATACCAAATGGGTGAAATTTTAAGTACTTCGAGTGTGTGGAAACGGTAATAACTTTTATTTGTCACAAATTCCAAACTCCAAGTACTCTTTGTACTTTTCTATAAATGAACAATACTAAAATACATCGAACATGAAACGTCCCGTTACCCTGTTTACCGGCCAGTGGGCCGATCTGACTCTTGAAGAGGTTTGTAAAAAGGCTGCTGCCTTTGGATACGATGGACTTGAACTGGCCTGTTGGGGAGACCACATTGAAGTAGAAAAGGCAGATCAGGCTTATTGCGATGCCAAACTGGCCTTGCTGAAGAAATACAACCTGAAGTTATTTTCAATTTCTACGCACCTTGTTGGTCAGGCCGTTTGCGACAACCCGGATATTCGTCACCGTGGAATGCTTTCTGATGCCATCTGGGGTGATGGCCAACCGGAGGGGATTCGCCAGCGGGCAGCCGCCGAAGTGATCAAGACGGGAGAGGTCGCCAAAATGTTGGGATTGTCTGTGGTTAACGGTTTCACTGGAAGCTCCATTTGGCACCTGAATTACTCCTTCCCTGCTGTCTCGCAGGAGATGATTCAAGCTGGCTACGATGATTTTGCCACCCGCTGGATCCCCATTCTGGATGCCTACGAGAAGATGGGTGTAAAATATGCACTGGAGGTGCACCCTACCGAGATTGCCTTCGACATCGAAACGGCCAGAAGGGCGTTGAAGGCTGTCAACAACCATCCAGCTTTTGGTTTTAATTTTGATCCGAGCCATCTGGGTTACCAGGGAGTGGATTACACCAAGTTCATCTATGTGTTTGCAGAAAAAATCTTCCATGTGCATATGAAAGATGCTTCCTGGAACGAATATCCCGGAACCTCGGGAGTTTTTGGCGGGCACCTCGATTTCGGTGACAGCCGTCGGTACTGGAATTTCAGGAGTGTTGGAAGGGGACGGATCAATTTTGAGAACATCATCCGCGCACTCAACGACATTGGCTATAAAGGGCCGCTCTCCGTGGAATGGGAAGACAGTGGGATGGACCGCGAAATGGGAGCTGCCGAATCATGTGCCTTTGTGAAGAGAGTCGATTTTTCTCCGAGTACCCTGGCATTCGATGCCGCCTTCAGCAGAGAGTAAAATCCAAAGGACAGATCAAAGAGCCGCATTGATTTCAGATTCGTTGGAATCAATCCGGCTAAGACTTGCTGCCTGTTTGGTAAAAGCCCGGTCCCAAAGGCCTGGCTTTTGCATCTTTACAAGGGTAATAGTTGGGCCATAGTGGTTGCAAGTAAAATCACCACGAACGTAAGGCCAAGTCCGTTTTTGCTGTTCTCTCCGGAGCTATTCGTTTACATCTTTTTCCAGCTGATCAATTGAATCCGGATTGGATTTGATCACATTTTTTTTGCTGTCAACCAGAAACATGGCTGGTGTACTTAAAATGGCATATTTGTTGGCGACTTCTGAATTTACGCCGCCTTTGGCGCGGAGATGCCTCCATCCGGGAAGATCCTTCACCGCTTTCTCCCATACCGGAATCTCCGTTTCGGTATCATCCACGCTGACGGCAATGATGTCGAGTTTGTCGCTGTTACCTGACTGCTGATACCATTGGTTAAGTTGACTTACCAGATTTCTGCAATGTTCGCAATCGGCAGACCAAAAGAGGAGCAACTTTAATTTGGTAATTCCTTTGTAAGATCGAAAACTGAACAAACTGCCATCGCTGTTTTCCAGACTAAAATCAGGGGCAGGGGAGCCCGCAACCAATTTATTCATACTTTCGAGTCTTCTTACAATTTGTTGTCTCTTGGAGGTCAGACAGTTGGGATCGTCCAGGTAAGGTTGAAGCATCATCATTCCTTTTTTAATACCGAAGGATTCATAGCCGGCGTAAAAATAGTCGACCATCCAGCCATAAATTTTTTGGTTACCGCCTTTGCATTTTTCTATGGCAGTTTGTCCTGCCATCGCGAGCAACGAGTCACGCATGAGGTCTGTTTTGGCTTTGGACCCATAAAGATTCACATAATTGTTCATCCAGTCTTTCAAATTGGCAGTCCTGATCAGAAGGGAATCTCCAAAATCTATGCCATCAAAATAGTGGTTCAGGATACTCTGGGTTTTATCCTCCTCACTTCCGTTGAAAGAAATCTTGGGCAAAAATTGAAACCTGAAGAGGTGACTGATGAACAAATGATTGTGCAGCTTTGCCTGAGCAAGAATCCATTGGTTGTAAAGGCTCCTCCTCTTTTCATATTCATCTGTGGCATGCAGAAAGAATTCGGATGGATTGTCAACCCAGCCCATCAGAAGATTGTGCAACAGGCCAAGTTGCATTTTCTTTTTGGCATTTTCCAGATTGAACCTCGCATATTCGGTATTCTCTTCTTCCCCTTTTTGAAACCAGGTGCTGTCACTGTTGTTGCAATAGGGGGGATTGACAAAAAGCTCCAGATTCTGTTTGTTGAGGATGATCTGCTTTTCAGATGGATAGGGAGAGCTGCCCTCTTTTTCCTTGTAATCGAACCGCAATACAAACTCGCCCGGAAGTAATTCAGGTGAAACGTCGAGTAAGGCGGTTTCCCCGTTTTTAAGCACGGCTTGTTCCGCTACAGGCTTCATCGCCTTTTTCCCGCTCAGGGGAAGCAGGGTCAATTTGCTCTCAGATACTCCCTGGAGATGGATTTTTATCGACAAATCCTGAGAGCGGCATGGTAAGGTGCATAGAAAAATCAGACCGTTAAGGATCAAAAATGTTTTGGGTTTCATAAAAGTCTATTTAGGTTGACCGCTTTTGCTCGGTCACGGTTTGGTATTTAACAAATAATCCAATCATTATGTTCAGCGGACAGGGGTATTTATTGATTTTCCCCTGAAAACAAGGTTTGAATTATTCATTAACCCAATTGGCAGATCAAGTTGCTTTTTAATGTTGAAAGGGACGGTCTGTCTCAAAATTTTACTTAATTAGTCTTTGATACAACGTATCGAAAATCCGAACGATTTTGCGTAATAGGAATCCATTCTGCTGGAACCATAATCGAATTTCAGATAGATTCCACTGGAGGCATTGCTTTGGTTAGCAGACCAATAATAACCTAACCAACCGATATAGCCAAGGTTCCCGCTGGTTCCGTCCAGGTAGCCGGCCGTATGGAGTTTTAAGACCGAATTAAAGGTATCGTTGTAACTGGCCCAGCTTTGGGGCGCACCATTTGCATTGGTCCATTCCGTAGATGTCGGAACACGCCAGCCGCTCCCTAATTCGATCGTACAGGGATCCTTGGATGATTGCCAGGTTGCACTCAGATTGTCATTTGTGGTATCCCAGGCGGGACCTGGAGTACGGGTTGCACCATCGTTCTTGTAGCCTTGCTTTCTATTAAATTGCCAGTACCAGCCTGCGGATGGTTCCGTAGCATCGGTTGCTGAGGTTGCCTGGTGATCTGATCCCAGATTCTGGGTAATCCAGCATTTGCTTGCTCCTGAAATTGAAGTGACCACTGTTCCATAGTTGACTGTTTTCGTCACGGGGGCAACAGTTCCTGCAACGTGGTTGATAGAAAGGGTATTGCCGGAGGTTACCAAAACATCATCGGTGTTTGCCGGACAGCTGCCGGTCGAAATAGACCATCGCAGCGTGGCTGTCCCGGGGAAGACCATCCCCGTCACCCCAGTGGTTGGTGATCCGGGGGAGGTAATGGTGGCTGTCCCGGACACGACCGACCACTGACCGGTCCCGACGGCAGGTGTATTGCCTGCAAGGGTGGCCGTTGTTCCTGCACAGGAAGTGACAATATCTGCTCCAGCATTGGCAGTTGAGGTCAAACTGCAGTCATCCTTGAGACAACGCAGCGGTAAGCCACATGCCCTTGGATATCCTGTGGCTATCTGGATCCATGCATAGTTAAAGAATGGACTGTAGGCAAAGTTGCCGATTGATGAACTGCTCCAATAATAGCCGTAACTACCACGATAGTTCAACGAACCATTGGCGTTGTCCAGGTAACCGGCAGTGTGGATTTTCAGAACAGAATTGTACATATCGGAACCGTTCGACCAGGAACCATTGGATATGGCACCATTCCACTCAGTGATGGTCGGAATTCGCCAACCAGCTCCCAACCCGGAGGCGCATGGGTCATTGGCAGGCAACCAACCACCTGATTCTGTAATACTGGTGATCGTCCAGGAAGGCGAGACAGTTACACCATCTTGCTTATAACCTTGAATCCGGTTAAATTGCCAGTACCATCCAGCGGAAGGTTCCGTGGCATCGGTTGCCGAAGTTGCCTGGTGATCTGCTCCCAGATTCTGGGTAATCCAACATTTGCTTGCGCCTGTAATGGAGGTGAGTACGGTTCCATAACTTGCGGTTTTGGTAACGGGAGCGACAGTTCCGGCTAAGTGGTTTACGGTTAATCCGGAGGTTATAACTACATCATCCGTGGAGGCTGGGCAAGTTCCGTTTGATATGGTCCAGCGCAGGGTGGCCGTTCCCGGCATGGTCAATCCTGTAACCCCTGAATTAGGTGATCCCGGCGAAGTGATGGTAGCTGTACCGGATACGACAGACCACTGGCCAGTTCCGATGGTGGGGGTATTACCAGCGAGGGAGACAGACGTTGCACCACAAGCACCAAGGATGTCTGCACCGGCATTGGCGGTTGTGGTCAGGCTGCAATCATCACGGAGACAACGAAGTGTCATGCCCCTGGCTTTATAATTAGTACCCATGCCACAGGATGTAGCCGAAAACCCTAACTCATAGCCATTGCCTACACTATTCTGACTACTGCTCCAATAGTTCCCGGTCAAACCAGTATTGCCCAGTGAACCGTCAGTATCAAACAAAAGACCGCCAGAATGGATTTTTAAAACTGAATTGTAGGTATCTGTGTAGTTTCCCCAATTTTGTGGGGCAGCATCTACGCTCAACCACTCAGAGTAGCTAGGAATTCTCCAGCCAGTACCAAGAGATAGAAGACAGGGATCGTTGGAAGGCAACCAGTCGCTGTTTTCCGAGATAGAGGTTATGGTCCAGGCCGGGGTAAGGGTTCCATTGTTTTTATATCCTTGCTTCCGGTTGAACTGCCAGTACCATCCTGCCGAGGGTTCCGTGGCATCGGTTGCCGAGGCTGCCTGGTGATCTGCTCCCAGGTTTTGGGTAATCCAGCATTTGCTTGCTCCGGAAAGGAAGGTTACAACGGTTCCGTAATTAACGGGTTTAGTAACGGGTGCCACTACTCCTGCAACATGGTTGACAGTCATTCCGGTTGTTATCACTACATCGTCGGTGGATGGAGAACAAGGAGGATTCGAGATGGTCCATCGCAGAGTTGCCGTTCCCGGCATGGCCAAACCGGTCACTCCTGAAGTGGGGGATCCGGGAGTTGTGATGGTCGCAGTACCGGATACGACACTCCACTGACCGGTTCCAACAACCGGTGTATTGCCGGCTAACGTGGCCGTTCTTGCCCCACAGGCAGTTACAATATCTTCTCCGGCATTGGCTGTTGTAGGCGGATTGGAACAGTCCATCAAGCAGCGAACAGGATAAGCTATTGCTTTGTCAAAGTTATTGGTTGCTGAACTGAAATTACTGCCGAAATGCAAGGCATATCCATTCGTAAGATTGTACTGGGTACTACTCCAATAGTAACCAAAACTACCTCCATAGTACCAGGCACTGTTGTTGTTAAAAAGAAGTCCGGCCGGATGGATTTTTAAGGAGGAGGCATAGGTGCTGTTGTAGTCGGACCAGCCCCCCGTTGAATTGGCATTGCTCCATTCTGACTGGGTGGGAATGCGCCAGGCAGCCCCTAGTTCCTGGGTACATGGGTCATTTGCTGCCAGCCAGTTACTAGACTCTGAAATGGAAGAAATCGATATGATTGAGTTGGGGACATAACCCTGCTTCTGGTTAAACTGCCAAAACCAACCCGCAGATTCCGGTGTACCATCGTTGGCTGAAGTAGCCGCATGATCTGCCCCCAGGTTTTGGATGATCCAGCATTTTTCTCCGGTACCGGCGAGCGTTGTAGATACAGTTCCGTAATTTACAGTTTTTGTTACAGGTGCCACAGAGCCACTTACATGGTTGACTGTTAGTCCGGTAGTTATGGTCATATCATCGGTTGAAGCCAGCCAGGGTGGATTTGAAATGGTCCACCTGAGGATCGCCGTACCCGGCATGGCAAGACCCGTTACTCCCGACAGCGGATTGGCAGGGTCGGTAATAGTAGCAGTCCCCGACACAACACTCCACTTGCCGGTTCCTCTTGATGGAGTATTTCCTCCAAGTGTAGCCGTAATTACTCCACAAGGAGCAATGATATCTGGTCCGGCATTGGCATCGGTAGGTTGATCCGTGGTGTTTTTGATACAACGAACAGCGTATCCACGGGTTTTGCTGCTCGCATAAAAAGTTACACTACTTGAAACAGAATTGATAAGACACTCAAAAGCATTTGAAGGTGTCCCGTCAAATTGATTTGAACTCCACCAAAGGCCCCATAAACCTTTATAATCAGTTACACCTGTATCTTCCCTGCGCATTCCCGCCGGGAGACCCGTAAACCCACTCTTGTTCTGATAGGCGGGATAATCAGCATGTCCAATTGTTCCGGCTCCTCCGTCATTCCAATATGTATTTGGCCCCATCGACTTTGTGAGAAGAGATCCCGAAGTTGACCCGTCATAATTGTATCCGTTGGCTACTAGGTAATTCTCCAAAATTCCCCATTGGGCATGACTTGGCACATGCCAACCAGTCGGACAAATGTTCTTCCCCCCGTTACTCACCATTTTTGAGGCGGGATTGTTGTCAACGGCAAACCAGTTGTAAAGAGCTCCATAGGTTGCCTTGTTGGTTGCGGCATCGTTGTTGTACCAGCTATAAGCACTTGTTGCAAGGGCAACCCACGCGGCATTGTTTGTCACATTGGGAATAGATGTTCCATCGTTGTATTTGGTAGTGGCCAGGTTTTCCTTCATCCAGCATTGTGAACCAATTGCCACGGTATGGTATACATTTCCATCCACATCTGTTACGGTTGATGTTGGGCATACAGCATTGTGCGACCAAAAAAAGCGATTTTGACCGAAGAGCTGAACAGAGATAAACAGTAAACCAAGAATGAGAAGATATCGTTTCATACTATTGGTAACTTAAGGTGCCATTCCAAAAAAGTGAGGTTCCATCGTAGTACCAGCTAAAAACATCCACTTTCGAACTGCCGGAGGTGGTAACCGAACTGGCAACCCCTGAATAAATGCAGGGATTGATCCGGTTGCTATAGCCTGAAAAAGTCAAAGTATAGGCGGTAGCTGCATTGGTCACCGTAAGATTGCCACTGGCACCTGCCTGCAGGTTACCTATGCTAATGGTTGTATTGCCAGTGAGCGTAATCGTAGCATTTATGCCATTCAATCCATTCCAACTTGGCGTAGTTCCGGAAAGAGCCTGTACCGCAAGATTGGGGAAATTATCCAATTTTATTTTGTCGACCGCACTTAGACTTCCTGCACTGGATTGAGTGGCTGGATTTATTGAGATGACTGGGGCGGTTGTGCCACCAGAGGCTACTACGATGGGTAAAGTTCCGGTAGCATTGGGTGTACTCCAGGCGGGTGAACCGGCACCTCCTGAAACCAGTAACTGACCGGAGGTTCCTGCAGCAAGCATGGCAGTTGTATTCGCAGCCGACTGATAAGGAAGAGTCCCGGCACTACCACCGGAAAGATTGGTGGAGGTGGCAGCATTTCCCAGGATACTCAAATTGGGTACTGGAGTAGTTGAAGTTACGGTCAAAGGGGCCGTACCTGTTGAAACCGTGGAAACCAACTGGGTTCCTGTTACTGATCCGGAAGCGACTACCGATGTTGGGGTGATGGCACCTAATCCAATGGTCAGGGCCGGCGTTGGGGTCGCCATCGACCAGGTGGCAGTGACTCCATTGTTTGCTGCGGCTGTCGAAACGGAGGTGACGGTACCGGTCGTGGAACTGAGCTGAAAGGTTACACCTCCAATTCTGGCATAGATTCCCGAAGCAGTCGTCCAGAGGTCCCCGTTGGCAGGAGACGATGGAGCGGTACCGGGAGGAAGGTTTAACCCTGCCGATGCTGCGGAGGACGCTACGGTATTGACCGTTTTATTGGCCAAAGTTTCGGTTCCTGAAAGTGTGGCAAGGGTTCCTGTTGCCGGCAGGGTTACATTGGTTCCGGCTGCTGAATTTAAGGTTGTAGCCCCGCCAACAGTGGTAAGTGTGCCAGCTGTATTGATGTTCCCACCAAGGGTAATGCTTTTGGCCCCATTATTTACTCCGGTACCGCCATAAGTAGGATCGAGCAGGGTTCCATGCCACGTACCTGATGCGACTGTTCCCAGGGTTGTGATGGAAGTCTGCCCGACATAGTTTGTATCTATATCAATTACACGAGATGCTGCATTTCCACTGGATGTGATCCGGCCGGCTGTTCCCGAGACCATAGTAAGTGTTCCGGTGGTAGGAGTTGTCCAGGAAGGTGCACCAGCACCACCGGAGGTCAGTACCTGACCGGAAGTACCGGCATTTAGCATGGTTGTTGTTCCGGAAGCCGACTGATAAGGGATGGTTCCGTTTGAACCGCCTTCCAGATTGGTTGCGGTGGTGGAAGTCGTGGCATTTCCAAGGAAGTTGGTTGCGGTCACGGAGGTCAAACCTGTAATCGTTGCTGGTAATGAAAGCGTTACGGAACCGGTGCTTGCCGAGGCGGATATCTGGTTGGTAGTCCCAGTGATGGAACTTACACCCGATCCGGATGTCAAATAGGTATTAGCATCTACACTGCCATCTGCTTTTAGGAACTGAGAAGATAGCCCAGCTGATTTAACGAAAGAACTCGCGGTAACCGTGCCGGACGAATTGAGGGAAGTTGCCGTGGCTGCACCGATGTTTGGTGTGATGAGGGTCGGAGAATTATCCACCACAAATTTGGTACCGGATCCTGTTTGAGAGGCAATGGAAGTTGCATTTCCCACACTCGTTATCACTCCTGTTAAATTGGCATTGGTAGTGGCAACATTGTTGGCAGGACTCCAGGATGAACCATTGTATTGGAGTACTTGATTGGTGGATGGTGCCGAATTACTGACTGGTCGTGATTGAAGAGCCGTTACGGTGACCACCCCTGCATTGTCCACACTTATATCCCCACTCATTGCCAAGCTGGACGCCCAGGTGGGTGCACCGGTACCGCCTGAAGTCAGCACTTGACCGGTAGTCCCTGCTGCAGACATGAGCGTAGTGCCGGATGCTGATTGGTAAGGGATGGCACCGGGAGATCCCCCGGCGATATTGGTGGCAGTCGTTGAGGTGGTGGCATTCCCCGTCAGGGCCCCGGTAAATCCGGTAGAAGTAACAGAAGATAGTCCGGCAAGCGAGGTTGCCGTACCTCCCAGACTGATGGCGGTGGAGCCGATGGTCAGACTGCTGTTGGTAAAAGCACTGTTGGGAATTCCCGTCAGCCCTGCGCCGGAACCTGCGAAACCTGTAGCAGTCAAAATTCCCGTTGAAGGAATGAAAGAGAGGCTGGAAGAGGTAACTTTCTGCGGCAAATTTCCGGTATTGGCAGTGACCCAGGTTGGATAAACCGCAGCGGAGGGAGTTGCATCGTCGGTGATACCTACTGCCGTTGCGGTTGCTGCATTCCCGTCAATACTCGTGATCCCTGTCAGGGACTGGGCAGCAGAGGCCCTGTTGTTGGCAATTTGAGTAGTACCCAGGTAGAAGGTTGCACCCGTTGCCGTCTTGGCCGCCAGATCTGAAGTTAAATTCGTTACAGCCGATTCTGGAATGGCAATAGTGGTGTTGGATGCAGAAGTTATTCTTCCTTTGGCATCCACACTCACGGTGGG
>CAINVV010000266.1 GCA_903854235.1 uncultured Bacteroidia bacterium | reverse complement strand
TGTCTGAACCGTCCCAAATTCGCGCGACCCGCTCACGTCAACCAATAGCATGACAGTGAGTTCCCTTTCTTCTTCAAATATCTTGATAAACGGGTGGCCGTACCGGGCAGTTACATTCCAGTCGATGTTCCGTATGTCGTCGCCGAACTGGTACTCCCGAACTTCACTGAAGGCCATGCCACGACCCTTGAAGGCACTGTGGTATTCTCCTGCGAAGATATTTCTGGAAAGTCCCCTCGTCTTGATCTCTATCTTTCTGACTTTCTTTAATAGTTCAGTTGCTTCCACGGATGGTTTATATAACGTTTCTGATAGTAGGAAAAAGTACTTCCAGTACTTCGATTACTTAGAGTTAATTAAAGGCGAGATTTGAAAATTGCTTCCAAGTCTCATCTCTCATATCTTATCTCTCAATTAAGGCACTTCTACGGTGTTGAGTATCTCGCTGATGATCTCTTCCGAGGTAAGATTGTTGGCTTCGGCTTCGTAGCTCAAACCGATGCGGTGACGCAATACATCGTGGCAAACAGCCCGGATGTCTTCCGGAATCACATAGCCACGACGTTTGATAAAAGCATAAGCCTTGGAAGCCTGAGCAAGACTGATGGAAGCTCGTGGCGAGGCTCCGTAGGTAATCATCTCCTTGAATTTGGCCAATCCGTGTTCGGCGGGCTCACGAGTCGCAAAGACGATGTCAATAATGTATTTCTGGATCTTTTCATCCATATAAACCTCTTTAACCACCTCTCTGGCACGAACGATGTCTGCAGGTGTTACCACCGCACTTGCCTTTGGAAACTGTTTCATCAGGTTCAATTGGATGATCAGCTTTTCTTCCTCTTTTTTCGGATAATTGAGCACCACTTTCAGCATAAAACGGTCGACCTGCGCTTCGGGCAAGCGATAGGTCCCCTCTTGTTCAATGGGATTTTGTGTGGCCATTACCAGAAAGAGCTTGTCCAGTTTGTAGGTGGTATCTCCAATGGTGATCTGACGCTCCTGCATCGCTTCCAGCAGGGCTGACTGAACTTTGGCTGGTGCCCTGTTGATCTCATCGGCCAATACAAAATTGGTAAAGATGGGGCCTTTTCTAACCATGAATTCCTCCTTCTTCTGGCTGTAAATCATGGTTCCGAGCAAGTCGGCGGGGAGAAGGTCAGGTGTAAACTGAATTCGTGCAAATTTGGCATCGATGGTCTGTGCCAGAGTGTTGATTGCCAATGTCTTTGCCAATCCAGGAACCCCTTCCAGCAAAATGTGTCCATCAGACAACAAACCGATCAGTAAACTCTCAACCAAATGTTTCTGTCCGACGATGACCTTGTTCATCTCCATGGAGATAAGATCCACAAACGAGCTTTCACGTTGAATTCGTTCGTTCAACTCCCGAATATCTACTTTTTGATCCATAATCTTAAGGATGATTTTAATTGTAATTGTTAAAACGATCCCAAAAATAGTGTTTTACAACATCTATTCAAGAGTTGGTCTATTAAAAAATGTTAAGGGTTGAAAATGACTTGGAAGAGTGACGAACTGGGAGACCTGGGGACTGGTAGACAGGGTGACTGAGGGACAGGGGAACTAGAAGACTGGGGGACCAGGAGACAGGGGGACTAAGGGACTATAGGACAATAAGAATGTTGGACTAAGGGACTTGGAGACAAGGGGATGGAAAGTGGAATAGGGAGTAGTTTAGTATTTTCAATTCGTGTAATTGCTGTAATTCGTGGTAAATCGGGGTTATATTTATTAATTTCGCCAAAAATCAATTCGGCCATGCGTTATTTCATCCAACTTTCCTACGACGGGACCAACTACCACGGTTGGCAGATCCAGCAAAATGCCAGGTCCGTTCAGGAAGAGGTAGAAAAGGCGTTGACCATGATTGCCCGTGAAAAAGTAGAAGTGGTTGGTGCTGGCAGGACGGACACCGGTGTTCATGCCTCCTTTTACATTGCACATTTTGACAGTAACCTGCAATCTCTGGCTGATGAAAAAACAGTTTTCAGGCTGAATTGTCTTTTGCCCGATGACATTGCCGTCCAGAAAATCTATCAGGTCAGACCGGATGCTCATGCCAGATTTGATGCTACCTACCGCGAATACAAATATTATATCTCCCGGAACAAGGATCCTTTTACCTTCAAATATGCGGAAAGGGAGAACCGAGAATTGGACGTGGCCAAAATGAACGAAGTAGCACATGCATTGTACGAATACAACGATTTTACCAGTTTCAGCAAGTTGGGAAGTGATGTAAAGACAAACAATTGCCGTATCTACAAAGCACTTTGGGAAGACATGGGCGATCACCTCATCTTTACTGTTCGTGCGGACAGGTTTTTGCGTAACATGGTCAGGGCAATTGTAGGCACCTTGATGGAGGTTGGATTGGGGAAAATGAACCTGGAGGAGTTTAGAGCTGTCATCGAAAAGAAGGATCGAAGCTCTGCGGGGACAAGTGTAGCCGCGAAGGGACTGTTTTTGGTTGAGATCGGTTACCCTGATGTAACTATTCAGCAACTTTAATGGCACCTTTCCAAACACGAATTTCACCAATAGCTCGAATTGAACACAAATTGAATTGGGAAAAACTGGTCCCATTCGCGCTTTCCATCCCCAGTCCTACAGTCTCCTAGTCCTATAGTATCCTAGTCCCTCAGTCTCCTAGTCCTATAGTCTCCTGGTCCCCCTATCTCCTAGTCCTATAGTCTCCTGGTCCCCCAGTCTCCTGGTCCAACAGTCCTACGTTCCAAATCCGCCAAGCCGCCATTGCCTGCAGCTCAAGCATCTCCAGTCCGTTTTTAATGGAAGCACCTCTGTCAGCTCCTTGTTGAAGAAATTTCGTGACAGGAGGGTTGTAAACCAGGTCGTATAGCAAGTGCTTGTCTGACAGGCATTCATAGGGTATCTCGGGAAATCCGTCTGTCTTGGGGTAAGTGCCCAGGGGGGTGGTGTTGACAATTATGGGATACTCCGCCATCTGATCAGATGATAGCTGATTATAACCGATGGAAACACCTTCTTTCTTTTCCCGTGAAACCCTTTGGACCGGTATGGAGAGGTTGGTAAGCACTTGAACGACTGCTTTGGAGGCTCCCCCTGTTCCGAGGACCAGTGCTTTTTTGTGGTGTTGTTTCAAAAGGGGCAGGATGGAGTCTCTGAATCCGATCAGGTCGGTATTGTAACCTGTCAAATCGATCTTGTCACCATATCTGTTGATTTTTACCGTGTTGACGGCCTGTATTTCAGCCGCCTGAGGATCAATGTGATCGAGGTAAGGAAGGATCGCTTCCTTGTAGGGAATGGTCACATTGAAACCAACCAGATCAGGATGTTCTTCGATGGTAGAAAGAAGCAGGGAGAGGTCAATCAACTCAAAATTGAGGTAAGCTGCATCGGTTTTATTTTTTTCAAAAAAATCCGAAAAAAAGCGTTTGGAAAATGAGTGAGAAAGCGGATAACCTACCAGTCCGTATTTTTGCATGGGAATGTTTTGTAAGGGCTTCCGGATGAAGCCAGCGGATAAATGTACCTTTTAATTATCAACGGAAGGTCCGCCCAGGTAGCTGTATTTGGCTATCAGTTTGGTCACCCACTCCAACAACAAAAAGGTGGGAAAATTTTCGAGAAAATCGGTATGTGCCGGATAATCATCCGTCAGGGCGGTTTCCAGCTTTAGCTGGGCCAGCTCAAAATTGTCGAGAAAAATGTAAAATCCGGCCAACCGGTATTGGATGGCTGCACAAGCCGCTTCAGAGACTTCAGCCTCTTCAAGAATGCCCACGGCTTCCTTAAATTTGTTGTTTTGGAACATCAGATCGGCATACGACAGCCAGTATTCAGCAATTTCATCGTCGAGCTCAAGGGCTTTTTTATAGGCTGATTCTGCTTTTTTGAAATTTTTTTGTGCGGAAAATGCTTTTCCAAGTGCATTCCAGCATTCAGCACAATCGGGATTGAGATCGAGCGACTTCTTCAACAATGGAATGGCTTCTTTAGATTTGTCATTAATCAGCATCACCAGTCCTGCACCAAACCAGCCATCCGAACAATTGGGCTCCATTCGGATGGTTTTATCGTAAAAGAGTTCTGCATTTTCGTAGTCATCCATCTGAAAATAGCAATCGGCCAGGTAGAGGTGGGCATCCACCGAGTCTGGATCAACGGCCAGGTATTCGTGATAGGCATCAATGGATTCCTGAAAACGTTCAATAGCCGACAGTGCATTTGCCTTGTTGAAAATGGCTGCCGAATAGTTGGCATCAATGGCCAAAGCAAAATCATAGGAGTCAATTGCCTTTGTGTAATCTTCGAGTCGGTTGTAGATAATGCCGAGGTTGTACCATGCTGACTCGGAGAATGGATCAATATCGAGGTATCTGTTGTAATATTCAATGGCAGCGTCGTCATCACCCACTTTTTCGAAGCAGAAGGCGAGGTCGTAGAGAACAGGCTCGTGCTCGGGATTTTCTTCCAATGCCTTCTTCAAGTAAGTCAAAGCCTCATCATAGGCCCCAGTTTGGATAAAAGAGATGCCAATGTTGTAAAGCAATTCATCCCGGTCCTCGAAGGAATATTGTTCAGCCTTTCTGAAATACTCGGTGGCCTGCAGGTATTCTCCCTGCAGATTGTGGCAGGTTCCCAGCATCATCATTACATCCGGATTGGTTGATTCAATCTCCTCAATCTGTATCAAGAGATGGATGGCCTTCTGCACCTTCAGTTGAGAAAGGTAGATCTGCGCTTTTTTGATCTTGACGATGATGGAGTTTGGATGTTGTCTGAGGGCGATTTCACAAGCCTGCAAAGCGTTTGAATATTGACCTTTGTCGATGTATTGGTCTGCAATGAATTCAAAATCTCCCACATCGAAAAACTCCGTACGCTGTTCCGTCAGCATCTGTTTGTAACGCTTGAAAACTGCGGCAAATTCCTTGCTTTCGAAATTATCTCTGGACTCTTCCCACATCATAGCAATCGGCTTAATATCGGTACAAAGGTAATCAAAATGGGTTAAAGCGGTTGATGTTCCGCTCTCAATAGGTCATTTACGGTTTTTACCGGGTTGAAAGTAAGGACCGGAACTTCCGCAAAAATGGTTATCCAGTCGGACATAGCTCCATTCCAAAGTCCGGGTAGTTCCTGGGCTTTAAGTGGTTTGCCGTCTTTCGACTTGGAGGAGATGAAACCTGTCTCAGGATCCCTGAAATCAGGAAGCGAAAATTTCTCTCCCAGATAATTGCGCACTCCGCACACCAGGTCAACGGGGTTGAAATGAGTGGCCTTGGCTGCAATAGCTGCCTGAAGATGATTTTTCAGGTCAATCTGACTGCTCTCGACTACCTGGAGGGTGGTCGTGCCGTCCGACTGAATGGCCCAGAAGGGACCTCCCCCGGGTTCACCCTCGTTCTTTACCATTCCGCATACGCGGATCGGGCGGTTAAATTTTGCTTTCAGATACTGGATTTTGGAGGATTTTTCAACGATTGGGGCTTTCCCGGCGGGAATGGTAGACAGCTCTTGTTCCAGGTAGTCCGTCATTTCGGCCAAAATTCCTTCATCCATTTGATCTGCAGGTTTCTCCAGCAGCTGAAGGTAGTTGAATATCCGGTGCTGACGATCCAGAAGAAGACCCGCGATGGCTTTTTTGTATTTGATGGTTTCATCCTTCAGCCGATCGGGGACAACATTGTCGATGTTCTTCACGAAAATCAGGTCGGCTTGCAGGTCGTTCAGGTTTTCAAGCAAGGCACCGTGACCTCCTGGCCTGAAAAATAGCTTTCCTTCAGCTGTACGGAAGGGTTCGTTGTTTTCATCCACGGCGATGGTATCTGTTGAAGGCTTTTGCTCTGAAAAAGTGATTTCGTATTTTACGTCGTATCTTTTCTCGAATATGGCTGCAGCGGTTTCGCATTTCGTTTTAAACAGGGAAAGGTGCTCGGGCGAAACCGTGAAATGCAGTTTTACCAATCCATTGGCATCTGTTCCGTACAGGGCTCCTTCGACCAGGTGCTCCTCAGCCGGAGTCCGGCTGACACCCGAATATTCGTGAAAATCAAGTAAGCCTTTGGGCAAAAAACCGTAGTTCAATCCTTCAGGGGAAAGTACTGCCTGCAAGACCTCAAGGTATTTAAAGGAACCACATGGATGGGTCAGTGATCCGAGTTTTGCCAGAACGGAGGGATAGAAGGCGAAATCCTTGATCCTGTCGAAAAATTGTTTTACCGCCTTGTGTTTGGGATTTTCCAGCTGCATGGCTGCTTCCTTGTTGTTGAAAGCCTCTTCCTGGAAAGAAAAAAGCGATTGAAACATCCTGCTGGCTGCTCCCGAAGCAGGAACAAATTTCAGTGGAACAGTTCCCTCATTCAGTCGGGACTCGTAGTAGGAGACCAGGTGGTTGCACTCATTTTCCGACAGCCTGACGATTCCGTTTCCGATGCCGGCGGGCTCCACTGTTTTCAGAAAGGGAAAACCCTTTTTAAAATGGGAAATCTGGTTCTGTATTTCTGCCAGATTGCTGCCCCTTTCGGTAATTTGCTCCTGATCACTGTTTGTAAACATGGTTTTCAGATTATTTTTTCGACAGGATGAATATAGGAAATTGAAAATCATTTCAAAAATATTCGGTCTGCAATTGGATTTTATTTATACACATTCGATTGTTCATTAAAATCTAATGGTTCTGCTATTTTTGTGCACAAATTGAAACCCATGTTGCAAAGAGAATTTCCGTGGGGCAACCCCAAACGATACAATGATTATTCGGCTTATTTCAGGAGGCGTTTCGAAGGACGCGTGCAAAAGATCTCTCTTGATGCAGGTTTTACCTGTCCCAACAGGGATGGACTGCGTGCGGTCGGCGGATGCACCTATTGCAACAACAAAAGTTTTAATCCGGATTATTGCAGATTGGAGGAGAATATTTCGGCACAGATTGTCAAAGGGATTGAATTCTTCTCTGCAAAGTATCCAACCATGCGGTATCTGGCCTATTTTCAGGCCTTCAGCAATACCTATGCCCCTGTTTCCATTCTTCGCCAATCGTACGAAGAAGCCCTTCGCCAACCCGGCGTGATAGGGCTGGTCATTGCCACCCGACCTGATTGTCTGAGCGACGAAATACTGGATTTGCTCTCTGAATTTGCAGCGAAATGCTATGTCTCCATTGAACTCGGGGTCGAAAGTTTCAAGGAGGAGACCCTTCAGCGGATCAACCGAGGCCATACCGTTCAGGAATCGATAACGGCCATCCAAAAGATCGCAACAAGAGGAATCGATAATTGCATCCACCTGATCCTTGGGCTTCCAGGTGAAACCGATGAGGATTTTATTGAAATGGCGGATACCCTCTCCCGACTGCCCGTGCAAAGCATCAAGCTTCACCAGCTCCAGATTCACAAGGAGACCCGAATGGCCAAGGAATACCGTGATCATCCCGAAGTCTATGATCTTTTTGACGTGACTGGCTATGCGGATCTGGTGGTGCGCTTCCTGGAACATCTTTCCCCCGACATCATTGTTCAGCGGTTTGTTAGTTCTGCTCCTGCCGGGATGGTCATAGGTCCCAACTGGGGACTAAAAAACTACGAATTCGTGGCCATCGTTGAAAAATTATTGGAAGAGCGGGATAGCTGGCAAGGGAGGTTAATGTGCTAATGTGCTAATTTGCAAATGAAGTGCAGGAGGTGAGCTTGTTGTCTGTTTATAATGTCACTAATTAGCTAATTATCAGTATATTTACGGCTCCATTTAATACCTGTAATTTCAGAATTACCAATACCAATTTTTATTTTCAGAACTTCTGGATCAAGCATTAAAGAAATGCAAATTATTGTACAAATCTTTACAATTAGCACATTAGCAAATTATCTCTTCCCTGCAGCCACGGTATACATCGTTTCAGGATCCAAGTAACGACGGGCCAGGTCCCTG
>CAINVV010000265.1 GCA_903854235.1 uncultured Bacteroidia bacterium | reverse complement strand
CTCATCATCGACCATATTTGAAGACCTTTTAGTCGTTCACATCCGGGAACAGCGTTCAGTTGTTTGCCATCGTATTCGAAAAGACCGGCATTGATATCATTGAAAAAGACGCGATCATTCAACTTGAAGGCGTGATGGAAACGACCGGGGGCCTTCAAAACGGTAATATTTGTATCGTTGGCACATACAAAGGCACAGTTGTACGATTGAAATATGATTTTATTCTCAAAGGAAAAAACACTCCAGATGTCATCAAAATTCTGAAACTCCTTGGGAATGTATTTTTTCAGCGATTTAAAGACCATCTTCCCGTTTGGCAGTGTCGTCATTTTACCCAAATCATTGTAGGCTCCCACATAGATTTCACCGCTTTTGTCCACAAAAAGAGCCCTGACAATGGAAGAGTTCGGAATTTTGTACAACTGCCATTGATTGCCATCATAGACCAGCAATCCTTCGTTGTTTGCCGCATAGATGAAGCCACGTTTGTCCTGTGCCATGTTCCAGTTCTGGGTACCGGCTCTGTATTCGCGTTTTGGAAAATTTCGGATAAACGGGGTTCCAATCTTTTTGATCTCTGCGGATCCGAATAGCGGCAGCAAGATTGCAAGTAAAAGAAGGATTTGAATTCGCCTGACCATTTTCCGTTTTGTTAGTAATAATTGAATTGGTAGCTCAAAATTAAGCTTTATAAATGAAAAAAATCCCGGCCTGGCCTAAGACCAAACCGGGATTCGATATATCAGACTCTCAAATCTATTTCAATGGGGCATTTTTCAGGGTTTCAACCAGGAAATCCCAAAATTTCTGAACCGTTGGGACATTTACCTTTTCATCTGGGGAATGAGGGAAGCGCATGGTTGGGCCAAAGGAGATCATGTCCCAATGCGGGTAGTTGGCTCCCAGAATACCGCATTCCAATCCGGCGTGGATGGCTTTTACCTCAGGGACCCTACCAAATTTATTCTCGTAAATCTGCTTCATCTGCTGAAGGATCTGGGAATCCGGATCTGGTTTCCAACCCGGATAGCCTCCATCGAAGCGAACCATCGCACCTGCCAGGGTGAAAACACTTTCTACCTGTTCGCAAAGATCATCCTTTGCCGTATCCACAGAACTTCTCAGCAAACACTTTACAGAGATTACTCCATTTTCCGATTTAACCGTTGCCAGGTTTGTTGAGGTCTCAACCAGTCCGGGCATACTGTCACTCAGGCGAATGGCACCATTCGGACATGCATAGACCGAATCAATCAGGTCGTCCTGCACGCGTTCATCGATCAGCGATTTGGGTTTCGGTGCCTCTTCGGCGTAAAAACTCAGGTTGGGTTCCGTAATTTTCAGTTCGGCTTTGTAGATGGCTTCATATTTTGCCACAGCAGCGAGGAATTCGGGCACCATTTCGGTCGGAACAGCAACAACGCCATAAGCTTCCCGGGGAATCGCATTGCGCATGCCGCCTCCGTTGATCTCAGCCAGACGGACATCCAGTTCCCTGGTGGCAAACTTCAGGAAGCGAACCAACAATTTGTTGGCGTTGCCTCTTCCCAGGTTGATATCCAATCCGGAGTGGCCACCTTTTAACCCCTTGATTGTCAATTTATAGGATGAGTATCCTTTGGGAACGATCATCTCATCGTATTCGAATTCGATGTTTCCGTTGACCCCACCGGCACAACCGACATAAAGTTCGCCTTCATCCTCGGAGTCCATGTTTAGCAGGATATCGCCCAGCAGCCATCCGGCCTGAAGGCCGAAAGCACCTGTCATGCCAGTTTCCTCATCGCAGGTAAACAAGGCCTCCACTGGACCGTGAACCAGCTCTTTTGAAGCCAATACGGCCATTGCAGCTGCAACGCCCATGCCATTGTCGGCACCCAGGGTCGTCCCACGGGCTTTCACCCATTCGCCGTCGATCCAGGCATCGATCGGATCCTTCTCAAAATCGTGTTTGGTATCGCTGTTTTTCTGGGGGACCATATCCAGGTGACCCTGCATGACCATCCCTTTCCTGTTCTCCATACCCGGCGTAGCTGGTTTCCTAATCATCACATTGCCAACTGCATCCTTTTCCGTTTGCAATCCGAGCGATTTTCCGAAATTCACCATGAATTCCTGTATCTTCTCTTCGTG
>CAINVV010000264.1 GCA_903854235.1 uncultured Bacteroidia bacterium | reverse complement strand
CAGAGCGTGAATTGGTGATCAAATCCCTGTAGTTGCTGAGACTCAGGTTGGAATCCAACTTGGCATCCTCGATCACCACCATGGCCGCTTCCAGTTCAAGCCGGGCTGTTGTCAGTACCTCTTCAATCACTTTGTGATCGAGGGTGGCAATGTATTGCCCGGAATCAACAACGGATCCTTCCTCAATCAAATCGGTTATTTTGATCTCATATACGCGCACATTCTGGGTGGATAGCACAGAGGGCAAAAGGATGTTCTCTGAATTCTCTGATTCCAACTGACCGGAAGTGTGTACCTTTACCTGAATGGACCCCCTTTTTACTTTGCAGGTGATCTCCTCTTCACCCGATTTGCTCCAAAAGCTCATCAGGAAGAGGAAGACTAGAATCCCTGAAATTCCGGAAATAATCAGCAAACGTTTTTTGTTCATGGCAAGCGAAATAATTTCACATCTTGACGCTTTAATTTAGGGTCAAGACTATTTAAAAGATAATAATGGACCTGATTTTAGTAGCAAATTGACGGCTTTAAAGATAGTTATTGAAACAATACGGATGTTCGCTTTAAACTTTTCAACTACTTTTTTTTTACATGTTTTAAAAGCATTTCACATCGGTTTTTAAACGATCTGCAGGTAAAATCCACATGTTAACTGATAATCATAACGCTTATACAAATCATTCCATTTGGGTAGGACAGGAAGTATTGCCTGATTGGGGTAGTACTTTCTCATTATTTATCAGCCGCCTGTTTCGTGCGATGGCAGGATTTGTTCAGTTCATCTTTGATTTTGTGCATTTCGTCCGATTCTTGAATCAAATTGTCTGTTTCAGGATGATTTTTGTCGCATCAACCAAAATTCATAACCATGAAGCGATTATTATTTTTCACACTGATTTTAATTTCAGGAACTGCATTTGGCCAGCCCCTGCAAACCATACGCGGCATCGTCCGCGACAAGGAATCCAAGATACCATTGCCGGGAGCCTCGGTGGTATTAATCGGATCCAAACCGCTTAATGGAACCATGACTGATCGGGATGGAAGTTTCAGGCTCGACCGCATCTCCATAGGCAGGCATGATCTACAGGTAAGTTTTGTTGGCTATCGGCCGGCCCTCTTGCAGGGAATCATCTTCAACTCCGTCAAGGAGGTGGTAGTGGAGGTGGATCTGGAAGAAAACGTAGTTACCGGACAGGAGGTAGTGGTCACTGCTTCCTCCCGAAAAGAGGAGCCACGCAACAGAATGGCCTCGGTGAGTGCACGCTCATTTACCGTAGAGGAGACCGAGAAATATGCCGGCAGTCGCGGCGATGTTGCCAGGATGGCCATGAATTATGCAGGTGTTTCCTCCGCCAATGATCAGCGCAACGACATCGTTATTCGTGGAAATTCTCCCAGTGGTCTCTTGTGGCGGCTGGAGGATGTCGACATTCCCAATCCAAACCATTTTGCGGAAGGTGGGACTACCGGCGGTCCGGTTGGCATGTTAAACAACAACCTGCTGGAAAATAGTGATTTTTTTACGGGCGCCTTCCCGGCACAGTACGGCAATGCCCTTAGCGGAGTCTTTGAACTGAATATGCGCAACGGAAACAACCAGAAATATGAACACCTCTTTCAGGTTGGTTTCAACGGTTTTGAAGCCGGAACGGAAGGCCCATTCAACCAGAATCACAAATCCTCTTACGTGGCCAACTTTCGCTACTCTACGCTGGAATTGGTGAGCGGTTTCATCAACCTGGGCACCACCGGCGTTCCCAAATACAAGGATTTCTCCTTCAAACTCAACTTCCCGCTAAAGAAGGGAAGAATCACTGTGTTCGGACTGGGAGGCGACAGCAAAATCACCATGCTGGACAAAAACAACGGAACACAGCAAAACATCTATTCGGCGGAAGGCCAGAACCTGGTAAACGGTTCAACAATGGGCACCCTGGGGGTTTCCTACACCCGGTTTCTGAACGATCGCACCTACCTGAAGCTGATCCTGTCCGGTGTATACCAGGACGGCGGTACCACCATCGACACCCTCGATGTCAACTCCGTTGTGCATCCGAACATTAATCATCACTATGCCGAGTACCGCACCTCGCTTACGGGATTTTTGAACAAGAAATACAGCAGCCAACTTTCGATAAGGACCGGATTCTCCGTGGATCGGATGGGCTTTAACCTATTGACCAAAACCTTCAACCATCAGACAAACGGACTGCTTCCCATCATCGAAGACGGCCGTGGACTTGGCAACGGTGTAACCCTGTATCAACCCTATATTCAGGCAATCTATAAGTTCAGTAATGTATTTAGTGTAGTCCCCGGCCTGCATTACAGCTATTTTAACCTGAACGGGTCCTCCGGTTTGGAACCCAGGTTGAGTTTTAACTGGCAACTGAAGGATAAGCGAAAACTAAGTTTTGGATATGGGCTTCATTCGCGTACACAGACACTCTCTACCTATTTTCTGGGCACCCGGTTGCCGGATGGCTCACTGATAGAAACCAACAACAAGGTTGGATTGACAAAATCCAACCAGTTTGTGCTGGCCTATGACCGATCCATTGCAGCAAATACCCGATTCAAGGCGGAAGCCTATTACCAGGACATCTACAACGTACCGGTTCAAACCAGCAAAACCTCTTTCAGTATATTGAATACCGGCGCCTCCTGGGGCGTGAATGAAGAGGACAGCCTGGTGAACAAGGGCACAGGTAAGAATTACGGACTCGAATTTACCATGGAGAAATTTTTCAGCAAAAACTTTTATTATCTTTCTACCCTGTCGCTTTTTGAGTCGAAATACAAGGGCAGCGACGGAATTGAAAGAAACACGGCCTTCAACGGAAACTATGTCTTTAATTTCCTGGTAGGGAAGGAGATACCGCTGAAAAACAACTCAGTGATCAATCTCGATTTCAAGGTAACCTACGCGGGAGGGAAAAGATATACACCTGTCGATCTGCTGGCTTCACAAGCGGCCAATACAACCAAATATGACGATACAAAAGCATTTAGTCAGCAGTTTAATCCTTTTCTGAAGGCGGATATAAAAGTCGGATACCGGGTCAACTGGCGCAAGATTTCGCAGGAGTGGATCATCTACGTCGAGAACTTTACCAACCACGACAATATGTTGATGCAGTGGTACAGCACCTCGACCAAACAGGTGAAAAACATCAACCAGCTGGGATTCTTTCCAATGATGCAATACCGGTTGAGATTTTAATATTTTTGACTACCAACAAGGAAGTAAAATCAAGAATATTTTTGAGATCATTTTGATAGTTTTTGCGCCATCCAATATATTGTATAAAATTTTTGCAGATGAAAAATCAGCAACAGGAGTTGAATCCTTTCTTGAGTTTTTTATATCCCAAAAAGCATTTTTGGCGGGAATATTTGATTCGATATTCCGGGATCCTTGTCATCTCCCTTATTTCAACCTGGCTTGAACTGGATTACCATTACGGAGAAGGAGGCTTTTTGGGTGCCTTTCTGGTCTCCTTTATTCGGACTGCCCTGATTTGGAATGGCAGCATGCAGATCATCATGTATTCTGTCAGCAGGTTTTCGATGTTCAGGGAGACGTTGAAAATTATGGTTTTTCAGCTCACAACGCTTACCGTTTATGTATTGCTGGTCGAATTCGGAGAGATGGTTACGGTGAAATACTTTTTGAAAATTAACCTGACAGGTACTGAGAAGCTTGCTTTGGTCATTGTGTCGCTGATCCTCACCTTCATGATTAGTGCCATTTATGCCTCAGTCTCCTTTTTTCTTCAGTGGAAAGAAAACCTGCTCCGATCGCAGGCACTCGAAAAGGCCAATCTGGAAGCGCGCTATGAGACCCTGCGCAACCAGGTCAATCCCCACTTCCTGTTCAACAGCCTCAATACGCTGGTGATGCTGGTGAACGACAATCCGGTAGCCACAAGGTACGTGGAGAGCATCGCCGAGATCATGCGGTACATGCTTCAGTCGCGCGACAAGGAGGCAGTCCTGGTGAGGGATGAACTGAACATTGCCCGGGAATATGTCTTCATTCAGCAAAACAGGTTTGGAGAACGGTTGACTGTGGAATTTGACATTCCGGAACAGTATTATCATTTCGCGATCGCTCCGCTTGCGTTGCAGATGCTGCTTGAAAATGCCATCAAGCACAATGTGGTTTCAAAAGAGCATCCCTTGCTGGTAAGGGTTTATGTAGAAGAAAATAAGTTCGTGGTGATAGAAAACAACATCAAACCAAAATTGGACAAGGACCCCTCCACGGGAGTCGGACTGGAGAATATTCGCAACAGGTATCTCTACCTGACAGGTAAAGAGATCATCATCAAACAGGAAAACGGTATATTTATGGTCCGGCTGCCCCTTTTTGAAAAACCACTTTAAAAATGAACCCATCTTTAGTCACTTTAGTTCACTTTAGTCACTTTAGCTCACTTTTCAATCATCGCCCTCATGAAAATACTGATTGTTGAAGACGAAGAACTAGCCGCTGGCCGGCTGGCGCAGATGATCAAAAAAGCCGAACCGGACGCCCTCCTTTCCGGACCACTGGATTCTGTTTCGGAGACGGTGAAACATTTGAACTCAGGTGCTGCGTATGACCTGATTTTTATGGATATCCAGCTGGCCGACGGGAAGAGTTTTTCCGTTTTCGAACAGTGCAAAATTCTTACGCCCGTCATTTTTACAACGGCATACGACGAGTTCGCCCTGCAAGCTTTCGAGCACAATAGTATCGACTATCTGCTGAAACCTGTCAACCAGGAGAAACTGAACGCTGCGCTCGACAAGTTCAAAAAACTAAAGGAGTATTTTGGTGCGGATGATTCGAATGCCAGAATTTATGAAATCATCAAAAGCCTTCACCTGCCGGGAAAACCAACTTACAAGGATCGCTTCCTGATCAGCAAGGGCGACTCGATGGTGCCGATCAAAGTAGGGGATATTGCCTGTTTTTTTGCAGAGGAGAAGGCCGTTTTTCTGCTGACACACGACAACAAACGCCACCTGATTTCGCATTCCATCGAAGAGTTGTCTGAGAAGCTGGATCCAAAGCTCTTTTTCAGGGTGAACAGGCAGTACATCCTTTCGGCGGAGTCAGTGCGAACGGTCTACAACCATTTCAATTTTAAGCTGAAAGTCGAATTGAAGGCAGATCCTCGTGCGGAGATTCTGGTGAGCCGTTCCAAAACATCAAGTTTTAAGGCCTGGATGAACGGGGAAATGCTGTAGTGCTTTTGGCAAATTGATTCTTAGTCAACAAATAATTTTTAACATATACCAACATGATGAAAGATATTCTCATCATCAATGCACATCCTGTGAAGGATAGCTTCTGCAATGCCTTGGCCCAAAGTTATCTGCAAGGTGCCGAAAAATCGGGTGCCACCTGCAAATTGATCCATTTGATCGACCTTCAATTTGATCCCATCCTGCGTCATGGCTACACCAAACGGATGGATTTGGAGCCTGATTTGCTGCAGATACAACAGGATATCCTGGCTGCAGACCATTTGGTTTTTGTCTATCCCAACTGGTGGTCGACCTATCCCGCCTTGTTGAAAGGATTCTTCGACAGGACCTTCTTACCGGGTTTTGCCTTCAACTACCGTGAAAAATCACCCTTGTGTGACAAGTTGCTGACCGGAAGATCGGCCCGTATCCTGGTCACGATGGATACACCGAAATGGTATTATTCCCTTTTCAACAGGAAACCCGGTCACAATTCCATGAAGATTGGCATCTTGGGATTTTCAGGTATCAAACCGGTAAAAATCACCTCCTTTTCAACGATGAAATCTGCCAAAGAGCCAACCAGACTGAAATGGCTGGAAACTGCCGTAAAGCTTGGGAAAAGTGATGCCAGTTAAAAACTATTGACCCTTCCCTTTAGTTTATGCTTGGTCTTGTTGGTCTGGTGGGAGGTCTTGTTGCCAAAATCCATGCTGACAATGCTGATGTTCCCGTCGACCTCAAGGATGGCCAGCTTCACCTCCCGGATCGATTCAACGCCATGTTCGCGGGCGGCGGCATCTATCTCTACCTCCGTAATCTCAGCCAATTTGAGATTTTCCGGAAGTAATTTGCCTTCGTACGCCAGCAGAATGGCCTTTCCCTGAATCAGCTCGCTGATTTTATTGCTTCTGAACAGGATTTTTTTGAATATAAAGTTCGTCAGAAACAGTGCCAGGGCTGCGACTACCCCGCCCAGGAGCGAAGTATCGCTGCCCACCATCGCATTCTGCACGGCATTGCTGATCAGAAGGATAAATACCAGATCTATCACGGACAACTGCGCCAACTCTTTCTTTCCGAAGATGCGGATGGCCAGCACAATGAAAATATAGACGGCCACCGATCGCAGCACGACATCGAGCAAGGGAGGAACTACCATTTTGGGAATAAATAAAATCAATATTTCATTAAACGGATCAGAAGGTAAAATAGTTTATTTTATTCATGGCCGTACTCATATCTGCCCCTTTCAAATCTACCGTATACTTTTCTTCATTCTGCAGGGAGACAGTGGTCATCAGGGTTTTGCCACCCCTGGAATCCTCGGTGGTCATCTCCATCACAAATCCGCTCACAGAAAGGGTGTTGTGAAGTGCTTGCATCTTGCAGGCACGGAAAACGCCAAGATCATTCTTCATGGTTACCTGATCGGTGATCCATACTTCCCCAAAAATCTTTTTGTAGGTATAGGTATATTTTTTACACGGAAAACCGGCGATCACCTTGGTTTCGCTGGTGGGAACAATATCCAGCCTTTTCAGGTCGGCTTCGGCAGGCAACTTGTATCCGCCGGCATTGTAAAGCGGTTTTGCTCCACCGCCCGATCCCATGATCTGGATGCCGATCTCATTTTTCTTGTCGAGGATGGTCTCCATCCCATTCCCGCGCGACTCGGTGATGGTTTTGACATCAAAATTTTCACCTTCCGACTGATAATAGGTCTTCAACTGAAAGGTCCGCATCAGTTCATTGTTTTTGGCATAGAATTCCATCTTGAAAGCGTTGCATTTGTCGAAACTGTAACTGGGATCCCATTTTACATTGGGAGCTTTCAGACTAAACTGTGCCTGCAGGGAGAACAGTGCAAACATCAGGGTGACCATGGCTGCAATTTTTTTCATGTTCGTCAAATCAAAAGGTTAAGGTCCTGAAATTTCAGAAAATTCCGTTACCTAAAATACAATTTTTTATGTAAAATTGAAAACCCTGCACCAACCCAAAGCAAAAATTGGGATGGAAATCAATTCCACAGCAAGAACACCGTTTTACAAGGCTGGCAGATTTTTATTTGCATTCAATTGTCTATATTTGGAACCACAAAGAACCCCCGGTACCACTCCCATGACGCAAATACTGGACAGACTAATCGATTTGCTGCAGAAACCGTTCCACAGTTCGGTGCTGATCTTTGCAGTCATCCTGTTTATCATTCTGCTTGCCCCCATTCTTTTAAGGAGTCTCAAAATTCCAGGTATCATCGGATTGATTCTGTCTGGACTGGTTATTGGTCCGCACGGACTAGGCTGGATCGAGAAAAATGCGGCTGTTGATCTCTTTTCCACCATCGGTTTGTTGTACATCATGTTCCTTGCCGGACTGGAACTCGACCTGAAAGAGTTCAAAACCAACAAGCACAAGAGTCTGGTTTTTGGGCTGTATACCTTCCTGATTCCGATGGCCATCGGCTTTCCCGTCTGTCGTTACCTGATCGGACTAGATTTCAATGCCAGCCTGTTGGTGGCAAGCATGTTTTCCACACACACGCTGGTAACCTATCCCATTGTCAGCAGGATGGGCATCTCGAGGCACGAAGCCGTAGCAGTAACGGTTGGTGGCACAATGCTGACGGATACTGCCGTACTGGTTCTTTTTGCCGTGATTGTAGGTTCTGTGAAAGGGGAGATCAATCTCCATTTCTGGATCAATTTCGCTATCTCCGTCGTGCTTTTCCTGTTGGTTGTCTTTCTGCTGATTCCGGTGGTGACTGCCTGGTTTTTCAAGAAACTGGAGGGCGAAAAGCGATCCCATTTCATCTTCGTTCTGGCGATGGTCTTTTTTGCCGCCTTTTTATCTGAGGTAGCCGGACTGGAGCCGATCATCGGCGCCTTTGCCGCTGGGATTGCCCTGAACCGGTTTGTTCCGCGTACCTCCTCGCTGATGAACAGGCTGGAGTTTGTAGGCAATGCCATCTTCATCCCCTTCTTTTTGATCAGCGTTGGGATGCTTATCAACCTCAAGGTAATCAGCAATGGTACCGCTGCCTGGATCATTGCCGGCACTCTCACGGTGGTGGCCATCCTGGGAAAATACCTGGCGGCAGCCATGACCTCGCTGACTTTCAAATATCCTGCCACCTGGCGTCGGCTGATTTTTGGGATGAGCAGCTCGCATGCCGCAGCCACGCTGGCTGTGATCATGGTGGGTTTCAAAATGGGTATCATCGATGTGAATGTACTGAACGGAACCATCGTATTGATTCTGGTGACCTGCCTCGTTGCCTCCTTCGTGACAGAGAATGCCGCAAAGCGGATCCTGATTCTGGAGGATGAAGTCAAAGAACAGCCTACTTCCCTGCAACTGGATCAAAAAATATTGGTTCCGATCTCGAATCCCCATACGATGGAACGTTTAATTGATCTGGCCATAGCCATCAAACTTCCAAAAACAAGGTTCCCCATTGTGAGCTTGTCTGTCGTCGATGACGATCATATGGCCAAATCCAAGCTGATTGAAGCCAAGCACATGCTCGAAAAGGCAATCATTCACGCGGCAGCCATCGACCAAAAAGTGGAGATCATTACCACCATCGATCAAAAAGTGACAGCCGGCATCAAACGGGTAGCCAAGGAGATCTTTGCCTCTGAAATCATCATTGGATTTGCATTGAAGAACCAGTTTTCGGAGATGCTCTTCGGAAACACTGTCAAATACATTGTCGAGAATACAGACCAGGCGATTTGGGTAGCCAGCATTCAGTCGAACCTGAATCAGTACAAGAAGATCGTGGTGATCTGCCCTAAATTTGCAGACAGGGAGTTTGGATTCCAGAACTGGTTGAGCCGGGTGTTGCGCATGGGCAAATCACTCGAGCTATCCTGCCAGTTCCTTGCAACACCGCAGACTTTTAACCAGGTAGCTGATTACCACAAGCAGCAGCGATCTTCCGTATCGATTTCCCACACCGAATTTCTGGATTGGGAGGAATTTCAACATCTTGGGCGCCATTTGTCCCCATCAGACCTGATAGTTATCCCGTTGCCACGCAATGGCGGAGTCTCCTACAAATTGTCTCAGGAGAGCATTCCCAGACTGATGTCCAAACATTTTGAGACTTTTAGTTTCATTTTGGTTTACACTACATCGGCCGATGACACCACGGAATTGATGTTTTCGCACGACTTTGACAATACCATCATCGAAAAGGGGATGACCCTCTTCAAACGTAGGTCGAAATTGATCAACTGGTTGTTTAAAAATAATTAGCACATTAGCTAATTAGCTAATGTGCTAATTGAGAAAATGCAATGTCGAGGATTATATCTTCGGAGTCCCAGCCAAAATCGAACCCTTCGACAAGCTCAGAGACCGAATCAAATATCGAAAATTGTTTTTAGCAGTTTTCCCATTCCACATCTGCCTTGAAGGCTACTTTTCCCGTCTGACTGTTGAGCGCCTGGATGTGGAAAGTGGTGCCTTCCTGGCCCGAGAGCAGTTCAACTTCATCCCCCCAATGCATTTCACCGAGAAATTCCAGGGTAAAGTTGCTTAGTTGGTGTGATTGGTAAAAATCACTGTCAAAGCAATCCATCACCCAGTCAAGGTAGCGGGTGTTGTTGACGTGGAAATTGACGTCTATCTCATTGTAGAGAATCTTCTTTTTAAAAACAGCTGTTTCGGCTGTGCCGTTCAGCCGGTCAGGAAAGCTTCCCAGGGCAAATTTTCCCTCGTTGAAAGGAAGTTCAATGTTAAGTTTATCGGCCCGCTGAGGCCGCATCGTATCCGCATTCAATAGCAACCAGCCCGATACTCCACGGCAGATGGGTTCGTTGGATGCATCGTAGAAAACAAAATCACGTCTGAAAAAGGGTCCGACCAGGCTGCAAGGCCAGGTCTCGATGTGTATTTCTTCACCCCATATTGGGAGTTTCAGGATTTCCACGCGAATTCTGGATAGGGCCCAGAACATTTTTGCTTCGACCAGGGCCGCATAACCTGCTCCCAGGTGTTGTGCGTGATTTCCTGCAGCTTCCTGAAACAATTGCATCAGATTGGTAGGCTTGATCTTTTCCCGAAAATCAACCTGGTACGATGTTATCTTGTAATTTTCTTTCCAGACGGGGATCATGGGTTGAATGTGCTAATTTGCTAATTTGCTAATAAAAAATGGAGGTTGAAGGAATCAAATCAAAGCTTTGGAGTTCCACCCAAAATCGGAAATCAAAATTTTCGCCTTTTCCCTCTTTTTTGTCCATGGTCAAAGGTAATGAAACAGCTGTTTGAACCAAAAAATTCTCTATCTTCGATCGTTTTCGATAGTCCGGTATTGTATGTACCTTTGCGGCAACGTATAAAATGAGCGATGGCTGAAACAAATTTTGTAGATTATGTAAAAATCATGTGTCGTTCAGGCCATGGCGGTGCGGGATCCAAACATTTTCGCAGGGAAAAATTTGCTGCAAAGGGAGGACCCGATGGTGGCGATGGCGGAAGAGGCGGACACATCATTCTGAAGGGAAACTCCCAAATGTGGACCCTTTTGCACCTGAAATACAGAAAACACATTTATGCGGAGTGGGGAGAATGCGGTGGTGCTTCGCGGAGTCACGGAAAAGACGGGGAAGACATTGTTCTGGATGTTCCGCTGGGTACTGTAGCCAAGGACGCTGAAACAGGAGAGGTGCTTTTTGAGATCACCGAACACGATCAGATCCATATTCTGGTGAAAGGCGGCAGGGGAGGCTTGGGGAATGTCAATTTCAAGAGTGCCACCCACCAAACACCAAGGTATGCCCAGCCAGGTGAAGATGAGGAGGAGGGTTGGAAGATCCTCGAACTTAAAATATTGGCAGATGTTGGACTGGTAGGTTTCCCGAATGCAGGCAAATCGACCCTGTTGTCTGTCGTCTCCGCTGCAAAGCCAGAAATAGCTGACTATCCTTTTACAACGCTTGTGCCCAATCTGGGAATTGTCTCCTACCGGGATGACCAGTCCTTTGTAATGGCTGATATTCCGGGCATCATAGAGGGGGCACACGAGGGACGCGGACTTGGATTGCGCTTCCTGCGGCACATCGAGAGAAACTCCATCTTACTCTTCCTGATTCCGGCCGACAGTAAAAATCACAGACAGGAATTGAACATCCTGCTCAATGAGTTGGATATGTTCAATCCGGAGTTGCTCGACAAACAAAGATATGTGGCCATTTCGAAAGCCGATATGCTTGACCAGGAGTTGATGCAGGAGATAGACAAGGAATTCAAGGACATTCCCCACACGTTTATCTCATCCGTTTCGGGTTATGGAATTGTCACCTTGAAAGATGAAATCTGGAAACTTCTAAATTCCTAAAAAAGCCATGGGTGTGCTTCAGACCATTTCCAATTGGGACAGATCTGCATTCCTGTATCTGAACAGTTTTCACAACAATCTGATGGATTATGTGATGACCCTATTTACATTGACCCCGGTTTGGTTTTTGTTTTATGGGGTGATCCTCATTCTGATCGTCCGCAAATATGGAAGGAAATCAATTCCTGTCCTTGTATCTCTGGTCTTGATGATATTGCTGGCGGACCAGTTTTCTAACCTCATCAAACACGGGTTTATGCGCCTTCGCCCTTCCAACGACCCTGCCGTGGCACCATTGGCACACGTTTTTTTCAACGCAGGAGGACTATACGGATTTGTATCTGCCCACGCAGCCAATGCATTTTCGTTTGCAACCTTTTCGGCTTTGCTTTTCAGAAGCAGGGGGTATGCCATTTTTATCTATCCCTGGGCACTGCTGATTGCCTATACACGGATCTATCTCGGCGTACATTACCCGGGGGACATTCTGGGGGGGATCATATTGGGAATATTGGTTGGCTTTGGGGTATTTAAATTGCTGATTTTTGTGGAAAGTAAAGCCTTCCCTGTACATCCATTTCAACGGAATAAATTGACCCACAGTGAGCTGGAAATCATTGTAGGCGCAGCTACCATGGTGGTCTTCTTTACCATTTCAACAGTAGTGTTGCTGCTGCAAAACGACCTGTTGTAGAATTTTCGATTTTGGATTCGGTCCATAGGTTTGCAGAAGGGTTCGAATTTGAATGGAACTCCAAAGATTTAAGTCAATCGTATATTTTATTAGCACATTAGCACATTAGCACATTATGAACTACGAATCTCGAATCACAGAACTTCAGCTTCAGCTGCCTCCGGTATCGGCACCGAAAGGATTGTACCGGCCACTGGTTATTTCAGGCAATCTGGCTTATCTCTCCGGCCATCTTCCCAGTCGTGAAGATGGAACCCTGATCCAGGGGAAGGTGGGTGTGGAATATACGATGGAGGAGGGGAAGGCTGCTGCACGTGCAGCCGGTCTTGCCATTCTGGCTACGTTGCGTCAAGAACTTGGTTCGCTGAACAAAATCAAAAAAGTGGTCAAGCTTTTCGGGATGGTCAATGCAACACCCGAATTCGACAAACATCCATTTGTGGTAAATGGTTGCAGTGAATTGATGGAAGAGGTTTTTGGAACCGAAAACGGAGTGGGAGCAAGGAGTGCTTTCGGCGTTTCTGGACTCCCGGCTAATTGCCCGGTGGAGATCGAAGCAATTTTCGAACTGAACGAATAATCCCTGCAGACGGGATTTTTTAGACCTGGCGACTTTGGGCCTATTGGACTTGGAGACTATGGAACTTGGAGATTATGGGACTATAAGACTAGAGGACTTTAGGACTGTAGGATTTGGGGATCTTTAGAAAGTTCCGCTGAGCATAAATTCGTCCGTATTGCAGTAAACCTGACTATACAGATACAATCCGGGACGGTTGGTCTCGATCTTTCGGTTCAGCTGAACCACCGGATGACCAGCGGGAACTCCAAAGTATTGTTGCAGTCGCTCATCGGCGGTAATGGCCAATATGCGTTGCTCCCCGCCTTTGACTTCCAACCTGTAGTTTTTCCGAAGCACATCAAACAAGGATTTGTTCTCCATGTTTCTGCCGATAAATCGCGGGAAGTTGATGTTTGGAATCATGGTAATGTCAAAAAACACAGGTTTATTGTTGACCAAACGCAGCCGCTCCAGATAAATACAGCCAGATTCCTGTTCTATCCGGGTGAGGGAAAAGGAAAAGGCTTCCTTCCAGTTTCTAATTTCTGGACCTGCAATGATTCTGGTAAGCAGGTTTTCCTTGCCAACGGCGGAGGTCGTTCCCTTCATGGCCAGAATACCAACCCCTTTCGGAGCACCCTTCACAATACTGCCTTTCCCCTGGTGCCTGACGATAAAACCTTCATTCGTGAGCCGATCCAAAGCCTTGCGGATCGTTGGCCTGGTCACTTTGTGAAGCGCACAAAGTTCATTCTCGGATGGGAGCAGGTCTCCCTCCGTATAAACTGCCTCGTTGATGTGCTGCCGTAATATTTCATATACCCTGCTGTGGCTGGGCAATACGGCCGCATATTCTGCTGATTTTTCGTTTTTCACTGTTCTAGCATCTCTTACAAACATCCAATTTGCAAAGTTAGAATTTTTTATTTGGTAAAATTTGTAAATACATTAAAATATTTGCAAAT
>CAINVV010000263.1 GCA_903854235.1 uncultured Bacteroidia bacterium | reverse complement strand
TTGAAATTGACGGTTCTTCCCTTGTTGTCTGTCAGTCGGCCATCGTCGAGCACCTGAAGTAAAACATTGAAAACGTCCGGATGCGCCTTTTCGATCTCATCAAAAAGCAGGACGGAATAGGGTTTTCTGCGCACGGCTTCCGTTAGCTGTCCTCCTTCGTCGTATCCAACATATCCCGGAGGAGAGCCGATCAGTCGGGTCACAGAGAATTTCTCCTGGTATTCCGACATGTCAATTCTAGTGAGCATATTCTCGTCGTCGAAGAGGTATTCGGCAAGTGCTTTGGCCAGTTCCGTCTTTCCTACTCCTGTTGTTCCCAAGAAGATGAACGATCCGATGGGGCGTTTTTCGTCCTGCAACCCGGCCCTCGAACGCCTTACTGCATCTGAAACAGCGGCGATGGCCTCGTCCTGACCGATGACCCGCTGGTGCAATTCATCTTCCAGGTGTATCAATTTTTCCCTTTCACTCTGCAGCATCCGGGAAACAGGAATGCCGGTCCAGCGAGCCACTACGGAGGCAATGTCTTCTGCATCCACCTCTTCCTTGATCAGCGGCTGGTTGTGTTGCTTGACTTTCAGCTGTTCCTGCAGGGCCGAAATGGCCAGTTCCGCCTCCTTGATTTTGCCATAGCGGATTTCTGCCACAAGACCGTAATCTCCTTGTCTCTCGGCCTGATCGGCTTGAATTTTCAGTTGCTCGATCTCCTGTTTCTTTGCCTGAATTCCCTCAATCAGCGATTTTTCGGCCTGCCAGGCAGCCCTGAATTTTTTTTGCTCCTCCTTGAGGTTGGCAATCTCCTCTTCCAAACGGGAGAGTTTGGTTTTGTCGTTTTCGCGCTGGATGGCGGCCCTTTCGATCTCCAGTTGTGTCAGTTTGCGTTCGATCTCATCCAACTCCTCCGGAAGGGAGTTCATCTCCATGCGCAGCTTGGCGGCTGCTTCATCCATCAGGTCGATGGCCTTGTCGGGCAGGAAGCGGTCGGTAATGTATCGTTGCGACAACTCAACGGCTGCGATGATGGCATCGTCCTTGATCCGCACCTTGTGGTGGTTCTCGTACCGTTCCTTCAGTCCGCGCAGGATTGAGATTGCCGACTGGGTATCCGGTTCATCTACCATCACTAGCTGGAAACGACGCTCCAGGGCTTTGTCCTTTTCAAAATATTTCTGGTATTCTCCGAGTGTGGTGGCACCAACGGCCCGCAGGTCTCCGCGAGCCAATGCCGGTTTGAGGATGTTGGCAGCATCCATGGCACCCTCTCCCTTTCCTGCACCTACCAGCGTGTGTATCTCGTCGATGAACAGAATGACTTCGCCTTCTGCCTGAACAACCTCCTGAATGACTGATTTGAGCCGCTCTTCAAATTCTCCCTTGTATTTGGCACCGGCAATCAGAGCACCCATATCCAGGGAGAAGATTTGCTTGCTTTGGAGGTTTTCGGGTACATCACCACGTACAATCCGTTGGGCAAGTCCTTCCGCGATAGCTGTTTTTCCCGTTCCTGGTTCGCCAACCAGGATGGGATTATTTTTTGTTCTTCTGGAAAGTATTTGCAGGACCCGGCGGATCTCTTCATCTCGCCCGATCACGGGATCGAGTTTGCCCGACCTTGCGGCATCATTGAGGTTAATTGCAAAACGGTTCAGCGAATTGAAGGTAGCTTCAGCCGTCTGGCTCTCTACTTTTGATCCTTTTCTCAACTCCCGAATGGCCTCTTCCATTCCTTTTTTGTCGACTCCTTGCTCCTTCATCAGTTTGCTAACGACATCCCCTGTATCCAGCAGGGCAAGCAGAAGATGCTCGATGGAGACAAATTTATCTCCCATCTTTTGGGAAAGGGAAATGGCTTTCTGAATGGTGCTGTTGGAAACGGATGAAAGGAAAGGCTCCCCTCCTGTCACTTTTGGGAAACCGGCAATAATCCTATCAAGTTCCTTGGTGAAGTACCCAAGGTTTATTCCTGTTTTCTGAAGCAGGAAGGCAGTGACACTCTCTGCTTCAGACAACAGTCCCTTCATCAGGTGTGCTGTTTCTACAGACTGCTGGTTGTTGCCGGCAGTGATCTGTACCGCCTGCTGAACGGCCTCTTGTGCCTTAATCGTAAAATTGTTGAAATTCATATCTGTGTTTTTATTGTTTTCCGGTAATTCTACTTACCATAAACAAAACACAAGCCACAAGGGGGAATGCAGACAAAATGACAATAACTTACTGATAAAGAGGAAATAATGTCAGAAATACAGTCTTTGTCAGGTCAAATTGACAAGAAAATCATCAGTACCCAGTGTAGCATTTAGGCTGGCCCCTTAAACCGATATCCTGATTTTTCGACCGCCGATTGAATCAATTCATCCCTCAGTAGATCCCCGGTGACGGTGACACGACCAGTTACAAAATCAGCATTCACCTCCTCGACCCCATCCAGTGACCGGATCTCTTTTTCGACGTGTGCCACGCAATTCTTACACTTCATTCCTTCTACTAAAAATATTTTTGCAGACATGACTTTGAATTTTAACGTTTTAGAAAATACTCATTTGAACTTGTTTCAGATTGCAAACCAAAGATGGGGATTATTCATTTGAATAACAGAAATTTTCGATAAAAAAATATCCAGTCTCTAACGCAGTGGGAAGCGACTTCCTATTGGGCAACAAAAAGATAGGTAATTGTTCCCTGTTCTTTTTCAGGTGCCGAATTGTCAGAGTTGAAAAGCGTTTTTTCTGCAGCCTGTTTGGCGTAGGCCAGAATGGTTGGATCACTGATATTGGCATTGCTCCTGGGAGCGGCAGACAACACCTCTCCACTCTTATTCACCAGGATATCCACCACCACCTCTCCGCCACCCTGAGCCAGGTAGACCGGGATGGGCAACTGCAGGTGATACCGGTTTCCAAGCAGGTAATGAATGTTGGATTTCCCTTTGAAATTGGATCTTTTGACCTCCTCTCTGGTCATCCCTTCGGTGTTGGAAAC
>CAINVV010000262.1 GCA_903854235.1 uncultured Bacteroidia bacterium | reverse complement strand
ACAGCCTTAAGAACGCCTTTTCCAAGATAGACACTTTTCATCACCCACGAACATGGTGACCACGTTAGGGGTGCCCGGGTAATGGGGAAAAAACTGGATATCCCTGTTTACATGACGGAAGGAACCTTCAAGGCCTCCTTCCATTCCTGGAAACCGATTTCCTACCTTGCCATCCAAAATAATGTGCCGGTAACAGTAGGTGCATTTACCATTTTCCCCATCGGGAAAAATCACGATGCGGCAGAACCAACCTCCTTCAGGGTGGTACATCAGGTTACCAGCGTGGGAGTTTTCACCGACATCGGCTCCCCCTGCGATAATGTCAAATATCATCTGAACCAGTGTCACGCTCTCTTTCTGGAGACCAACTACGACGAGCAAATGCTCAAGGAAGGGCCCTACCCTTTTTACCTGAAAGCCAGAATAGAATCAGAAGTCGGGCATCTTTCCAACACTCAGGCATATGAACTATTGAGAGAGCATGCGCATCCATTGCTGCAATGCGTCTTCCTGAGCCACCTTTCCAAAGAAAACAACAAGCCGGAACTAGCGCTTAACGAATTCAGACTCCTCGAAGCAAAATTTCTGGTAAAGGTGACAGACCGTTATGCCGCAAGCGAACTTTACACGGTCCTATCTTCCTGAGTTTGGAGTTTTCTGCATGGAGGTTGATCCTTTTCACCTTGAAGACGCAAAGAATGGTATCGCATCTCAAGGGTAAGTATCCGATAATCCAGAAGCAGTCTACAGTTGCGTTCGGATAATCCGCCCGGTTCAAAACCGAAAATGGCCGCTCCATTATTTTTCTCAGCAAAATTGCAAATCCGACAAAAATCGTTTCTCCTCCCAAAAATAAATTGTACCTTTTCCCACTGAACTGCAAACTTCCACAAGATGAAAAAAAATGTGTTCCTCGTCCTTTTTATGCCCTTTATGCTTCTCTCCTTTCAACCAGCAGAAAATAAATCTGCCCCCACTGAAAATCCATTGATGAAACCATTTACGACTCCTTTTCAGGTTCCTCCTTTCGGGGAAATTAAACTGGAACATTACCTTCCTGCCATTGAAGACGGTATCAAGGCGCACGAGGCAGAGATTGCTGCTATCATCAATAATCCGGCTGCTCCCGATTTTAACAACACCATTCTGGCGATGGATGTCGCAGGTGATGAGCTTTCCGTTGCATCACGTATTTTCTCCAATATCAATGGCGCTAACACCACACCGGAGATGCAGAAAATGGCCCGTGAGATCACCCCAAAACTGACCCGCCACCACGATAATGTCTCCCTCAATCCAGGCCTCTTCAAAAAAGTGAAGGCCGTCTATGAAAAAAGGAACGAAATGGGTTTGAATGCCCAGCAAATTCGGGTCACTGAAAAATATTACAAGGATTTTGAACGCGGTGGAGCCAACCTCTCACCCGAAGATCAGGCCAAGCTTCGCAAAATCAACGAAGAGCTGTCCAAGACCGTTTTGCAATACGGCGAAAATCTTCTTGCCGAGACCAACAAGAACTTCAAGTTGGTGGTCGATAAAAAGGAGGATCTCTCAGGTCTACCCGCTGATGTCGTGGATGCCGCAGCCATCGAAGCAACCAAAGGCGGTATGGCCGGAAAGTGGGTTTTTAACCTCGCCAAGCCCAGCATGCTTCCCTTTCTTACCTACGCCAACAACCGCGATCTACGCGAAAAGCTCTACAAGGGATACTACATGCGCGGAGATTATGACAATCAATTCGACAACAAGGAGCTGATCAAAAAAATGGTTTTGCTTCGTGACCAAAAAGCCAAGCTGATGGGCTTTAAAAACTTCGCTTCTTTCGTCATTGCCGAAAACATGGCCAAAACTCCTGAGATTGTCTATCAGTTCCTGAACAAATTGTGGGTACCTGCCCTGGCAAGAGCCAAAGCTGAAAGGGCCGATTTGCAGGCCATTATCGACAAGGAGGGTGGAAAATTTAAACTCCAGTCGTGGGATTGGTGGTACTATTCCGAAAAAGTCAGGAAAGCCAGGTATAACCTCGATGAAGCAGAGCTTAAACCCTATTTCTCGCTGGAAAACGTTCAGAATGGACTTTTCTATGTAGCCAACAAATTGTACGGCATTACGTTTGAAAAAAGAACCGACCTTCCGGTTTATCATCCCGAAGTGGTTGCCTATGAGGTAAAAGACAAGGACAAATCACATCTGGCCATCCTTTACATGGACTTTCATCCAAGAGACGGGAAGCGGGTAGGTGCCTGGTGTACCGGCTTTGGTGGTCGACAGTACCGCAACGGCAAGAAGGTTGATCCGATTATTTCGATGGTGATGAACCTGACACGTCCTACCGGGAATGCCCCTGCCCTCTTTAGTTTCGAGGAGGTAACCACTGCCTTCCACGAATTTGGCCACGCGCTGCACAGTGTTTTCGCAGATGGACCTTACGAACGTACGGCACGCGATGTTCCGCGCGATTTCGTGGAACTTCCTTCCCAGGTAGATGAGAACTGGGCAGCCGAACCCCAGGTTTTAAGGGCCTATGCCAAACATTACAAAACCGGCAAGGTGATTCCTGACGCGTTGATCGAAAAGCTGGAAAAGAGCAGCCATTTCAATCAGGGATTTCTGACGACCGAATTACTTGCAGCATCCATTCTCGATATGGACTATAACACAGCTCCCAATCCTGCCATTGCGGATGTCAGGGCATTTGAAAAACAATCCATGGACAAGATCGGACTGATCGATGAAATTCTACCCAGATACAGAAGTACCTATTTCCAGCACTCCTTCAGTGGCGGTTATACAGCAGGCTACTATGTATACCTGTGGGCTTCCGTCCTGGATGCAGATGCATTCGATGCATTTAAGTCATCCGGGAATATTTTCAATCCGGTTCTGGCGGCCAAATTCCGCGACCTGCTTACCAATTGCGGTACAGATGAAGGAATGGCCATCTACACGAAATTCAGGGGAAAGGATCCTGACATCACCCCACTGTTGAAAAAACGCGGACTTCAGTAGTACAAAAATTTTATCTTTGCAGAAGAAGATCAATTAAGTCATTTCGTGTGAAAAAAATCAGATTGAAAATTTTGGGCCTTTCCTACAGCCAGGATCAATCGGGCGCCTACGCCCTGGTACTGGCCGAAACCGATGGAAACCGACGAATTCCAATCATCATCGGAGCCGTTGAAGCACAGGCCATTGCCATCAACCTGGAGGGTCTTAAACCTCCCAGGCCTTTGACACACGATCTGTTTACAACGGTACTCTCTACTTTTGACATCCAGTTGACGGAAGTATTTATCCACGCTTTTGAAGAGGGCATTTTTTATGCCGAGATGAAGTTGACGGGTGAAAAGGGAAACTTCAGCATCGACTCCAGAACCTCTGATGCGATTGCTCTGGCATTGCGATGCAGCTGTCCGATTTACACCACCGAAGAGGTTATGAGTCAAACCGGCATCCTCATCGACTTTGAAGATTCAGACGAGGAGACTGCCCTGGAAGATGAACTGGATGAACACTCCGTGTACGACGAATTTTCGATCGATGAACTGAATGAAATGCTTGACAAGGCCATTCACGACGAAGAATACGAAAAAGCCTCCGTCATCCGGGATGAAATAAGCAAAAGGAGTGAGCCAGAACTGCCTTTAACCGAAGAATAACTACTGCAATGCGACAATATCTCGACCTGTTATCACACCTGCTTGATACGGGAAATCCCCGTGCGGATCGCACTGGCACCGGAACGCTCAGCCGTTTTGGGTACCAGATGAGATTCAATCTGGCTGAAGGATTTCCCGTTGTCACCACAAAAAAGGTACACCTGAAATCAATCATCCACGAATTGCTCTGGTTTCTGAAGGGGGATACCAATGTCAAATATCTGCAGGATAACGGAGTGAAAATCTGGAACGAATGGGCTGGAGAGGATGGGGAACTCGGACCCGTGTACGGCCATCAGTGGCGTTCGTGGTCTGCCCCGGACGGAAGGGAGATAGACCAGATTTCACAGGTTATCGAACAGATTAAAAACAATCCCTTGTCGCGCCGACTGATCGTCAACGCATGGAATGTTGGGGATCTGGATAAAATGAAACTCCCACCCTGCCATTTACTTTTCCAGTTTTATGTCAACGATGGAAAGCTCTCCTGTCAGCTCTATCAGCGCAGTGCAGATGTCTTCCTTGGGGTACCATTTAACATCGCCTCCTATGCCCTGCTTACGCTGATGGTTGCTCAGGTAACCGGACTTCAGCCCGGAGATTTTGTCCACACCTTCGGGGATGCGCACATCTACAACAACCATCTGGAGCAAGTAAAACTTCAACTGTCGCGCGAACCTTTTCCGCTGCCGCAAATGAAGATCAATCCGGAGGTAAAGAATATTTTCGATTTCAAGTTTGAGGACTTTGATCTCATCAACTATCAGGCACACCCACATATCAAGGGAGAGGTTTCGGTGTAAGTAGTGCTGAGACTGTAGGACTGTAGGACTATAGGACAATAGGACTGAAGGACGGGGAGAACGAAAATCCAAAATCGAAAATTTCTTTCCCTATCTTTAGGGCTTAAATTCAAAATTTATGGTTCATAAAAATATTTCCATCATCGTTGCTGTGGCGCAGAATTTCGCCATTGGCCTTAACAACGATCTCCTTTTCCATCTGCCCGAAGACTTGAAGAGATTCAAGAGCATCACCTCCGGCCGACCCGTTATCATGGGAAAACGAACTTTCTTCTCCCTGCCGAAAGGGGCGCTGCCCAATCGGAGGAACATCGTCATCACGGATGTACCCGGCGAAACCTTCCCCTGTTGTGAATCGGTCTGGTCGGTCGAAGAGGCAGTTGCAGCCGTCGCCAACGAGCCGGAAGCCTTTGTCATCGGTGGTGGGATGATTTACAGGCAGTTTTATCCCCTCACGGGAAAGCTGTACCTGACCCTGGTGCACAAGGATCTGGAGGCAGACACCTTCTTCCCCACCGTCGATTTTACCGAATGGACGGAGCACTTCCGCGAAGACCGCTACGATGAGAAAAACGGATTTGACTATTCCTATCTGGACCTTGTTCGAAAATAAAATAGAATTTAAAGCGGAACTGTAGAACCATTCCAACATGGAAGATGATTTTTCACAAAAAAAAGAGGGGCCTGAAGCTCCTCTTTTTTTATATCAAAACTTATTAATCTTATCAATCGTCCAATATCAGCATCTTCCCCAGATGGTCGAAGCGGTTGCTGTAATCCTGGATGGAAGTACGGATCACTTCCAACGCTTCATCCCGGTCGTAGATGGCTTCGATAATGGTGTTTCCTTCTTCCCCTGGAATCTCCTTATAGGTAAGAAAATAGTGACGCAAACGGGTGATGATGTGCTTTGGTACATCGTTCAGGGAGGTAAAGTGACCATAAACGAAGTCGTTGTTCAGCACGGCGATGATCTTGTCGTCCGCTTCGGTACCGTCAATCATGCGCAATCCGCCAATGGGCTTGGCCGTAACCAAAATATCGCCGTGATGTATCGCCTTCTCTGTCAGTACCACGATGTCGATCGGGTCACCGTCGCCCTTGATTCCTTTTTTACCCGTTTTTTTGGAGCAGAGGTCTCCGACCAGTTTCCCGCAATAGGTTTGCGGGATAAATCCGTACAGCGCCGGACAGACATTCGAATATTGTTGCGGTCTGTCGATCTTGAGGTAACCGGAGTCCTTGTCAACTTCATATTTTACGGTATCGGTCGGAACTACTTCGATGAAAGCAGTTACCTTTTCCGGGGCGTGGTCTCCGATGTGGATCCCGTGCCAAGGGTGCGACTTGTAGCGCAATCCCATCAATCGTCCGATCGGGTCTGAAAATTTGTCTGCCATGGTTGGATTTTTAACTTATTACAAGTATACCTTTTATTTGGTACAATTGCAAATTAGGTATTCCAAATCCCCTCGTTTGAGCGAAGCGAGAACGAGGGGGAGCAATAATCCTTCCGGATCTTTCCGATTTAAAAGAGGCAGAAGATTCAAATCAATCGGCTCAGTTTCGTACAATTTCAGTCAAAAATATTAGGAAATAAGCTTTTAATCTATTAATTTCGAGTGGTTTGATCTTAAATCCAATTGCCATGAAAATAGAAAGCTGCTTGAGGTTACATTTCTATATTCTTCTGGTTTTGTCACTTTCTACGGTTTTTTGTTGTAAAAAGGAAACCGTTCAATCGGTGAGTAGCGACATCGTTTTCAATCCAAATCTTACCTACGGCACTTTATCCGATATTGAAGGGAATGTTTATAAAACGATACAAATAGGCTCTCAACTGTGGATGGCTGAAAATCTGAAAACTACCAAATACAACGATGGAACTGACATCCCGTTGTTTCATGGCAGTACCTCTTCGGCAAGTTTAATTGTCTCCGGATACAATTGGCCAAATTATTCGATTGATAACAAAAAAATCTATGGTGCTCTTTATGACTGGAACGTAGTTGTCACAGGCAAGCTATGCCCTTCCGGATGGCATGTACCAAGTGATGCTGAATGGAATAATATTTTACCTGCGTTTCAGGGAACAGTTAGTTTGGCCAAAGGAAAGTTAAAGGAGACCGGTACAAATCATTGGATAAAATACAATACAGAGGCAACCAACGAAACGGGCTTCACTGCACTTCCAGGTGGTTTATTCTATCCCGGCGGATTAAATGAAGGTCTTGGATATATTGGTCATTGGTGGTCTTCCGGCGGTTTTGATTATCAAATGTTTTACAGTCTTGGACAGGTCAATAGATTCGGAAACAATCTTTCGCAGATGGGGTTTTCAGTCCGATGTACCAAAGACTGAAGGAATTTATTATCTTCCTACTTCCCCTCGTTTCCCCCACGTTACCGCTTCGGTCAAACTTGGGGTAGCAGGAGAATTATAGAAAGCAGGTTGGCGCAATTGCTGCGAGAAAGCGTTCTTACTGTTTGCAGGTGAAGATGTTAAAATTAATTGTATATTTCACAACGAAGTATTGGTCCACAAATCCAAATCCTATTGACAGATGAAAAAATTTAAATTTCCCGTAATTGTTCTTACTATCAACACATTGTTTTTTTTAGCCGCTTGTACAAATAGTCCCAAACCAACAGCTGAGGCCAAAAAAATTCCTGCCTTTGATCTGTCTACGATGGATAAATCTGTTCAACCCTGTGCGGATTTTGATGGCTTTGTCAATGGTAACTGGAAGAAAAACAATCCCATTCCCGGAACAGAAATGGCCTGGGGTTCATTCAATATTCTGGATAAAGAGACCAGAGAGGTGAAAATAAAAGGAATAGTCAATGATTTGCTTGCAAAGAATGACCTGGCAAAAGGGAGTGAAGCACAGCAGATCACAGATTATTACCGTGCCTACATGGATACAGTCACCATTGAAAAACGGGGAATTTCGCCAATCGCTACACTGCTTGACAAGATTATGGCGACGAAGGATAATTCAGAACTGATTGCCCTTACGGGAGAATTGGATCAATTGGGCATCGGCGGACCTTTTTCAGTCGGAGTTGGCGCTGACGACCGGAACAGTACCATGAATGCCGTCTTTATGGGACAGGGTGGCTTGTCGCTGGGGGATCGCAACTATTATGAAAATAAGGATTCATCCATGGTCAAAATCCGTGCAGAATTTGTGAAGCATGTCGACCTGATGTTTTCGTTGGCAGCTTGGAAGGTGGCAGATCCGGGTAAAACAATCCTCGAATTCGAAACCAGTCTGGCATTCATTCAACTGAAGAATTTTGAGATGCGCGATCCATTGAAGATGTACAATAAAATTACAAACTCAGAACTTCATTCGCTTGCACCGGAGATCAACTGGGAAGGATATTATAAAAACTATGGATTGAAAACAGATACAGTGATTGTCCACGATAAAAATTATCTGAAGAATCTGAACCAACTGCTTAAGGGCACCTCCACGGAGACGTTGAAAACCTATTACCGCTGGCATCTGCTTTCCTCTTTTGCCACGGTTTTGCCTTATGCCTTCTACAATGAATCGTTCCATTTTTACAACACGATCATGTATGGTGTGAAGAAGCAAAGACCTCGTATCGAACGTGCCATTATGAGTGCCAACAACAGGTTGGGAATGCCTTTGGGCAAGCTTTTCGCTGCGAAATATTTCCCCGAATCCTCCAAGAAAAAGGTGTCCGATATGATTGAAAACGTTCGTGCGGCATACCGTGATCGAATTGAGAAACTTTCATGGATGAGTGCACCCACCAAGGAGAAGGCGAAAGAGAAGTTGGCAGCTTTTAGCTGGAAGATTGGTTATCCTGACACCTGGAAAGACTATTCAACCATCGACATTCAGCCAGACAAACTAGCTGAAAACAGCATGAATATTTCCTTGTGGGAACACCGTGACATGGTAGCTAAAGCAGGGAAACCTGTGGATAAAAAAGAGTGGGGAATGTCGCCACAAACCATCAATGCCTACAACAATCCGACCAACAACGAGATCGTCTTTCCTGCAGCCATTCTACAACCCCCGTTCTTTAACCCGGATGCAGATGATGCCATCAATTATGGAGGTATCATCGCCGTGATAGGTCACGAGATCACCCACGGATTTGATGATCAAGGTGCAAAATACGATGGCACCGGTAATTTAAGAAACTGGTGGACCCCTGCCGATTCGGCGAATTTTGCTGCTCTTGGCAAAAAGATGGAAAACTACTTTGCCGCCATTGAAGTTACAAAAGGATTTAAGATTGACGGCAAACTGACTCTGGGTGAGAATATTGCAGACCTGGGTGGATT
>CAINVV010000261.1 GCA_903854235.1 uncultured Bacteroidia bacterium | reverse complement strand
TCCAGAATTTCGATATCATGCCTCCCGCTGTCATGGGTGCCGTAGTAGCCATCATCGGACTTGAACTGGCTCCGGTGGCGGCCCAGCAGGCCGGACTTGCTCCATGGCCTACCGAAGCCGGACAGATGGTCCCTGTCTTTCATGCCTCACCCAATGTGCTGATTGTATCCATGTTTACCCTGGTCGTTGGCCTTGCAGGCAGTGTTCTTTTCAAGGGTTTTATGCAGGTGATTCCGATCTTGTTCGCCGTGGTGGCGGGCTATGTACTTGCCTTTTTTATGGGAATGGTTGATGTTGCAGCCATCTCCAATGCCCCCTGGATTGCATTGCCAAAATTTCAGGCACCCATTTTCAATCCGGGAGCGATCCTCATCATTGCTCCGGCCTGCATCGTGGTGCTGGCAGAGCACATCAGCCACCTGATTGTTACAAGTGAGATTACAGGCAAAGACCTGATGACCAAGCCCGGACTTCACCTTTCGCTGCTCGGTGACGGGATCAGCAATGTCTTGTCCGGTTTTACGGGATCTCCACCCAACACCACCTACGGCGAAAATATCGGGGTGATGGCCATCACCAGGGTCTATTCCGTGTGGGTGATCAGGGGTGCGGCCCTGCTGGCCATCGGATTCTCCTGCATCGGAAAAATTTCTGCAGCCATCTCCACCATACCAACTCCGGTGATGGGTGGAATTACAATGTTGCTTTATGGGGTCATCGCGGTCCAGGGATTTAGAATGTTTGTGGAACAAAAGGTAGATTTCAGCCAAAACAGAAACATGGTGCTTGGAGCAGTAACCTTCGTCGTAGGAGTGAGTGGAGCCACCATCAACATCGGATCTGTACAGCTCAAAGGAATGGCCTTTGCGGCTATTGTGGGCGTATTCCTTTCACTGATTTTCTGGATTCTGGATAAGTTTGGCGTTATGAACAAAGAGTAGCAAACTCGCTTATTGTGACTTCCATCCAGCAGATAATCCCTCGAATTGCAATCTTTTAAGGCACTTCGACAGGCAGGTGAGTTAATTTTTATCCCAATTTTTGCGTATCTTTCTGAAAATTGTTATCTTTTGATGACTAAGTGGAAGGGTATAGGTATGTCAAAAAAAGAGAAGATTTTGATCGTTTTTTCCTGCCCTTTTCATCTTTTAAACTGATAACTTTACCTCCCCGAAAATCGGGGAACTGGAAATTTTACAAAATTGATAAAGCCTTTCAGAAATTCATGAACAAAAATAGTAAATGGCACTGAAATCAGATCCGGAGATCATTTTAAAAGCCTGTGCCGAATATGTCAAGTCAGAACTGGAGGAGGGCGAAAAGGGTCACGACTGGTGGCACATCCAAAGGGTTTGGAATACCTCCCTTCTGATTGCCAAAACAGAACCCGTCAACCTCTTTGTGGTTGAACTGGCAGCCTTGCTGCACGATATAGCCGATTCCAAATTTAATGGAGGGGATGAAGAGGCCGGCCCTAAAAAAGCCGAAGAATTTTTGAAGTCGCTGCAGGTAGATTCATCCGTTATCGATCAAGTGGTACTGATTATCCGTAACATCTCCTTCAAGGGAGGAAATAACCTGCCGGGATATACTTCCCCGGAATTGCAGGTAGTCCAGGATGCCGACAGGCTGGATGCCCTTGGAGCCATTGGCATTGCGAGGGCCTTCCATTACGGTGGCTTCAAAAACAGACTGCTTTACCATCCTGACATCCATCCCAACCTTAAAATGACCCGGGAAGAGTACAAAAATAGCGATGCTCCCACCATCAACCATTTCTACGAAAAACTGCTGCTGCTGAAAGACAGGATGAATACCCCTACCGGGAAGGCCCTTGCCCTCGACAGACACGCATTTATGGAACAGTTTCTTGTCCGGTTTGAAATGGAGTGGAACGGAGCCTCCAACGGTTAGTCTCATGACAATGACCAACATTTTATGCTGGTCTGTTCAAATCCTGATAGAATCAAAATGACTCGTGATTTTATCATGTATAAAAAATTAAAAATGAATAGATTAAAAAGAATAGTTGCTTCTGGTTTTAGAAAAGTATTAAAATTCCTGGCCGATTGGAGTCTGTCGGTTTCCTTTATTGGAGAAAATGGCAAGCTGATACTACAAGCTATTTTTACGATTTTGTCCATTGGAATAGGAATCTGGTTCTTCAAACATCAAAAGACCGAACTGGTTCAGATCAACCTGCTGCTTGGTTCTGCCGGTTGGGAACTGGTTTTGCTTGGATTATCCCTGACCTCTTTTTACATCGTGGTGCAGGGATACATGTATGTGACCTCTTTTGCCACTTTCCGGCACAAATTACCCTTGCATCTTGGGATCGTACTCTTTTTGAAGCGAAATTTCATCAGTGTGTTCCTCCCGGCGGGGGGAGTCTCCTCTTTGGCGTTTTTTACCGGCGACATTGAAAAAAGAGGAATCACCAAGTCGCACATCCATTTTGCCTCCACGATCTACGGCTTTGTGGGTATACTTTCCGTCGTTCTGGTCGCCATTCCCGCCTTTACCTACGCCGTAGTGGATGGAACCATTGGCGAGGGCGAATGGATTGGCCTGCTTTCTGTAATCCTTTTACTGGCACTTGTTTACCTAATCTTTCTTTCCTTCCTGAAAAAAGGTCCTGTCTACCGGGGACTCATCCGCATCTTTCCCTCCCTGGAAGAACTGATCACCGAATTGGAGGATGCAGAGTTGGACAAGAGACAATTGCTCAAGACGGTGGCCGTTTCCGTTATCATCGAATTTGTTGGTATCGCCCACCTGTATGTGGCGATGCTTGCCCTGCACGTACAGCCTTCTCTTTTTGCCGCATTGCTTGGCTACATCATCTCCGTCGTCTTCCTGATCATCTCCCCCTTCCTACGGGGACTTGGCCCGATTGAAGTATCCATGGCTTTTGTGCTGGCCAAATATGGTTTCACCAATGTGGAGGCAATTGCCATTACCTTTCTCTACAGGTTCTTTGAATTTTGGACTCCACTGCTTGCGGGTGTGGTTACCTTTCTCCTGAAAATCAATAAGCTGATCATGCGCATTGTGCCAGCGTTACTGCTTTTCGCCCTGGGAATCATTAACATTGTCTCCGTATTGACCCCCGCCATCCACGAGCGGGTAAGATGGCTCAGACATTTTATTCCCATCGAAACGATGGTTGCCTCCAACTATTTCGTCCTGGTGCTCGGATTGATCCTGCTCGTCACTGCCTCTTTTATGTTGAAGGGGCTGAGATCCGCATGGTGGACTGCAGTGGTCCTCACCGTGATCTCCATCTTCGGAAACCTGACCAAAGCCGTCGACTACGAAGAGGCGCTCTCTGCGCTGTTTGTGCTAGGCGTACTGATCTACACCCGAAAAGACTATTACATCAAGAACAACCCAAAACTCCGAACCGTAGGAATCCAAACGGCCGTATTAAGTATTGTTGCGGTTATGTTTTACAGTGTGATCGGATTCTATTACCTGGATACCAAACACTTTAACATTGATTTTAGCCTCTTGCAGTCCATCCGGTATGCCCTTCAGAACTATTTTCTCGTTGGCAGCAGTGACCTGGTTCCCGTCGATAAATTTGCCTCCAAATTTTTGTTAAGCATCAATGTGAGTGGATTTCTCTCCTTGGCGTTTCTGTTTTATACCCTGATTCGCCCTTATATTTTAAAAAACACACCCACAGCGGAAGAACTGGAGCGGCCCAACCGACTGCTGAAGGAATATGGCAAATCCAGTCTCGATTATTTTAAGACCTATCAGGATAAAATGGTTTTTGAGCCGGAAGGGGTGGAAGCCTTCATTTCCTACCGGATTGCCGGAAATTTTGCAGTGGTGCTGGAAAATCCAGTAGCCTGCAACGATGAGTCCATGCGGGAATGTATCCGGTTGTTCGACAGGTTTTGTTACGAGAATGGATTGAAGAGTTTTTACTACCGGGTACCCGAAGAATCGCTGCACATCTACAAGAGTCTGAAGAAAAAATCGATGTTCCTTGGACAGGAAGGCGTGGTCGACCTGAACAAATTCTCGTTGGAGGGAGGAGCACGCAAATCCATCCGCAACGCGATTTCCAAAGTGAAGGAGCGAGGATACAAAATCTACTTCCATTTTCCTCCGATCAAGGATGGGCAACTGCAGAAGGTCAAGTCGGTTTCCGATGAATGGCTTTCCGACACCGACAGGAGCGAAATTATCTTTTCACAGGGGATGTTCGACTGGGAAGAAATGAAGCAGCAGACCCTCTTAACGGTCGAAAATTCCGAAGAAAAAGTGGTTGCCTTTCTGAACATCATCCCGGATTACGTGAAGAATGAGGCCACCTATGATTTATTGCGCAAAACGTGCGATGCCCCCAATGGCGTGATGGATTTCATTCTGGTTGAGATGTTCAATCACTTGAAAGAGAAGGGGTATGAAACCGTTAACCTTGGATTTGCTCCCATGTCAGGCCTTGTCGATCCAACAAAATTCTCGGAAAAATCCATGAAATTTGCCTATGAGAAAATCAGAAGTTTTTCCCATTACAAAGGAATGCGCGAATACAAGGAGAAATTTGCCACCATCTGGTACAACAAATACCTGATTTACGAACACGATTATGACCTGATGCAGGTTCCAAGGGCCCTTTCTAAAGTCATTGAACCATGAGGATTTGTATATTGATGTTGCTGACCCTCCTTTTTACCGGATCGGTCTCGGCTGAATCCATCGTACCGAAAAGCGCTGGTGAAGCTATTCTGATCAATGGACAAAAGAGCCCTGTCACCAATTCAGCATACACCACCTCCGGAGAACTTCCCATCAAAATTTTGGCCAGTCCGGTGACCTCCTCCCTGCCCCTGCTTCTGTTTATTTCTGGCGATGGAGGATGGAATTCGTTCGAAGAGGCCTTGGGCCAATCTTTGAACCAAAGAGGCGTATCGGTTGTTGTCCTGGATGCGCAAAAATATTTCTGGAAAAGCAAAACACCCGATGAAACTGCCAGCGATTTAAGTTCGGTGATCGAAACCTGGCAAAAAACCTGGGGGAAGGAGCATTTCGTAGTGGCTGGCTTCTCATTTGGTGCCTCCGTAGTCCCTTTTGTGGTCAATCGGCTTCCGGCGGAACTTCGCAAAAATTTGAGTACCTCCTTGCTTATCTCTCCCGATAAAAGCTGTGATTTTGAAATCCACTTGTCTGATATGCTCAACGTGGTGACCACCAGGGGAAGATACGACGTCATCAGGGAAATCCAGGCAGGAAGTCCACAGCGGATGGTCGTTTTTTTTGGGAGTGATGAGCGGGCCGAATCCAGGAAGGCCTTTGAACAGGTTGGGGTCAGCATACGGATTTTACAAGGGAACCATCACTTTGACAGTGGATACGACGTTTTAGCCGATTTGATCGTTGCAGAGATGGGAAAGGAATAATTTGATAATTTGCAAATGGGGTTAAAAACAAAAAAATGATGTTATAATTAATTCTTTTATGAAAAATTGGGGGTAGCCCAGAAAGAATTATTTGATATCGTAACTTTCCTGGTAATAATTAAGTATACTTGATAATATTTTTAATAGTTCAAAGATGAATAATTCAACATTGTTGACTGCCGGCCGAAATATGTTGTTGGCCGCATTGGTTTTGTTTGCCGGGAGTGCATTGGCTCAGAATGTGGAGAAAAAGGATTCTGTTTCGACCATTCCTGCAGAGGTAGCTTCTATTTTGAAGCCAGCCTGTATGACTTGCCATTCCAACGAAGGCAGGGACAAACCCAAAGCCAAGGTAAATTTCTCCGTATGGGAGCAATACAGTCCGATGGAAAAGAAGTTGCTGGCCTCTTCGATCACCGACGAAGTCAAAAAGGGAAGTATGCCCCCAAAACGTTTCCTGGAGTCGCATCCCGAAAGTGCCTTGACGGAGAGTCAGATCAACCAGATTGTGGCCTGGTGCGATTCCCTAAAAGCCAAACCCTAGGTAACAATCCTTCCCTTCTAAATGACAACTCCCTCCCATCGCGAGATCTGGCAGATCTCCGGGCCCATTATGCTCAGTTTGCTGGCACAAAATATTGTCGGTGTAACGGATACAGCATTTTTGGGCAGGGTTGGAGAGGTTGAACTGGGTGCGTCGGCCATTGGCGGGGTCTTTTACCTGATCTTGTTTATGGTGGGATTTGGTTTTACCACGGGGGTTCAGATCTTGATCGCCAGGAGATACGGGGAGAAGAACTATTCAGAAATAGGTCCTGTCTTTGACAACAGTTTTTATTTCATCGGAATCTTTTCCCTGCTCGTGACCGCCTTGGTCTATTTATTCGGATCGCTCTTTCTGAAGATGGTCCTTTCGTCTGAACCCATCTTCCTGGCCAGCTCCATCTTCTTGAAATACAGGGTATTTGGCCTTTTTTTCGCTACCTCTGCCTTGTTGTTCCGTTCGTTTTATACCGGTATCTCATTCACCAAATATCTCAGCATCAGTGCCGGCATTATGGCTGTTCTCAATATTGTGCTGGATTATTTGCTGATTTTTGGTCACGGAGGATTTCCTAAAATGGGCATTCAGGGAGCGGCCATCGCCTCCTCCATCTCAGAAGCTTTTGCCCTGCTGTTTTTTATCTGGATCACCAGCGGAAACAAGCATCTCAAAAGATACCACCTCTTCCGGCTGGTCAAACCCGATCTGGCCATCATTGGGAAAACACTCGGAGTATCCATCTATGTGATGGCTCAATTTGTGCTCTCCTTCGGCAGTTGGTTTGTATTTTTCATGTTTGTCGAAAAAATGGGGGAACGACCGCTGGCGGTTTCCAACATCATCCGTTCGATCTACATTTTTTTGATGATACCCGGGTGGGCATTGTGCTCGGTTGCCAGTACGCTGGTAAGCAGCGCGATGGGTGAAGGCAAACCGGAAAATGTGATTCCTGTTGTCACCAAAATACTCAAATTTAGCCTCGTTGCCATGGTTGCCATTATTGCCGTCGTGGTCTTCCTTCCCCGGACGGTCATCTCCGTCTATACCAACAACTTGAGCTTGATTGAAGCCACGGTACCTTCCTATTACTTGATTCTCGGTGCTTTACTGGTGTTTTCTGTGATGAGTGTGCTGTTTAACGGAGTGCTTGGTACAGCGAATACAAGGGTATCACTGGCCATTGAGGCAGTAACCCTTTCGGCTTACCTGGGATTTACCTGGTTGATAGCCGTCCATTTGAAACTGCAGATTGAATGGGTTTGGGGAGCGGAATATGTTTATTTTATGCTGATCGGCCTCTTCTCCCTTTTGTACCTGAAGAAAGGTGATTGGCGCGCAAAAAAAATCTGAACTTCTGCCAGGCTTCTCCCCTTTTTTGAGGGAGTTCCTCCATCCGTTAGCCCGATCAATATCTTCCCTTGTGCTTGATCAGCAATCTAAGCGCCTGGTCGTAGGTGAGGTACTTCCAGGTCCAGTCGAGCAGCACGAACAATTTGTTTTTAACTCCGATGATGGAGAGCAGGTGCACGATCGACCACAACAACCAGGCGAAGTATCCCTTGAATTTGCCTACCGGGAGATCGGCCACGGCCAGGTGTCTTCCGATGGTGGCCAAAGAACCCTTATCACGGTAATAAAATGGTTTCAGTGGCTGGTTTTTCAGCAATTTCCGAAAGTTTTGGGAAATCAGTTTAGCCTGTTGCATGGCCACCTGAGCCACCTGTGGGTGCCCATTTGGGAATGCTTCTTCCGCCATCAGACAGTTGTCTCCCAATGCAAAAATGTTTTGATACCCTTCTACCTGGTTGAAGCGATTCACCAGGATGCGGTTGTTCCTGCCATACACCTGTTCGGACAGTCCTTCGATCTTGCTGGAGGTGATGCCGGCGGCCCAGATCACATTTTTTACCTGAATGGTTTCGTGGTTGGGAAGTGTAAGAATCCTATCGTCATAATTGATCACGGCGGTGTTGGTTCTGACAACCACCCCCAACCTTTCCAGGTATTCTTTTGCGGTTGCAGATGCTTCTGGCGACATTCCTGCCAGTAACCTGGGGGATGCTTCAAACAGCATAATGGTCATGTTGCGCATGTCGAGTTCCGGATAGTCCTTGGGTAAAACATATTTTTTCATTTCGGCAACGGCCCCTGCAAGTTCCACTCCAGTCGGACCCCCTCCGATGATGGCCACATTCAGATAGGCCCGGATGTCCTGTTCTGTCTCCTTGTTCAGCGCTTTTTCGAAATTTTTCAGAATCCGGTTCCGGATAAAGAGGGCATCGGGAGCAGATTTCATCTGCATCGAATTTTTTTCGATGGTCTCATTGCCGAAAAAATTGGTTTTGGCACCGGTAGCCAGAAACAAATAATCGTAACTCAATCGGCCTATGTCTGTGACAATCTCGTTGGTTTCTGTGTGAATGGCCTCCAGATCTGCCATGCGAAAATGAACATTGGTATTCTGAAGTACCTTTCTCAACGGGAAAGAGATCGCACTGGGCTCCAATCCCGACATCGCAACCTGATAAAGTAAAGGTTGGAAAAGATGGTAATTGTTGCGGTCAATCAGCACAATCTGAAAGTCTAGACGGAGCAGTCTCAACGCAAGTTTCAATCCGCCAAAGCCTCCGCCAACGATCACGATTCGTTTGGTAACGGCTTCCGGTATGTTCAATATATTGGATTTTATGGTCATGGATAGAATGTATATCAATTGAAACGCAAAATATTTTTTAAAGTTTTCATGGAGCGTTAAGAAATTGTCACCAATTGGTTCAAGCCATTCAAACAGGGCGAAATGAAACGTTATATTTTGTTAATAATTGATTCTGAACATGGTCAGCCCATGTGGAAAACTTATTTTTGTATCAGGTAGTTGGACAGGATACGATTTTTTCACGTATCTTTCTGATGCTTAAACCAGACATTGAATTAAAAGAATCAGTTTAAAACAGATAAAAATGAGAACAAAATTTATCCTATTGTTGTGTTCGGTGGCTATGCTGTCCTCCTGTGTCAGTACCAAGAAATTCAAAAATTCTGAGAGCCAGTTGGCCCATCAAAAATCCCAAATGACAAAAGTTCAACAGGATTTGTCAACCTGTGAGGGATTGAGAAAGGGCAATGAAACCAAGATTGCCGATTTGCTGGCTCAACTAGCTGCCTTGAAAGAGCAGATCTCCTTTTTGAAGGAAAACAATACGCAGGCTCTGAAGCAATTGGAGAATCTCTCCGTGATCTCCAGTTCACAGGCGGAGAGCATCAAAAAGTCGATGGAAAATATGGGCATCAAGGACAACATGATTTTTAGTCTGCAATCCTCGCTGGCGCAGCGCGATTCGCTGAACATGGCACTCGTAATGAATCTGAAGGGTGCCATTGGAAACCTCGACGACAAGGACATCAACATCAAGGTCGACAAAGGTGTTGTCTACATCGATATTTCTGACAAGATGCTCTTCCAGAGCGGTAGCTACAACATCACCGAAAGGGCCAGTGAAATTCTGGGTAAAGTAGCCACAGTGCTTAAAAATCAAAAAAGCATTGAATTTATGGTCGAAGGTCATACCGACAACGTACCATTCAGAAGAGGGGATCTGCTGGATAACTGGGATCTTAGTGTTAAAAGGGCCACTGCAGTAGTCAGGGTTCTCCAGGACAAATACGACCTGAATCCAGCCATGATGACCGCTGCCGGAAGAAGTGAATACCAACCCATCGGAGTCAACGATACCCCGGAAGGAAAAGCCGCCAATCGTCGGACCAGAATCGTCATCCTTCCTCAGCTGGATCAGTTTTTCAAATTACTGGAAAGGCCAAAGAAATAACAGGGATTTGAAAATCGACGGGGCAAAAGTTTTCCGTCAATAAAAAGCAGGAAAGTGTAGGTTCATCAGATTGGCCCGCACTTTCCTGTTAGTTTTTACTCCTGAGGTGGTAGTACTCCCAGATGTAATTATCGCTTTCCAGAATGGCTGGATCCACACTGAAGTGGTAGAGCTTGTCGCCGGGATGCAGTACTCTTTTGCCCCCTTTTTCAAATTCTACAGTCATAGGTGAAGCTACACTATAGCTTTCCAGTTTCCAGTATTCCTGCCGGGAGGTTTTATCCAGCGAAAGCTGAGTAGCGGAGAAGTTGGGTTTTTCCGATAAGGGCTCTATCTCGGTGAGATCGAAATGCTGCTGACAAATCCATTTGTCCCCGGGTGAAATGGCAACTTCCCAGTTTTCTTTTTTGTAGTAGTGCTTCAAGAAGTTGATTCGCTTGTCGTCGAGCCAGGGGAGGATTGTTTTTCCGTCAAGATGGAATCCGGCATCTACCGGATACAACATGGCAATCGGATAAGCGCTCCTTCTTATCAACCTATCTACATTGTACCCTCGAAGGACATTTTCCTTGGACGTTTCAATCAATGAAGCGAAGAAACTGAGCTTCTTGTCCTTTGGCATCCGCTCCCGCAAATAACCGATGACGGTTTCCAGCTTCTCATTGTTGTTTCCATGTTTCAGGTTGATCCACTCCAGGTCAATGACAATTCCTGCGTAAGGAAGCTTGATACTTTCAAGTCCTCTTAAATTTTCATCCACCATCTCCTTGTATTCAGCGTATATTTTTTCGAAAGCCTCCTCCCCAAAACTATCGAAAAACCAAAGGGTTAGCGGAATATGCTTTCCCTGAAGTTGATCGGCAAAGTATTTCAGGTTATTTCGGCTTCTTCCACTAGTATAAATATTTCCACGCCTGAAAACATAGGAACGTCCAAGATGCAGAATGACCCTGTTGTATTTTGAGCTGATCGTATCGGAAAAGGCTTTTACACTGGCAGAATCGGCGTTGAAAAGCGCTGTTTGTATCTGCTCGTTGGCGATGACAATGCCCTGGCCCTTCGTGGGACAAGATAGGAATACCAGTCCTGCGACCAGTAGGAGAATTAATGTGGAAAATTTATGTGTCATGGATTACTTTCGGATGTATTTTTTCAGGGAGTCAGGAATCACCTGGTTGCCTCTGGTCGCAAAATTGTTTTTTGCCTTGTAATTACTAAATTGCTTTTGCAGTTGATCATTGAGCTCCGGATTATTCTCGGGTTCGATGTTCAGGTCGGGCGAGATTTTGTAGAGCGTTGTTCCGGAGAGGAAATGGGTTCCACTCAGGTAATCTGTTAATTCACCCGTGTTTCTTTTCAAAGGATAGGAATTCAGGTTTCGAAATGAAATCTGTGTGTCCAGCCCGTGGCCAATCCAGGAGGTTAGGGTCGGCAGCGTAAGATTCAGTCTGTTTTTGAACAGGGCCAGCAACGACGGAGTGACATCATAATGGGTGACCATAGAGGAGAATTTCACGCCCTGCTTCAGCATCGGCGAATAGATCACCAGGGGAACGTGAAACCTGTCCAGCTGGGTGCTGATGGGGATTTCGGGCATCCGATGGTCACCGGTAATGACGAAGATGGTGTGTTCAAAACTCTTCATTTTGCTGAATTCCTGGAAAAAATAGCGCAAGGCATCATCAAAATAGAGGATGGAGGCAAACTGCGGCAGGTATTGGCGGTTGTATTTTTTTGCCTCCTCCGACAATTTGTCTGTGCTCATCCTCTTTTCTACCAGTTCATTGTAATGCGTTTGATCTGGAACCATGAAGGGATTGTGCATGGCGAGGGTCAGCATCAGGTCCACTCTTCTCTCCTTCTCGTTTGCCTTCAAGTCACTCAGGTATTTCCGGAAGATATCCCTGTCGCCAAAACCCCACGAATATCCGTTCTGGTCGGCCGGCAACTGCTTGTAATCCGGACCAAAATCCCTGATCCCAACAATTTTAACCTCACCCTGATGTTTCAGGAAGAGTTCCATGTCGTCGAATTTAGGATCGCCTCCGTAATAAAAGGAAGAACTGTAATTTGCGCTGTTCCGTAATAAGCTGATCAAGCTCAGGTGATCGGGCATCTTGTCTCCCAGGTCGGCAAAACCTTTTTCTCCAAATGGGAGGGAGGCCGTCAGGGAGGGGATCACACTGAAAGTGCGGCCGGAAGTACTGAGGCAATTCTCCCAGTAGAGACTCTTGGTCATCAATGAATCGAGGAATGGGGTGAAACTGCCGAGGTAGGCATCTTTCCCGGAATACGCACGGCCGAGGCTCTCCACGATGATAAATACCACATTGGGCGCTTGAGCATCAGGCTTGAAGAAGGGAGCTAACAGATCTGGTGTGGTCTCTGCGTGCAGAAAGGGATAATCTGAACTTACATAGTTGAATGGATTGCCCGGAGAAACCGTGCTGACGGCTGGACTGGCGGCCGATGGGTCCGATACCGGACCATTTGCGTTTTTGCCGGCAGGTAACAGCAGTTTCTCCTCTGGTGCAGAACTCCTTACGGCATCAGAGGCCAGATCATTTTGTGCCGAGCTGCTGTTGAGTTCAAATTTACTTGTGCCATTCTTTTGACGGTAATAGTTGAAGAGGCTTCCGCCAAAGAGGTTCAGCTTGTTGGCGGCGATGTTCATAGAGAACTCGGTTTTGTAGTCAGCAGGATCCGGGTTCAGGTTGTTGGACGAAAATGTCGCGTAAAGCATTAAAAAGGTAGCCAGGAAGATTCCTAGGGTAGATACCTTGAAATAGGGCCATCTCCGGTAGACAAAAACACCGATCAGACAGAAAAGCAGGATTGGCAGGAGGGCAGAAAATCTGACTTCCCCGGAAGCTCCAACCGTTTGTCGCATCTCCGAAAAGGAATAGCCAAAAATGTCTGCTCCGAGTGGTATTCTGGTAGTCGAAAAATAACGGAGCAACACCACCTCTCCAATTACGACCAAAACAGCCGCCGCCGTAAAAATTTTTCTGGCCCATTCAACCCGGTAATGATCCAGAAAAAGGAAAGGGATCAGCAGGTAACCAGAGACCCTGAAAGCAAGCAAAAGATCAAATCGGATACCATACAGGAGTTCCAAAGTACTGCCGGCAGGATAACCGGCTCTTTGAGAAATGAACAGGATTTCATAAAACCGGACCAGGATCAGCAGACAGGCAAGCAGCAAACTGTACGATATGAATCGTTTGAAAGATTGACGGACCAGGTAATGTAGTGGAGGAGTATATTCCATGATGGAAAGCATTAAAAGAATCTTCCGATGCCAAAATCAAATGAATAATTACGAACATATCCTATTGCAGGAAATTGTTGATGGGACAAGGAGATACCCACATTGGTCGTCCACATTCCAGGGAAGAGGTGGTTGTATTCTACCCTTACGGATTGGGATTTAAGGGTCAGGTAGGAGGAACTTCCGTTGCCGTAATTCCTGTCATCCGGAGAGATCCCATAACCCACCCTCAAGCCGATGTAATCCTCCGGATCCGCAAAATAGCGACGGGTCTGGATGGATCCTGAAACGGAGGTTCCCGAAGAGGAGGGTATCACGTAGGAACGGAAGGAGAACCAGTAGTTTCCGGTATATTTTCCCACAGTACCTGTAAGCATATAGGTGTCAGAGTTGCTGAAAAATAGCGCCCGCATTCCCAGTGACCCCTCAAAAGCCTTGGGGAAACTGTGGTACCACTCTGCCCCTGTCCGGATTTTTGGAAAGATGGTGAGGTTCGAATAACCCACATTGAGATAGGCATAGTTGTTTTCACTGAAGTGCGGATAACCATCAACTTCGTACTGAACTCCTTTTGAACCAAATCTTTCTGCCCAGTTCACCCTGCCGATGATGGTTCCGACCTTCGTCTTTCGCCCGTACGATAGGGCGAGAAGTTGCCAGGGGTCCTGGTTCGAATTCTTTTCGAACGAATCGTAGGAGTAGGCAAGCCTGACGAAGTTTCTGCGCAGATCGGCGCGGATGGTTGACAGTTTATTCCGTGCCTCTGCATTGGCAGGATGGATTTTTAGTAACTTAATCAACTGTTTGGCTGCCTGGTCGTAAAGCCCCATGGCATTGAGTATTTTGGCCTTCTTGAAAAGAAATTGTTCGTCAATTGCATCTTTAGTCAGGATGATATTGCAGGTTTCTATGGCCTCCTTGTATTTCTCTTCCCAAAACTGCACATCAGACAGGCAATCCAAGGCATCCCAATGTTCGGGATCTTTCCGCAGGACCTGTGAAATCACGATTTTTGTTGAATCATAATTTCCATCCCAGGCATAGGTGCGCGCCATGAGAACAGCTACTTCGGAATCAAAATCCTTCGCAAGAATGCTTCGGCAGATGGATCTTGCCTTTTCCCTGTTACCTCCATAGGCCTGATCCTTGGCCTCCTGAATGGTTTGTGCCTGAAGGTCAAATCCAGTGATCATCAGGACCAAAAGAGGTCCCAATAGTTTAATTGGGTTCCCGGTACCCCGAAAAAGCTGTAAAAAGTTTTTTCTTCGTATAATCATTGAAAATGTTTGTTGTGTTTTTCTTCACTTACAGTACTCAAATTTATCAAATTAGTTCCATTAAATCGATGGGCGCAAAAAATATTGAACATAAATAGGTGGTATATTTTTATATTTGATGACTATCAGCTCAATAGCTGAT
>CAINVV010000260.1 GCA_903854235.1 uncultured Bacteroidia bacterium | reverse complement strand
TTCGAGACTCCCTGTTTTTAATCCAGTTTATTGTTGAATCAAATTACTATGCAACAAGTTCCGCAAAAATGGCCTGCATGGCAATTTAAACTAAATCATTCAAAATTATGAAAAAAAAACTAACGCTGGCATGCCATCGAAACAGGGTGGTGCAAAAAATCCTCTTAACTATGCGATTAACGCTATTCTTGCTGGTTTTGAATATCCTGAATGCCTATTCGGCCAGCTATGCACAAAAGACCAAATTGAATCTGAATATTCAGAATGGACAGGTAAAAGATGTTCTGGCCGAAATTGAGACCCAGAGCGAATTCTTTTTCATGTACGACAACAACCAGGTGGACGTTGAACGCAAGGTCAACCTGGAAGCCAAGGCTGAAAACATCGACCTGGTTCTTCAGAAATTGTTTGATGGAACCGATGTCAATTTCAGGGTTGTCAACCGTCAGATCGTTCTCTTTCCGGAGACTTCCAACGCAGCTGCTCCACAGCCAGGTGGGAAAGTCAAAGGTAAAGTAACAGATGCTACTGGAGCCACCCTACCGGGAGTTACCGTGTCGGTACCCGGCACCACCATCGGGGTCATCACCGACCTTGACGGCAATTATACGCTTTCGAATGTTCCTGCCAACGCCATCCTGCGCTACTCCTTCGTGGGCATGAAGGTTCAGGAGGTTGCCTATTCAGGCAAACCTGTCATCAACATCATATTGGATCAGGAAACAGTAGGAATCGAGGAAGTTGCGGTGATTGGATACGGTACCGTAAAGAAGAAAGACCTCACAGGTGCCGTAGCCTCCATCGGGGCAGCCGATATCGTCAGAACCTCTCCCGCCAATGCTACCCAGGCCCTTCAGGGCCAGGTTCCAGGGGTCGTCGTATTGAAAGGCAGCAACTTGCCTGGACAGGCATTCAGCATCGACATTCGTGGTGAAAATACCATAACCGGGGTGACCGAACCTCTGGTGGTCATCGACGGAGTAATCGGCGGCAGACTGCGAGACATCAACCCCGCGGATATTCAATCCATCGACATTTTGAAGGATGCTTCTTCCACTGCCATCTACGGGTCACGTGGTGCCAATGGGGTCGTCATCATCACCTCGAAAAAAGGAGCCTCAGGCAGACCAAAGGTAACCATCGACTCTTACCGGGGTATCAAGACCCCCGCTCACTTACCCAATCTCCAGAACGCCCAGCAATTCTATAAAATGGTGGTCACGGATGCCGTCTTGAACCTTGGTTCCCCAGTGACTTTCTCCACCAATGAAATGGCGATGATCAACGGAAATAAAAGCACCAACTGGGTGGATCTGCTGACCAAACCAAGCGCAACCATGGGAACAACAGTTGCAGTTACCGGTGGATCAACCGGAACAACTTATCGTTTTTCAAGCGGTTACATCCAGGAAGATGGTAACATCCCCGGCAGTACTTTCAAGAAATACAGTCTGAACGGTGCCCTCGACAGCAAAATTACAGATTACCTGCGGGTAGGAATTACCGCCTATTTGAACTACAGTACCAACCCAACCGGTTCCTATGAAGCCTTGCGTTCTGCTTACCGTGCAAGACCAACCGGCGTGGTAATGTACAAGGATCTGACCAACCCAGGCGATGGTTTTGACCTGAACCAGGGAGCATGGAATGGATACGCCGTCTGGATGGGTATCAAGGACAACCAGGTTCTCAATCCGTTGGTCGAATCTAATTCTGCCAACTACCAGTTTGAGACCAGGGTAGCCAACGAAATGGGAAATGCATTTGTTGAACTTACATTAATGAAGGGCCTTACCTTTAAATCATCCATTTCTGCCTCCATCATTGACCAACGGCAGGGTGACTATAGAGGTACTTATACCAAAGACCGTGCAGGTGTCAATCTTCCCAAAGCGACCTATTCCACTGCAGACAACACAAGCTATACCTTCGACAATCAGTTGAATTACATCTTCTCCAAAGGAAAACACAAACTGAATGCAACGGTGCTGCAGAGTGCCTTCAAGAATATCGCAGAGACTTACTCCATTGCCGTGCAAAATCTTCCCTATGCCTCTATCTGGTACAATTTGGGAACCGCAGGAAATGCCAACATCACTGGTGTATCCAGCTCTTACAAGATGAATACCATTGAATCCTACATGGGTAGGTTCAACTATTCCTACGATGAAAAATACTTGCTTACCCTCACGGGTCGCGGTGACGGTGCCTCTCAGTTGGGCGATGCCAACAAATGGGCTTTTTTCCCCTCCGCGGCACTGGCCTGGAGGTTGGTGGAAGAGCCTTTCATCAAAAGAACCAACCTCTTTTCCGACCTGAAACTGAGGGTGAGTTATGGGCAGGTTGGTAACTCCAATGTGGCTCCCTATAGTACACAAGCCTCCATCCTGAACACCATCTACAGTTACGACCAGTCCCTTGGGAATGGCTTTGCTCCGGGAAACTTGGGTAACAAAGACCTGAAATGGGAAAGAAGCCAGGAGTTCAACCTGGGATTGAACCTGGGATTCCTGAAAAATAGGATCACTGCAGCAATTGAGGTTTACAAGAAAAAAACCAAGGACCTGATCCTACAGGAAAATCTGCCGACTTCCTACGGATTCAATTCGGTCTTTGCCAACGTGGGTGAAATTTCAAACAAGGGTATCGAACTGTTGATCAACACCAGAAATATCGACAGAAAAGATCTTTCCTGGACCACCTCCTGGAATTTCTCCAAAAACATCAACCGGATTGATGCCCTGGCCAACGGCGTTTCTGCCATCATTGGAAACAGCCTGTTTGTCGGACAACCCGTAAAATCCTACTATGACTACAAATTCGCAGGAATTTGGCAGATATCAGACAGTATCGCTGCAAAATCATTCGGTCAGTCACCCGGATCAGTTAAAGTCGTGGATACCAACAAGGATGGTGTCATCTCCGCTGCAACAGGTAAGGATGACCGCCAGGTACTGGGTACCCAACTGCCCAATTTCATCATGGGTATGACCAACCGGGTAACCTACAAGGATTTTGATCTCTCCTTCCAGCTGTACTACCGAAACGGAACCATGTACAACAACAACCTGCTGGCCGGTACCATGGGTGATTACACCAACACGCGCTACAACCACATCGTACTGGATTATTGGACCAGGAAGAATCCAATCAATACTTTTTACGGTCCTGGTATTTCTCAACCCTACAAGGTGGCCATCCAATACGAAGATGCCAGTTACCTGAGGGTATCTGATATCACAATTGGCTATACCATGCCCAAGACCATTCTTGACAAACTTAAAATTGACAAAGTTCGCGTCTACCTCCAAATAACTAATCCATTTGTGTTTAGTAAGTATCATGGTCTCGATCCAGAATACAACTCAAGTACCTACATCGATGACGTGCCGAATATCATTTACACATTCGGTTTAAATCTTGGTTTCTAAACACATAAAAAACATTTAAAAATAAATCTTATGAATATTTTTAAAATATCCAGACAAGCTTTAATTTACATCGCATTGATTGTAATTATTGGAGCAGGGTGCAAGCAGAGTTTTCTCACTGAAGTAAATCCGGGAAACAGAACCACCGACAACTACTATACCAATGCAGCAGGTTTCGAAAGCCTGGTGACCTCCTGTTATCCCTTACTCAGGGACATCACCCAGCAAAGAGTCCTTGACTTTCAGGGAACCGATATTTTCGCTTCTGGCGGATGGGGAGGTATCTATTTTAACCAACCCAATCCACTGGGAAGTTCCTATGACCAGTACGACATCCGTCTGAATGCTTCATTGGGTGAACTTCAAACGCTTTGGGATTTTCTTTACCGAGAGATCAACAGATGTAACGCCGTCGTTTCCAGGGCACCAGGTATCACCGACATGGCCGACTCTGCCAAGAATGTAAGAATCGCCGAAGCAAAGTTTCTCCGCTCACTCTCCTATTTCTGGGCGGTACAGACCTGGGGCGATATTCCAATGCCGTTGGTGGAAACGACTTCCGCCTCCCTCTCGGTAACTAAAGCCGTCTCCAAGGATATCTACGCACAAATGATTACAGACCTTACTGAGTGTATTGCAAAGCTACCTGCCAAACAGAAAGATGTAGGTCGTGTTACCCAGGGTGCTGCAAAATTCCTGCTCGCACGCGTTTATCTGACCAGAGGCTGGAACTACAACAATGCCCTTGGCGGATCGAGTGCTGATTTTACCAGTGCCCTGCAATTGTGCGACCAGATCATCTCCTCCGGTTTGTACCCGCTGGAAACAAACTGGAACAACCTCTGGCCTTTGCATAACATCAACCCCAACAAGGAGACCGCTACGGCAACCAGTTCCGTCGCAGTCTGCAACAAGAGTGCGGAGGTGATCTTTGCCATTCAGTATGCCAATGCTTCCAGTTACCAGGGTGATCCAAGTGTTGGAACTACCACCCTTGGAAATAACATGCACGAGATGTTCTCTGGCGGCCCAAGCGGCGTTGCCCAACAGGCAAGAACTTCTGCCTACAACAGGTTCCTCCCTTCCCAAATCTGTACCTGGGCAGCCTACCGTCTCTTCGATCCAAAACTCGACCCGAGATACAATGCGACCTTCAACAGCGTTTCGTATGCAACGACAGCAGGTTCTATTTCATTGGCATCCAATAAACCGTTCCCACAGGCCTTGACCTTGACTTATGCCATTGGCGATACTACCGCTGTGGCCATGCCCTGGACCAATCCTGTCACGACAGCCGCCCAAAGAGGCGTAGACATACAGGGTGGTACCAAGAAGTACTCTGTCATCAACACCAACGAATATGTTGGATTGGGTTACATCACCGGAACCACTCCCATCGTCGACGTCCTCGCCGGAGGCGCACCCATGGTCTGGAAGTTCTTCCAACCTGGTATCACCTATGGTGACGGATACTCCACCTTCAACGATCCACTATTCCGCTCTGCCGAAGTGTACCTGATGGCAGCAGAGGCAATCGTCAAGGGTGCAACAGGCGCCGTTCTTGGAACAGCCGACGTCTACTACAACAAAATCCTCGACCGCGCCCTTGGAAGTGCCAATGCAGGGAAATCTCCAATGCGTGCCGCCAATCCTGAGTTGGTTAATGACCCTGTCGACAATGTTGTTTCCTACAGGGCAACAGCCGGATCTATTAATATTGACATGATTCTGGATGAACGCGCCAGGGAACTTCTCGGCGA
>CAINVV010000259.1 GCA_903854235.1 uncultured Bacteroidia bacterium | reverse complement strand
GCTTCTGGAGGAGAGTCTTAACGCAATCGCTGATGCGGCCAACCACAAGGAGATTCAGATCATCAACCTGGTCCCCGACGACCTGAAAATTTTTACCGACAAAAGAGTCTTTCAGACGATCGTCCGAAACCTGGTTTCCAACAGCGTGAAATTCACGAAACAAGGAGGAGAAATCACACTTCAGGCTTCCAGAACAGACGAGAAAATGATTCATATCTCTGTTCAGGACAACGGCATTGGGATGACCCGCGAAATGATTGGAAACCTCTTCCGCCTGGGCAGCGAAGTCAGCAGAAGAGGCACCGACAATGAACCCAGCACCGGATTGGGACTGATCATCTGCAAGGACTTCGTCGAAAAAAACGGTGGAATATTGTGGGCGGAAAGTGAAGTCGGCAAAGGTTCAACTTTCCATTTCACGGTCCCCTCTGCCTCGTAGTCGCACTTTATTTTTTTCACCCTGAGGCCATCCTGCCAATCATTCGGTGGTTTGCAAAAGGATTTTCTTGGAATTCCTTTGAACTCTTTGCAATTATTGATAGTTTCGGCTTACTTCCCGGCAGGACTCGCGATATCGGCAACTACCCGATGTTGCTGTACCGGAAGATGACTACTAATTAACTATTTATGAAGCATTCAAAGTTTATTCTTTCCCTGCTGCTGGCTTCGTGCCTGACGCTCTCCTCCCAGGCGAAAGGGATCTTTTACAACGTACTCGATTATGGTGCCAAGGGCGATGGCAAAACCAACAATACCAAAGCCATCAATGCCGCCATCACCGCGGCAGCGAAAAACGGCGGAGGGACGGTCTATTTCCCTGCCGGGAATTTCCTCTCCTTCACCATCCGGATGAAGAGCAAGATCAACCTGCATTTGGACCAGGGTGCCGTGCTGATTGGCGATCAGGAGGCAAACGGCGTTGGATACGACCTGCCGGAGGAGGATGCCTGGTACAAGAAGTTCCAGGACTTCGGTCATAGCTACTGGAAGAACAGCCTGATCTACGGTGACAGCCTCCGCGACATCTCGATCACAGGGAACGGGATGATCTGGGGGAGAGGATTGTACACCTACGACAAACCCAAAATCCAGGGGTCGGGCAACAAGGCCATCGGACTGAAGAACTGCTTCAACGTGACGATCAGGGACGTCTCCATCCTTCACGGAGGACACTTTTGCATCCTGGCAACGGGAGTGGATAACCTCACCATCGACAATGTGCGTGCCGACGCCGACAGAGATGCCTTCGATATCGACTGCTGCAAAAACGTGCGGGTCTCCAACTGCAACATCAACTCCCCCACCGACGACGGGCTCTGCCTCAAATCCTCCTTCGGTCTGGGTTATGCCAGAGCCACGGAAAATGTGACGATCACCAACTGCCAGGTCTACGGCTACGACCACGGCACCCTGATCGACGGTACCTTTCAGTCGCTCTTTAACGACGATGATCCCATGGCCAACCACAGCATCACCGGCCGACTGAAACTCGGCACCGAATCGAACGGCGGATTCAAAAACATTGCCATCTCCAATTGCGTGTTCGAACACTCCCGGGGACTCTGCATCGAAACAGCCGACGGCGCCATGATCGAAGACATCGTGATCAACAACATTACCATGCGCGACATCACCGACACCCCCTTCTTCATACGGCTGAACGCCAGGATGCGTGGTCCCGAAGGAACGCCAATAGGGGTCTGCAGGCGAATCACCATCAGCAACCTGAACGTATACGACGTGGGAGGCAGAACCAAATTGCCGGAGGTTGGGGCCGGTATGGTGATGGGCATTCCGGGGCATTACATAGAGGATCTCACCCTGAGCAACATCCGCATCTATTACCGGGCAGGTGCAACGAAGGAGGCGATCGACAAGGAAGTTCCGCAAAACATCGATGTCTATCCTGATCCCTACCGGTGGCATTCGATGCCCGCTTACGGCATCTATTTCAGGTACGTGAAAGGACTAAAAGTAAATGATGTGGTTCTTCGTTGCCTCAACAGGGACGAGCGTCCCGCCTTCGTGCTGGACGAGGTTCACGGAGCCGATTTCACTACCGTGGATGCGCAACAAACAGAAGGTACGCCGCAATTCATCCTGAAAAACGTCACCAATTTCACGGCACATCAGGTAATGGGAGTGGCAGATGTAATGATCGAAAAAGCGGTCAAAAAAGAGCTCTGAGAATTACACAGAGAACACGGAGTTAACGGAATAGGTCTTCCGTGTTCTCTGCATCATTGTCCAAATTCTCAAAATCTACACAGTCCAAAAAATTTTAGCGTTCACAGAGGGATCATAGATGAATCAATTATGATCTCCGTGTCCTCTTTGTCACGCTATCGCACAAATAATAAGATCAATTGAGATCAATAAAACTTAATTTACGCTCTGTGTAGCTCCATGTCCAATACAGAGGGCCACAGGGAGTGCTAAGAAAAAGAGGCAGTTCACAATAACAATGCAAGCCCTGTCTTGGCTGTGATTGCAGGTGGTTAGAATACGTTGGTCAGAAAGTTAAAATCGACCCGAATGGAACGATTAAATGCGACCTCGGAGAGGTCCAAGGTTTGTAGCATCCGGCATGCATGTATTTCTGCGACCCCGCAGGGGTCGAACATTCCTGATGCCGCCTCGGTTACAAACCTTAAACCCTGCTGGGGTTGCATTAGCACGGAATATATTTTGTGGTATAAATTTTTGTATTTGTGCCTTCCGTCCGATACCTTCATCCGCTC
>CAINVV010000258.1 GCA_903854235.1 uncultured Bacteroidia bacterium | reverse complement strand
CTCACCGGGTGACTCAGAGTCACCCGGTGAGCTTTTTTTAAACCATAGCTTCGACGCTTATTTTGAGGCAATCGGAATCAATTTGTTGATTTTCACAGTTGGGACCAAAGCTTTCGATACTTTTCCTGCTTCCAGGGTTTTGGCAAGTGTGAAAACTGCAGATTGGCTGATGGCCAGCGAGGAATCGCCAACCTTCAATTTGTATTCACCAGCCTCGGCAATCCAGGTTGAAGTAGTATCATCAAAAGAGGCAATATCTTTGGTTGCGATCCTGAAACTCAGGGTTTGTGATTCACCCGGTTTCAATAATTTGGATTTGGAAAATGCAACCAGCGTTTCTATTGGTTTGTCCAATTTGCCGGAAGGAGCACTGACATACACCTGGGCCACTTCGCGGCCTGCAACGGTTCCTGTATTTTTCACCTCAACAGTGGCAGTAAGCTCACCGGTAAAATTGGCGGCATTGACCTTCAGGTTGCTGAATTGAAAAGTGGAATAGGATAGACCGTAACCAAACTCATAGGTCACTGGGACTTTGAAGGTGGTATAGTAACGATAACCTACATAAATATCCTCCTCATAGGTTACTTGCCAGGGCTTGCGACGCATAAAAGAGAATCCTGATAAGTCATCGGCCTTGTCAACCTTGTCTGATTTCTCGGCAATACCAGGGAAATTTTTTGCAGAAGGTGTGTCTTTATAGGAATTGGGGAAAGTGACTGCCAGTTTTCCGGAAGGATTGACTTTCCCAGAGAGAACATCCACGACCGAATTTCCACCCTCCTGACCAGGTAGCCAGGCAAGCAAAATTGCATCCGGCAGGTTTCGCCAGCTGGCAACCTCCATCACACCGGCGACATTGAGAATGACCACTGCTTTTTTCCCCTTCGCGTGAAATGCTTCGGAGACATTTTTGATCATCTCCTTTTCAGTGGCTGTCAGGTAAAAATCACCTTCTGTTGCAGTTCTATCGATACCTTCACCCGAGATACGACCCAGCGTTATCAACGCCAGATCTGCCTTTTCGGCCATACTTGCAGCCAATTCAGGAGTTACAGGCATTTCAGGAACCGGATCCTTGGCACCCATAAATGCGAAAGGATTTTTAGACGGACCTCTTTTTGCGATGGTCTCCTTGACATACGAATCATAGGATGCCTTCAATTCTCCAACTGCAGTATATCCGCCATTGCTGAGACCTTCGATCAATGAGATGGTATAAGCTTCGTTTACATCCCCACTGCCTGTGCCACCAGAGATAAAGTCATAGGAGGTATTTCCAAAGGCTGCAATATTCTTAACCCCGGAAGGTATTGGCAAAGTGCTCTTTTTATTTTCCAGAAGAACCATTCCATCCGTTGCAGCCTGACGGGTTACAGCAGCGTGCCCTTTTAAGTCCGGACTATTTGAAAAATTGTATTTGTTGTAGCGAGGGGCTTTCAGCATGATACGCAATATTCTTCCAACATTTATGTCTAGAATTTTCACATCCAACTTGCCGGCCTTAACAGCAGCAACCAACTCCTCACTTTGTTTAATTTGACCGGGCTGAATCATATCATTACCGGCTTTCATCTGGGCAACCACATCGCTGCCACCACCCCAGTCGGTCATCACATATCCCTTGAAACCCCAGTCATTCCGGAGTATTTTAGTCAACAAATCATTGCTTTCAGAGGTATAAGTACCATTAACCTTGTTGTACGAAGACATCACGGTCCAGGGTTGGGACTCTTTAACGGTGATTTCAAATCCCTTCAGATAAATTTCGCGCAAGGCACGTTCACTAACCATCGTATTGACGGTCATGCGGTTGGTTTCGGAATTGTTGGCAGCAAAATGTTTGATGGATGTGCCAACACCATTGGATTGTATGCCATTGACCATTGCTGCAGCCATTTTACCTGCGATCAGCGGATCTTCCGAGTAGTATTCGAAATTCCTGCCGCAAAGCGGATCGCGCTGGATATTCAGTGCCGGTCCGAGTAAAATGTCGGAGCCGTATTCTTTCACTTCATTGCCCATTGCCTGGCCAACCTTGTATACCAATTCCGTGTCCCAGGTCGAGGCAAGGACGGTGGCGATTGGGAAAGCCGTGCAATAATAGGTTTTCTTGTCTCCCTTGCGCATTGGCTGGATGCGGATTCCGGCCGGACCATCGGTCAAAACCTGTGCAGCGATGCCCAAATCCAAAAACTCGGCTGAAACACCGGCGGCACCTGGGAGGTATTTCCTCACCTCTTTGACCATTTTGGCATAAGCAGGATCCTTGGAATCGACCTCGCCCCCAAATCCCGGAGGCATCTTCTTCTTAATTGAATCGGGAAGTTCGAAAAACATCCCGGTACCAATCACCAGCTGAGCCTTTTGGTCGAGTGACATCTTTGCCACAATCTCCTGAATCTTTTTGTCTTCCGGACCATTCGCCCCGGCAGATCTTACCGGCAGGAGGACCACTACTGCAAAAACAGAAAGCAGGACTCCACACAACCGCATTGAATCAAACCATTTGATCTTCATAATCATCGATATTTAGTTAAAAAGTAATGGAACAAATTCTGATAGATAGACCCGCCAATTGGTCCAGGTATGACCGCCTTCGCTCTCCCGGTAGGTGTATTTCATTCCGATTCCATCGAGTTTTGCCCTGTAATCGGTCACATTTTTAAATAGAAAATCGGCTTTGCCAATCCCAATCCAGTAAAGCTTATATCCGTTTGTATTTTGCAGTGCAAGGCTCTTGTCCAGATTTTCGTATACTTTGGAGGTTGCCTTGTCGTTGGGGATGATGGCTGCCGAGAAAAGGCCTACATAATCGAACATATTGGGATAATACCTCGAAATATGAAGGGAATGATAGCCACCCATCGAGAGCCCTGCGATGGCACGACCCGACTTTTCAGCTTTTACACGGTAGTTGCTCTCAATAAACTTAATCACATCGGGGAAAGTCTCTTCAAATTTGCCATCCATGGTATTTGGCAACTGCATAGTGGGTTTGTAAAGACCCATACTCGATTCACCGGGAGCCGCTTCCTGGGCCACATTGCCGTTGGTCATTACGACGATCATCGGTTTCGCTTTCCCCTGGGCGATCAAATTATCAAGAATCTGTGATGTCCGGCCCAAAGCGATCCAGGCCTCCTCGTCTCCACCCATGCCGTGCAAGAGGTAAAGTACCGGATATTTAGCCTTACTGGTTTCGTAACCAGCTGGTGTGTAAATAGTGACCCTACGTTGCATTTCATTTCCTGGTGAGTCGTACCACCTCCGGGTAACCGAACCGTGCTGCACCTTATTGACACTGTAAAGATCACCCTTGTCGCCCTTCACGATAAAAACATTGGTCACCGAAGCCACATCGCGGATCAGGTAAACATTGTTTGGATCTGTCGATTTCAATCCATATACGGAAAAAGAGTATCCATACAAATCGGAAGGCAATGCAGCCGTCGTATAAGTCCACAGCCCCTTTTCATCCCTGACCATGAGTTCCTTCCCTGGAATCCAACTCTGGGATGGCATCCAATCGCCTGAGATCTTCACCTCCCTGGCGTCGGGAGCCATGAAGCGAAAAGTTACTGTGTGGTCTTCCCTTACTTCAGGTGACACAATATCGGCAGGACGCTGCAGGGCTTGCTGCCCATACAGGTTCAAACCAGTCATAACCAGTATGGCTATCAGGAAATAAAATTGTTTTCTCATCATTATAATTTTCTGATTCAGAAAGCGGTAAATTATTGCGTCTTTATGACACAATAATAATCTTTTTCTTACATAAATCAAAAATCGGGAAGAATAAAGTGCTATTTTTGTTGTAAAACATATAAACCGTGAACAGAAGCTCCCACCTTGACGAGACTCAGTTGCTCAAACATATATCACTTGATTGTGTCGTCTTTGGTTTTCACGACTCCCAATTGAAGGTTTTGCTCCTTCGCATGAAGCGCACCAAAGATTGGGCTTTGCCCGGCGGTTTTGTTTTACTGGATGAATCCATCGAAATAGCTGCTTCACGCGTCCTTAGGGAACGCACAGGTTTGGACCACATTTTTCTTAAGCAATTCAAAGTGTTCAGCAGTCCTGATCGCTCCAACACCAATCCCGGAGTTCAGGATTTGCTGGATTCGGGAGCCATTGATGACAGCAGTTGGTTCAACCAGCGGTTCATCTCCGTGGGCTTTTACGCACTTGTCGATTTTTCTAAAGCAGAACCAACGCCGGATCTATTTTCCGACCTCTGCCATTGGAAGTCGCTTGAGGATATTGATTTATTGATATTGGATCACAACCAGATTCTGGACAAGGCACTGGAAACCCTGCGTCTGCAGCTGAACTATCAACCCATTGGGTACAACCTGTTACCCGACCGGTTTACCATGCCTGAACTGCAAAAATTGTACGAAACCATTCTGGGAAAAGAACTGGACCGAAGAAATTTTCAGCGCAAAATGCTCTCCTACGACATTCTTTGCAAACTGGAGGAGCGCAAAACCGGCGGGGCGCATAAAGCTCCCTTTCTTTATGAGTTCAATCTTGAAAATTACGGCAAAGCCTTAAAGCATGGGTTTAACGGTGGCTGGTAGTTTTACATTCCAAACTTGTGCCGACCTACATCCATTAAAATAAATTCAAATGTGAAATTTTGGAGAAGATATCCGCAATAAACCGCTGCAGGGAAACCAAATGGCTGCTTTTGTTCGGAAAGTAATTTACAACCGCAATTTTTCTAATACCAATTATCTGACAGGCAATAAAAAATAGAACGTAGAACCCTCGTTTGGAACGCTTTTCAATCCAATCTCTCCACCGTGCAAAACAACGATCTTCTTCGCAATGGCTAAACCTAATCCGGTGCTTTGCTCACCGCCTGTAGGCCGGCTACTCGTCGTCTGAAAGTAATTGAATAGCTTCTGCTGTTCCTCTGCCAGAATTCCCTGTCCCTGGTCAATCACCTCCGTAAGAATTTGTTTCCCATTGTCCTGGGATACTCTCACCACGATCTCCGTATTTTTATTGGAATATTTAATGGCATTGGAAAGAAGATTGTCTACCACTTCGCTCAGATAATGTTCATCGAACAGAAGTGCTATTTCAACTACCGGATAATGAAAAGAAATACTGATCTCTTTGTGTTTTGCCAGGATGCGGTTAACAGAGATCTGGTGTTGCAGAAAAGAGAGGTAATCCTGATTCTTTAAATTCATCGCAACCTGACCGGATTCAATTTTCGATACATCCAGCAAATTTTGCAGAATAAACAAGGAATTGTGACTTGTTGATTTTATAATTTCCACAATTTCAAGTGCTTCAGAATTTAGCTGATCTGCAAAATCATTCGTCAGCAAATTCGAAAATGAATAGATCCCGGCAATTGGGTTTCTCAAATCGTGAGCAGCCGTACCCAAAATAATATTCTTTTCTTCGTTCAACTGCTTTAGATTGGCGTTGGTCACACGCAGCTCCTTAAGTTTCTCTTTCAGATACACCAACAACAATCCTAGCAGAATAAACGTTGACAACCTGACCACTGAATTCCACACGGTCAGGAAAAGGTCAGAATTTCCACGACCTATATGTTCCGCTAAAAAACCAAGTACCGATGCAATTAGCGCATACACCAACACATAAACATAAGATGTGTTCCGGTAAATTGCAAAAAGGGAAATAGGAATCAGGTAAAAAAAGGAGAACGACAAATCAGGACCTGTAACATAATCGAAGTAACTTATTAATAGGATAAGTAAGAGGGCAAGTATGAAAACGGTCAGGTTACTTTCATACCTGCGCAGGTAAATCAAATTTAATCTTTGCATCGCTATGCTCTTTTATTTACAGGGTTCATCCTTGCCCGTGAAGACCAATCATTGCACAAAGGGAAGATAATTCTTCAACATATTCTACCCTTAATCTTATTCTGTCTTCCCTGACAAAATTGATGCACCTAAAAGTAATAATTTTTATGTTGGGAAATTTATTCCTTTCCGGATCCGGCAATTTGAAAAATAGTGAAGATGATATCCAATCCGACAAAAAAAACGCACCAATATCTGCAGGTTATCTCACTTCCCACTGCAAGGATTGCGTCAATTCTGAAAAAGGATCAGAATCACAAGAAAGAGGTTTTTGCATTGAAATGAGAATTAGCAGGAGCGCTTTCCGTCAATATCCTTAAAATCTATCTCAAATTGCTCCTGG
>CAINVV010000257.1 GCA_903854235.1 uncultured Bacteroidia bacterium | reverse complement strand
TCGAAGAAGGGTCCCCAGCGGTTGTTGGCAAGGGGATATTGCTGCAGCCATTTGGTGATTTTTCCAAACGATTCCTGGTAGGCCAACTGGTCGCCTGCATTCATTTGAATCAGTTGCTGATACAAGCGCAGCGTTCCCGTCCAGTTGGAGGTGTAGGCCGATTCGATCTTCCCTTTCCGGTCTTTCGAGAGGATGAATCCGGTAGCACCAGTCTCCGTATTCACCTTGAACGGCAAGGGGGAGTGGTCGTGGTCACCCTCCTTGGTTTGGGAAGCCAACGTATTGGCAATTTTTATTGCAGCATCCAGGTATTTCTTGTTGCCGGTTTTTTTGGAGAGCATCACCAGTTCGTATCCGAAACTTCCGGCTTTGTCGGGCTGTGTAAAACCTTTACCGATCACCAGGTCGCCATCGTACACCGGTATCTTCTCCGTGTTGCAGGGATAGGGGATATTGGGCCAGAGACAGGTAGGGGAGGAAAGGCTGTGTGCCAGGTACCAGTCCGCCTGGAAAATCATATTATCCAGAACGGCCTGATCGCCGGTGTAGTCGTACCATAGGTTGAATGAGGAGAGCATCATCGCGAACTGGTCTCCTCCGATTCCCATATCGGCAGGATCGTGCGTGCGGAACAAAAGGTAGAGCGGAGGAAATTCGATGCCGAATTTTTGTTTGAAATCGGGAATCTTCCGCATCCAGTATCCGGGTACATTTTTCCAATAGTTCCAGCAGAGATGAAGGATCTCATCGTAGGAAGCGGCCGGATCCGAATTGTTCCAGGGAACGAGGTGGTGGTTGGTATCCGTTTGAATGTCGTGGAAGAAAAGGTGTTTCTCTTTCCCAATTTCCGGTGATTGCGCATCCACCTTCATCAGAATGGCAAGAAAGAGCAGTGCCGTACCTATTTTTCTAAACATGTAAAAAGTGTGTAGTAGTCGTTCTTCAATCGAAAAATAAAAAGCATTGCAATTTAAGGCATAAAAATTAATTATGAACAATATGGAAAAAATTGCATGGGATTCAGTCGGGAGGAGATCTTCCCTACAGTGAAAAAAATCAGCCTTTTTCCCAAATTATTGCCGTACCTTCATCCTTCCGTAAAACCTGATTTTTAGATCATGAGACAGCTTGCCTTCTGCGTATTTTTAGTAATTTTCTTCAGTATACAAGCCTTTGCCCAAGTTTTTACCGACAGCAATCTGCCTATTGTCATCATCCGCACAGATCAGGGAATTGAGATTCCTGATACCCCAAAAATTCCAGCCACCATGAAAATAATTTTCAACGGGGCAGGAAACCGCAACTATCTGACCAACCAGAACAGTGCAGCCAGCCTGAATTACAATGGCAAGATCATGATCGAGATCCGGGGGTCTTCTACCCAATCCTTGCCGAAGAAACAATATGGACTTACTACCGTGAAATCGGACCTGGTGAGCAACAACAATGTTAGCCTGTTGGGTATGCCCTCCGAAAATGACTGGATTCTCAACGGACTTGGTTTTGATCCTTCCCTGGTAAGAGATTATCTTAGCTACAACCTGTCGCGTAGGATGGGGAATTATGCCACCAGAACAGTTTATTGTGAAGTGGTCATCAATGATGATTACAAGGGTTTGTATGTGCTTCAGGAAAAAATCAAGGCCGGTGGCGATCGGGTAGATGTCACCAAGATTGCCACAACCGACAATGCATTGCCGGAGCTCTCGGGTGGATACATCACCAAGGCCGACAAGGCCGAAGGGGATCCGGTGGCTTTTATGCTTCAGGGGAATGCGCTGGAGCAGGGTGTTACCTACATTCATGAATTGCCCAAACCCGCCAGTGCAACCAACGAACAAACTGCCTACGTTCACAACCTTTTCGATGCCCTGCGCATGTCCGCCCGTGATGGAAATAGCTCCCTGTCCAATGGCTATCCTTCTGTCATCGATGTCGCCTCCTTTGTCGATTTCATCCTGATCAACGAGTTGGCCAGCAACGTGGATGCCTATCAGTTCAGTACCTTCTTCCACAAGGACCGAAATGGCAAACTGCGGGCAGGACCTATCTGGGACTTTAACCTCACTTATGGGAATGACCTGTTTCTCTGGAATTATGACCGCAGCAAGTCCAATGTCTGGCAATTCTCTAACGGTGACAATGAGGGATCCAGTTTCTGGAAAGACCTGTTTAAAAATGATCGGTTCAGGTGTCAGCTGGCCAAAAGATGGCACGAACTGACTGCCGCGAATGGGCCGTTGAACATTTCCAACATCACTGCCTTCCTGGACCAGACAGATGTAGTCATCTCGGAGGCAGTAGCAAGGGAGAAAACCCGGTGGAATACTTTTACCAGCCACTCCCTGGAGGTGGGGCAGGTTGAATCGTTTATCAGGGAGCGAACCGCCTGGATGAATTCGAATCTCGTTACCGATCAGGGATGTTATGCCGAGTTTATTCCATCGCTGGTTATTTCAAAAATAAATTACAACCCTTCCACTACGGTCGACTTCCCGAAGAGCAGCGACCTGGAATTCATCGAGATCACCAACAACAGCAACAAACAGGTCGATTTGTCTGGCATCTATTTTGGCGGTACCGGTCTGGTCTATCAATTTCCTAATGGAAGCAAAATCGAGGCGAATGCCAAACTATTCCTGGCCGGAAATGCAGTGGTCTTCGAAAGTAAGTACAAAGTCAAGCCATTTGGCCAGTTTACGAGAAACCTGTCAAATACCACCCAGCAGCTGTTGCTCCTCGATGGGTTGGGTAACAAGATTGATGAGGTTACCTATTCGTCAGACTCCCCATGGCCAAATGCCAATGGGAATGGATCCTTCCTTCTTCTGACCTCCGCCGATGCCGATAACAAACTGCCAGAGAACTGGACCACGAGCAACCTGTCTTTGGTGAACACAGAACCCGTCAAAGCGGCAAAATTGGAATATTACCCCAATCCGGTTCAGCAGTTCCTTACCATTAAGGCCACAGATGTCATCGATCAGCTTTTTGTCTATTCGGGCAATGGCCAGCTGATTCAGATGGTTTTCCCTTATACAACCAATTACAATCTGGATATGATTCAGCTGGTATCCGGGCTTTATTTTGTCAAAATCAAAACGCCCACGGAGAGTTATACTTTGAAAATTGTGAGACAACGGTAAAGATTACCAACTTGCCATCTATGCAATTTGAATCCATTGGTTAGTTAAAACGATTCTTCCAATTTTATTTTCCTTCAGGGGAATATCAAATCCGAAAATGACTGCATGGCAATTTATTTGCCTGTCATTTCGAATTCGAGCAGACCTCCCTTTTGTAACTCGTCGTAGGTGAGGTAGCTTCTTTCGAGTAGCTTTCCGTTTAGTTTTGTGGCCTTGATGAAAATATTTTCGTTTGAGACATTGTGGGCCTTTACTGTGAAATTTTTCCCATTAGGCAGGGTGATAGAGGCACTTTCGAACTGCGGACTTCCAAAATAGTATCTCCCGTCAACCGGGTTGACCGGATAAAAGCCAAGGGCACTGAAGACATACCACGCCGACATCTGTCCGCAGTCTTCGTTGCCGCACAATCCCTCCGGACCGTTGCTGTAAAGTGTGTTGATAATTTTGTTGGTGTAAAACTGACTCTTCTTTGGCTTTCCGATGAAATTGTACAAATAGGCCACGTGGTGACTGGGTTCATTCCCCTGGGCATATTGTCCGATTTGCCCGGTCACGTCATCCGTATCTTCACCCAGTAACTCTTTGGTTTGGCTAAAAAGACTATCGAGCATCATCTCCAGTCCGGCTTTCCCTCCGTACAATTTGATCAATCCGTCCATGTCGTGCGGGG
>CAINVV010000256.1 GCA_903854235.1 uncultured Bacteroidia bacterium | reverse complement strand
TCGACAATTGGTAATTCGTGTTTCTATTCGTGTAATTCGTGGTTGGAAAGGGGTTAGCTATTTTACGCTTTGGATTCTCTGAATCCACATTCCGTTCTCCACTGCAAACTGTTCCAGCCTGTCGCCATCCGCCCCGTCCAGTTCCAGACAGAGCCCACATTCTGTCGAATAGGGTTTGGGCACAGGAATCACGCGCACCTGAATCTTGTTCTTCACGCACCACAACTCCGCCTTGATCACTTGGCGGATGTTCTGAAACAGGCAGATCTCTCTATTTTCCGACATCGTGGATGGCTTTGGCTAGAAAATTCAGCTCTTCCGGCGTATGGTAGGGAGATAGGGAGAAACGGCAATCCCCGTTAGGGAAGGAACCCAGATGCCGATGCGCCAGCGGTGCGCAATGCAGTCCGGCACGGGATTCGATACCATATTCCTCGTAAAATCGTTGGGCAAGTTCCGATGAACTCAGGGTTTGATGCACCACAGAGAAGAGTTTACCCTGTCGGGAGAAATCGTCAGCACACCGTACCTGGTAATTTTTGTTCGCTTTCACTTCTGAGAGCAGGGCGGCAAAATCGTCGGACGAATGACAGGAAACAGGCCGGTTCTTCAGGGCAGCATTCAGTCCGTGGATGCCCGTAATGTTGGGCGTTCCGGCCTCGAAGCGGTCGGGAACGAAAGCCGGCATCGACAGGGAGTCGGATCTGCTGCCGGTACCACCAAACAACAAGGGCTCCACCAACTCAGGGTGCCTGAGAAAAGCGCCACCGGTTCCTGTGGGTCCGAGCAATGATTTGTGTCCGGTGAAGGCCAGGAAATCGACGCCCCAGCGATCTACCTCAACGGGAAACTGGCCCAGCGACTGACTCGCATCCACCAGCAACGGGATCTCCCCGATGGCTCGTTTGATCTCTCCGGGCGACTGAGCCATTCCGTTTACGTTGCTCATGTGGCACACTGCCACCAGGATGGTATTGGATCGAAGTCTGGTGGCAATTTTATCGGCCAGAATACGCCCATCCTGGGCACTGTCCAATTGTTCCCATTCGATCAGTCCCAGTTGGCACAGGTGCTGAAGCGGTCGGGCGATGGCGTTGTGCTCCATTGCCGAAGTCAGTACGTGCCCTCCCTTTTTGCAGATACCCTGGATCATCAGGTTCAGTGCGGTAGTGGCATTGGCGGTCAGGATGATCTTATCTGCCTGTGTGGTGCCCATCCAACCAGCCAGCTGGTCGCGGCACTCCTCCACCAACCTGGTCGAGTTGAGAATGCGCGGATAGGCCGAACGGCCATAGGTACCTCCCGTCTCGTTCAGGTGTCTGCTCATCGCCTCTGCCACCGCTGCGGGCTTTGGAAAACTGGTCGCACAATTGTCGAAATAGAGATTCATGGGAGGACATTTATGGATGGATAAATTGTGTTTCTGAATTTGTGGTAATTCCGGTTTGAAATGACTTGGAGGACTTGGAAGATGGGGAGGAAGGAAACGGCCATTCAATTTTTTCCATTTAACCTGTGTAATCTGTAGCAAATGGATTTGAATTCGTGTATCAATTCGTGCAATCCGTGTAATTCTTAGTTAGGAGGGGTTAACCCTTGAAACAACTATCTATGGTTTGAGTATGTGCCCCGTCTTCGCCATCGTTTCGGTGATGGTAAACATATTGGAGATTCTGCCAACGGCCAGCAAGGTCTTGACTTCGTAAAATTCGACGCAGGTACCACAGATCAATATATCGACACCACTCGCTTCCAGTGCCTGGAGGGAAGCTATCACCCCTGAATCGATGGTTGCCAGTTTTACCCCGGCGTTGTAAAAAAGCAAGTGGGTAGGAAGGACGGACTGTTCAATCAGCGCATTCAGAAACCCTTTCATCAGGATGGTTCCCAGTTCGGGATCACCATCGCCCATCTTTTCGCTGCTCACCACGACGACATAGGCCGTGGAGCAGGTTCCGGGATCAATGCCATAGGATTTTGAATTTTCCTCTCCCTCAACAGGCTGATTCACTACCGTGATCTGAAAGAGGCCATCCACTTCGGTGCCGGTGGGGGCAAGCGACTGATCCTTCAGATAGGTCAAAATATTCTGGAAAGCAGTGCGGTTATCGCATTCAATTTTCAGGGTCTCACCCGGCAGACATTTTTTCAATGCCTTTCTGGTTAAAATCAATGGTTGCGGACAAAGCAACCCTTTTCCATCTACTGTTTGCATTTTTACAAATATTTGAATTCGTCTTTATAAGGCACCAACCTTCCGCCACAAGGAGGATAAAAGTGTGTCAATTTATTCATTTTCTGCCATAATTTTGGTGCAATGCGCCGATAATTCAAAACTAGACATCAAAACCAAATAGCCGTAAAACGGCGAAAGTATGGTAGGACACATACATAACCGAGGGAGCAAAGCCGCATAACGGCGACATTTTAATCGCATTTTGTTGCCCCAGTCAAAAGTCTGGTGTACACAAACTCAAGCAGCTCCGGTGCCATCGTTTCTGGATCGTAGGAGGTTGGAACAAATGGCGTCATCTCAGTCTCCCTGCGCGCCATGCTGAATTCGTATCCCTTGTCGTAATAGTCAAGGGTTAACTCCACCACTTTTTGAAAATCACCAACCGAAAGGGCCTCCAGCGTATCCTGGGTATCCTTGCCTCCCAGCCGTTTGGAAATCTTTTCGATACTTAGCCGAAGCTCCTCCACCGGAAATCCGGCATAATCGCGCAAGAGCCGCTTCACCCTTTCCTCCCGGGGAGGATCGATGCGGATGGTCGGACAGTTGTTCATTTGAAAAAACAGTTCATTTAGGATGGAGACCTTTCCGATGGTCTGGCTCTCCCCTTCCACCCAGATGGGTCTGATTCTGTCAAAACCCTCCATCTTCTCGAAGATGAGATTGGTAAACTGCTCTGTACTAGGCTGAATTGGCTGGCCTATTCCACCGAAACTCGATCCCCGGTGATTTGCCAGTCCTTCCAGATCCAGAACCTGTTCCCCAAGGGCGGAGAGTTGGTGCAGGATCTCCGTCTTCCCTGAACCGGTAGGACCGCTGAGCATGATCAGTTTCAATCCGGAGGCGATCAACTCCCTGCAATAGGTTCGGTAGGCTTTGTATCCACCCTCCAGTATATAAACCTCCCTACCGGCAGTCTCCAGCAGCCAGGCCATGCTATGGCTGCGCATTCCTCCCCGCCAGCAATAGAGACAGAGTGCCCCTTTCTGCTTTCTGGCCTGGAGAACAAAACTTTTGAGTTTCGGCCCAACCAGCTCTAACCCTTTCAAAACTGCCGAATCCTTACCCTGTTGTTTGTAGAGCGTTCCTACCACGACCCGCTCTTCATCGCTGAAAAGGGGAAACGAGTGGGCATTGGGCAGATGACCCTGCTGGTATTCGGCTGGAGTCCGGATATCCAGAACAGGATTTTCTTTCATCTTCGAAATAAACGCATCAACTTTCAGGGTGGTCATCCTTGGCTTCTAATTCCTACAAATTTAACCCAAATTGATCAGATCACAACGGAAAAAATGCAAAGCAATAATGATCGCATGAAGCGCCATTCATCATCCATAATCCATAATTCTTTTGTAGCTTTGATTTTCCTATTAACTACTATTGGCTTTCACCATGAAAACAAATCAACTCATTCTTTCCATCCTGCTGGTGGGAATCGCCTTTGGCACCGCCTGGGCCATCCGTGGACAGTTCGGCCACGAGCCGGGAGCTGCCTTTGCCGGAATGATCGGAGGCGCCGCACTACTGCTGGTGGCCAGACGCACCGAGTGGTACCACAAAATGCTGCCCGTGATCGCCATTTCTGCCATCGGTTGGGGCACCACTGGAATGATCAGTTACGGAATGGTCACCGGCTACTGCAAGGCCGCCGATCTGCTCAACTCCACCTATGGCTTTCTTTCGCTTTTCGTGATCGGCGGACTCTTCGGTTTGATCGGCGGTGGATTGGTCGGACTTTCCCTCACCTCCGGTTCCTCCACAAAGGTAAAATGGGCCTCCCTCCTCGCTGAGATGGTAGCCGGTGGCGTGATCGCGTACTTCTTCCTTATCGAACAGGTCGAACTGCTGATGACCCCTCCCCGCAACGAATCCTGGGCCATCTGCCTGGGAGCAGGTGCAGCAATGGTCTGGCACCTGCTGCGAAACGGCCATACCTCCGCTTTGCGGGTCGCTTTTTATGCCATGCTGGGAGCAGGTTTCGGATTCTCCTTCGGGAATTTCCTCCAGATATCGGGTGACCTGCTTCAGATTCATTTCAATATGTGGAATGTGATGGAATACAACATCGGATTCTGGGGTGGATCGGGAATGGCATACGGAGTATTTACCTCCGAATGGCCAAAGAGATACGAACCTGCCGGGAAAAATGAAAACTTACTCTCCTTGCTGATGATCCTGCTGATCTTTCCCCTGCTGGTCTGGAAGGATGCCTTCCGCGTCAGCGAACTGATGAAAAGCAGCTTCATCCAAAACGATACCTCCAGGGCCGTCTTCCTCTCCATTTTAACACTGCTCATCCTGGCTGTCCTGAATATAATCGTCGGACTAAAACTGAAAGGGAAGGAGCGCTTCGGTCAGCAAGAACTTTTAATACTCTTCTTATCCCTCTTCTGCACTTACATTCTCTGGAGTTACCTTATTACAGGGATTTTTATGGGTGTAGTGCGGTATGAACAACCTTTGTATGTCCTCAATGTTCTGGTCTTTCTGCCGCTTTACCTTAAATCTGTTACACCTTTTCACCTGACCCATTCAAGGGATCTTTTCCCAAAAGACAGATGGGCTTTCTATTTTTTCACTATCATTGCGGCGATAATTCTACTCTCCCTGGTGTTGCAGATGATTCCTGAAAAATTACCGGGAGCAAACATCCGTTTTCCCTTACAATGATGAAAAAACACACCCTGATCCTGTTCTTGCTGACGAGTTGCCTGGCTTCCTATGCCGGAAATCCAAAAGACCAACAACAATTGATGGCCAAAGGGGCACAGGTCACAAAGGCCGGAGGTGGATTTGCCTTCACCGAAGGCCCTGCCGCAGCCCGGGATGGCCGGGTCTATTTCACGGATCAGCCGAACGACAAGATCTGGATCTGGAGTGAGAAGGGAAACATCACCACCTTCACACAAATTTCAGAAAGATCAAATGGCACCTATTTCAATGCAAAAGGAGAGCTGGTAACCTGCGCCGATCTTCACAACAGGCTGGTGGCATTCTCCAGCGACGGACAACGTCGCATCCTGACCGAAGGATTTGATGGGAAGCACCTGAATGGCCCCAACGATCTTTGGATTGCCCCCAAAGGAGGTATCTACTTTTCGGATCCCTACTATATCCGCGATTATTGGGAAGAGGGACACCTCGAGGTTCAGAGTACACGCGGCGTCTATTTCCTTTCACCGGAAGGGAAGGTAACGCGCGTCATCAACGACTACAAACAACCGAATGGTCTGATCGGAACGCCTGATGGCAAGAGTTTGTACGTGAGCGACATTCAGGATCACAAAATCTGGAAATACGAAATTGCTGCCGACGGATCTCTTCGAAACAAAACCTTCTTCGCGCCGGAAGGTTCGGACGGGATGACCATTGACAGAGCCGGCAATGTCTACCTCACCAATCAATGTGTCTCCGTGTTCAATTCAAAAGGGGAAAACATCGCCAAAATTGCCATCCCTGAACAACCATCCAACCTCTGTTTTGGCGGGAAGAAACGGAATGTCCTTTTTATTACGGCCCGCACCTCCGTCTACACACTCAAAATGAAAATCAGGGGATATTAAATCGGGTTATTCCGAGTCAATTGAATTACAACTAAGGTCCGTCAGTTGCTGCGATAAAGGTTGGAAAGTTTTATCCTGCGAAGGTCGGTCTCCGACAAGTGGGTATTCTTGCGCTGACTTCCGGCACAATAACCCAGCAGCAAATAGGATCCTGCAAAGTGAACAGCGGTATAGCAAAACCATCCATCGGGATCCTCCTCCAGGTTTCTGGTTTTCCCCCACGTTCTCCCTTCATCTTTCGAGATGGCTACAGTCAGGGGGGTTCGTTTCCCTTTGGTCGCCGGATTGGCATTAACAGCGTTGTTCCATACCAGCAGCAGATCGCCTGTTTGGGGAATGCGGTCGATGGCCGCGGGGGAAAGCGGTGAGGGAATGTTACTTTTCTGAGCTGCCGACCAGCTCACTCCACCATCCGTTGAATAGGCTTGATATTGAAATCCGGAGTTGGTTCTCATCCACATCAGGATTTTTCCATCTTTCAGTTCGACCACACCAGGCTCCTGTACCATCACACTGTCGGGATTGGCTGCTTCGAGTCCGGGTTTCCAGCTCCTGCCGTTGTCGTCCGAGTAGTAACTCCAGGCGCTTCCAAGTCGGTTCTTCCTGCCGGGAATGTTGTTCCCGTGATAGGCCACGGCCATCAGCAATCTGCCACTTTTCAGCTGAATCACCCGGTGGTTGTTCAAGACAAAATATCCGTCACGGTCCGGGATGCAACGAACCGGTACGCTCCAGCTCCTGGCCTCATCCCTCGAAATCCTCACCATCGGGATGCAGTCCGTGACCGAATTTTTTCTCAGGTAGAAGAGGGCAATCTCGCCGTTGTTCAGTCGCAGCAGAGATACCGACATCACATTCATTTTGCCTTCATTCTCCAGAACGAGATGATCTGCAGTGTCCCAGCTTTTCCCCTTGTCGGACGAAAATCTTCCTGCCAGGTAAGCGGTGGCGTGATCACTGGAAGAGCTGCCCGTGTAGTGGGTATAGACAAACAAAATCCTTCCGTCATTCAGGGTAATGAAATCCCCCTCACTGTTTCTTGGATTGTCTGGCCCGGGCTGAAGCATTAAAACCACAGCTTTGCCCTTTCCCCTGGCAACGCAGGAGAAGGGCAAAGCTGTGGTAATAAGTATTTCTCCCATCAAAAAGAGAGAAATTATCAAGCATTTCATTTTACATAAGAAGCGGCAGCCAGGTAGTCATAACTCTTCTGTACGCTTACGAGCGGTTCAAAATTGTAACGTTCCACCTCAACAAAATAATCCTTGATGCCGATCGCATATCCTTGCTCGAAAATAGCTTTGAAATCAAGCAATCCACTTTCGCCGATCTCTTTTTCATCCTTGATGTGAAGCAATTTAATGCGGTCCGGATATTTTTTCATGTACTCAATGGGAGAGCATCCACCCTTCATCACCCAATAAACATCCATCTCAAAAATGACGTTTTTGGGATTGGTATTTTTAAGCATAAAGTCATAGATCACCTCATCCCCAATCTTGGTGAACTCGTGGTTATGGTTGTGCCAGCCAAACTGCATACCGGAAGCCGCTGTCAATTCTCCAATGGCATTGAAATAATCCATTTGAAGCTTCAGGTCATCCAGCGTTTCTGGCCACTTCATTCCGGGTTTGATCATGAATTTCATGCCCGTTTTGGCGTGATCCGCGATGGCAGTTTTCCACCATTCCATACAGGCAGCATGGGTACCCTTGGTATAATTGGGACCTCCCAAATGGCAACTGCTCAATTTCATTCCCAAACCATGTACTTGTTTGGTGAACTCATCAGGCAACATGCCATAAATTTTGCCATTGTCATAAGAGGCAGTTTCAAGCGAATAATAGCCCATCGCAGCCGCTTTTTTCAGCGTACCGACTGCATCCTTGGTCATGTCGTCACGCAGGGAATAGAGCTGAAGGCCTACCTTCTTTTTCTTTTTTCCTGCCGGGATAGCCGCAGAAACCAGGTTGGCACCCACCATACTTCCCGCAACTACCAGAGAAGTGGTCTTAAAGAAATCTCTTCTGTTCGTCATAGCAATGTTGTTTATCGATTTTTGTTGATTCGTAAAAATAGCTTTTATTTTCTTTGGTTTTATCTTGTTTTTTAATCAAACCAGGATCATTTTAGCTGTTTGTAAACAGGCTCTAAAGAGCATTTATCCCCTAAAACACAAAGGCCACTTCCCGGAGGAGTGGCCTTGCTACTAAAGTTCTTTAATCACGCTAACAATTAAAAATTCGCTACCTATAAGACTCCCCGCCCTTCAAATTGTTACACATTTTAAAAAAAGAATTTCACAAAAATTAATTTCTTCGCAGAAGGCTTGTTGACAAGTACTTTGAAAATACGATCTGCTGAATATCCATTGTCTGCAAGAGAGGGATCAATCTTTATGTTTTGTAATTAAAATGAACCGCCCAAACACTCTGATGATTATCTTTGTTGGGATCAATTGGTTCGAATCACTAATAACTACTTACATGAAGAAATTTTTCAAATACCTTGGATTGGTTTTTTTGCTTCTGCTGATCTGCCTGATCGTATGGATCAGTCACAACCTCAAGGATCAGCATCCCGATTACAATGTCGACCTGAAAATTCTCAACAACGCCCCGGCACAGCTCTCTGCCGGATTTTCAGCCATGCCCATTACCCCCACCGTACCCGATCGCTGGGATGATAAAAACAAGAATGCCGAATACGAACCCAAAAAAGGCGAGACCTTCACCGACGGAAATGGCAACGGCAAGTTTGATCCGGTCTGGATTGCAGGTTTCGGAGAGAACAGGGCAGCCAATGGCATCCACGACGACCTCTGGGCACGGGCCATGGTCATCGACGACGGAAAAACCCGGCTGGCCATCGTCGTCCTCGATGCCATCGGCTTCATGAACAACGATGTGATCGATGTGAGAAACCGGGTTTCGAAGGAATCCGGAATCACCTATGCCATCATCAGTTCCACCCATACCCACGAGGGTCCCGACCTGCTGGGTCTTTGGGGTCCAAATCCGATCACGAGCGGCATCAATCCGGCTCACATGGAATACGTGAAGAACCAGACCGCCAAGGCCATCGACAATGCCGCAAAAAGCATTCGTCCGGTTCGTCTCTCCATCTCCCAGGATCTGACGGGAGCCGCCAACCTGGTGATCGATACCAGAAAACCCGAAGTATTCGATTCGGGTCTTCGCATGCTGCAGTTCCTCGACAAGGAGAATGGAAAAACACTTGGGACCCTGATCTCCTGGGGCGATCATCCCGAAACACTCTGGAGCGACAACCTGCTGCTCACATCGGATTTCCCCCATTTTGTCAGGGAAGGAATCGAAAAGGGGGTCTTCAAGAAAGACAGCCTGATGAGACCGGGCGTAGGTGGTGTCGCCATTTATGCCAGTGCTTGTGTGGGAGGTTTGATGACCACCCATCCGCGCCTGACCATCAAGGATCCCTTCACAGGGGAGGAGTTCAAGGCTCCTACCTTCGAAAAGGCGGCCGCACAGGGAAAACAACTGGCCAACCTGGCCCTGACCGCCATGGCTAAACCAGAGGAGGTAATCGACTCTGCAGCGATCTCCCTCATCGCGAAGACAGTACCACTCCCGCTCAACAACCCCATGTTCAAACTGGCCGCCATGCTCGGCGTGATGAAAAGGGGTACCACAGGTTGGATGAAGATGAAATCGGAATTGTCTGTCATCAAGATCGGACCCATCTCGATGGTGACCATCCCAGGCGAACTCTATCCCGAAATTTTAAACGGAGGAATTGAATCCCCCGAAGGCCAGGACTACAAAATCGCCCCCGTCGAAGTGCCTGCCATCCGCGATCTGATGCCCGGTAAATACAAATTCATGTTTGGCCTCGCCAACGACGAAATCGGATACATCGTTCCCAAAAGCCAATGGGATGAAAAAGCTCCGTTCACCTACGGCCGGGACAGTGGCCCTTACGGGGAGGTCAACTCCCTCGGACCCGAAACGGCTCCTACCATCCACAGAAACATCAAGGCGATGCTGGAGGAATTGAAATAGGAGTGACTAAAGTGAACTAAAGTTATGGACTCCCGACAACTGTTGTCCTGTCCTAAGTACTTTAGTTCACTTTAGTCACTTTAAATACTTTTCCAAATCCTTCACCTCTTTCACCACCGCATCCGCCCCGGCCGACCACAGAATCTGATCAGCAAGAATTCCCGTATTGATGCAAATGGTTCGAATGCCTGCCGCCTTGGCAGACTCCACGCCAAGTGGGGCATTTTCGACCACCAAAACTTCAGCAGCAGCAAATCCCGATTTCTTAAGGGCATTCAGATAAGGTTCCGGATGTGGTTTCCCGTGCCGGACATCCTTTGCGGAGACTATTCGATCTTTTTCGATCAATCCCGCAAAATCATTGCAAAGACCATCCAGCAACTGCTCCTGGGCCGAGCCGGTAACTACCCAAATGGCAATTCCGGCATCTTTGATTCGTTGCATCAACTCCTTCATTCCATCATACGCAACAGGGTTAGGTAGCTCCTCAAAGAACTCGCTTTTCTTGGCGTAGATATGAAGTATCTCCGCTTCGGTAGCTCGCCTTCCCAGCTTTTCTGCGAAGCACATTTGAATCGTGGAGGATCCGGTCCGTCCCTCATTCAGGTAGACCTGCTCCAACGGGAAGTCGACGCCCAGATCGGCAAAGGCCTTGTTCCACGCAATGGCGTGATTCCCCATCGAATCGTAAATCACACCGTCCATATCAAAAAAAATGGCCTTGAGGTTCCCAAAGCCATTCGGAATTTTTTCGTATTGCATCATCTTCAATCAGGAAGGATTAATTTATAACGGGAAACATCCATCCCGAATCCAAAGCGCATCTCAACATTCAAAGTTTTTTTGAAATTTGATCCAACAAGGGAGTCACCTTTTTCTGGTCTGTAAATCCGGAGGCACCTATCAGGTAGTTCCCCTTCCATCTGAGCAATACATAGCCATTGTTGGGATCCTTGATCAACAAATCGCCCTCGGCAGGTTTTTTGATTTTAGCCTCTGCATAGGTAATGTATTTCAGCACCATCTGTTCAACTTCCGCACGATCGGCTCTTTCCAGAATAAAGAGGGTGACCTCCGTGCCATCCGCCTGGTATTTTGCCCGCACAGCAGAACCCAAAAAGCCAAGTCCCATGAATTCCGTCGGAATGTATTGACAAGTATTGGGAACCAGATTTTCCTTTGGAAACAACCCAATCACTTTCGGATATTCCGGTTTGGAACACAGGGTTTTGGAGAACTCAAGGGCAAGACTAGCCAGGGAAAATCCGGCTGCTTTTTCGAGCAACATGCCGCTCATCTTCACATAAAACTTTCCTGCTACGAAATTGAAGGTAGTCGCATCACCGTAACCCTCGAGTCCGACCGGCTTGGTTTCTGCCTTGGGCGATTTCTCCATGCCGTATATGCCATAAGCGTGCAAGGGGTCTGCGTGATCATACACCTCAATCGTCAGCTCTGCCCCGTTGTTGGTAAAACCAGCAACAGACAAGCTTTCGAAACCATAACTGAGGTAAAACTCTGCAGCACCATCGATGTGCTCGTACAAATTCTCCTTGTTGAAGTTTTGTACTTTTCCGTCAGATGTCCAGTTTGCAGGCGTTGGAAATACCACCTCCTGCGCCTGGGTGCAAAATGGAATCAGCAGCAGGCCCAAAAATAGAATTCTTCTCATGGTAATTTATTATAGAAAGTATCGGACCATCCTTTTGGATCATCCATGCGAAATGACAGGTATGTATTTGCAACTTGATCAGACAAGAAATTCAGCAGGTACAAGCCTGATTCGTGCAATATCCGTGATCCGTTCCCGCACATCAAATCCGTTGGGACAGGTTACCGAGCAAACTCCTGTGCACGACTCACAGGGATTGACAGGCAGGTTCAGTGCCGCAACCGTGGTCTGTGCCTTGGCTGGATAGGAATATCCGTAATTGTACATGTAGGAACGCATCAGGTCGGGGATCGGCAGATTCTGCGGGCACTGACCCGAGCAGCTCAGACAGCCGTGGCAATAGAGCCCGGTCTCGTTCATGGCCAGCTGAAGATCTCCCTTGTCCTTTTCGTCCAGTTCGTGGTTCTGGGCAACCTCCCAGTTTTCCTTCAGCATCTCAAAATTGGTGATGCCCGGAATGCAGGTGTGAATCAATGGATTCGACAAGGCCCATTTCAGGGCAGCCTTGCAATTGACTGGTTTCTTCTTCTCCTTGTCCAGGAAGCCACCGGCCATGCTCTTCATTCCGATGATTCCCAGACCTGCATCATTGGCCCTTTGCAGTGCCTTCTGCATCTCTGCATCGTCCTTCAAACGGAAGTTGTAGGAGGTCAGGACAATATCGTACAATTTACTGTCGACGGCTGCATTCATGACCTCCGCCATGTTGGAATGGGTCGAAATACCCACAAACCTGGCCTTTCCGCTCGCCTTGGCCCTCTTGAGCGCCTCCGTATACCGGGGATCCAGGGTATAGGCCCTGTCACCGCCTGCATGCAGGTACAGGATATCTACATAGCTCATCTGCAGTCGTTTCAGACTCTGGTCAAATTTTTCGAGGAACTGTTCCGTCGACATCCCCTCTCTGGGTGGGTGTATTTTTGTAGAGATGATTACTTTATCTCTCGGAATATCCTTAAAATAATTGCCTACCATCTCTTCGTTCCTTCCGTTCTCGTAGCCGCTTGCGGTATCAAAATGGCGGATTCCCTTTTCATAGGCTGCCTTCAGAATGTTGGGATTGTCGGCACGCATCACCCCCATGCTGATGATCGGAACCTCCATACCGGTATTCCCAAGGGTACGGTAAATTACCTTCTTTTTCTTCTTCTCCTTGTTCTTCTTGTTCTTACCCGCAGCGGGCAAAGCCTGAGCAGTCATTCCAAGGGTAGCCGTCGCGCCCAGCAACAAAAAATTTCTCCTGTTAAGAATTGAATTTGCCATATAAAATGAAGTTAATTATCCGTTTAACGATCTAATAGGGAATTTGAAAACGGTTTGAAAATTAATAAAAATATCTTGGTAATTCAACTACTTTCGAACAACCCACTTTCACCAATTCAAGTGGTCGTTGATAAAAGAGATCGCTCTTTTCAAAGCAAGAAAGACCTGAAGTTGACTCCTGTTGAAAATTGAAAATTATTATGTTAATGATTTGATTGTCTGATCCTATCATTAATACAATTAATTTGGATTTTTAAATTTATTAACACAAGGGGGGGTAACCTTTAACCATATCTGAGTATGAATGGTTGAACGGGAAGACGCTTCATTTCCGATTCGTTTTGAGCCTATCCTAAACTTTTTGACTTAAATGTTTTTAATCACCTTCTACATGCCCCACAACAATTTCGTCTGAAAGGCCGCACCGGATCCCAACGACCCTGCTGCGTCTGGAAAACTCGCCGGGTAAATACTGCTCACCGGTGCGGGCAGGAAGATGGAACTTCCATCTTTCAGGAGCAGGGCTAGGCCCGTTTTTGGTGATTGTATGGGTTGGTATAAATTATGGTAACTGCTATGATTAAAAGAGAATTAATGTTTTCTGCAATGTTCTTAATTCTATCCTATTACATGATAGAAAATGATCACTTTCTTAAAAATGGCACAAATAGTGATCTGATACTTTTTTCACTCCTAATTATGGGAAGCTTTTTTTTAATTATTTCAAGTATAAATGGGTTGATCGGATATAGAAAGAAAAGGGTGAAGGATAATGCATTTCAGATCGTATATTTATTCTCTTCTCTTTTGTTTTTTATTTTAAGCATTTTATCAAT
>CAINVV010000255.1 GCA_903854235.1 uncultured Bacteroidia bacterium | reverse complement strand
TGTATTATCCGGATGTTGACGCCCTTTTCCAGCAGGTGGGTAGCAAAGCAGTGACGCAGGGTATGAAAAGATACATTTTTACTGATTCCAGCCTTTGCAGCGCTGTTCTTGATAATGCAGTTCAATGTCTGGTCGGCGAGTTTTACCCCATCTTTGCCTTGTGCTTCAAAAAGAAAAATTTTTGGCCGTTGTATCTTGTAATAGGTGCGAAGCAGATCGAGTACTTTGGGAGAAAGAATGGTTTGCCTGTCCTTTTTGCCTTTGCCCTGCACAACGCGTACCAGCATGCGCGCAGAATCAATGTCTGCAGGTTTAATCATTTGAGTTTCCCCTCGCCTTAATCCTGCAGAATAGGCCAGTGCCAGTATTGCACGGTGTTTGATGTTTTGGGTAACAGCAATAAGCCTCTCAACTTCACCCGTTGACAAAACGACAGGCAATTTCTTTTCCCGGCGTGGACGACGGATTTTGAATTGCTCCCATTCACGGCCTAAGACATCAACCTGTAGAATCTTGAAGGCACTGATTGTCTGGTTGACCAAAGAAACGGAAATCTTTTCGTTGGTAATCCGTTGGTGCAGGTAGTCTTTGAGTTGCAGATTTGTAATAGAGTCCAAGGGAAGGGCCAGATCACACTCAACCTTTGATAAAAGTTCACTGTAGGTGTGTACTGACCGCGGACTGTAATTACGGAACTGCATCTCCTGGATCAGCTTCTCTACCAGTAGGGATTCTTTTTTTTCATGATAAATAGTTTTAAAATGTTCATCTTAAAACTATTACAAATACAGGAAATTACCGATAGGTTTAGTTCAACTCATTTGTACCCGCAATAAACCTTCCCTTTCGCATCGAATTTGGATGGGTAGGCGCAGGTTTATTGCGTGTTTAGTAGGTATAAATATACCTATTATTCATAACTCAAGGTCGTCAAAAGGTGATTTTATTTTTTGAAGACTGCGTGCAGTTACGTGGGTGTATATTTCTGTGGTCTTGGAACTTTTGTGACCCAACAGCTCCTGGATGTACCTTAAATCAGTTCCGTTCTCGAGCAGATGTGTGGCATAGGAGTGACGCAGCCAGTGCAGTGTAACAGGCTTTTTTATGCGGGCTGCCGTGAGGGCGTGCTTCAAAACCATCTGCAAGCTTCGCTCACTGTACGGCTGACCGGCAATTTGCCCCTCAAACAACCATTCCCTCGGCTTGTACATCCGGTAATAGTCGCGAAGCATTTCAATGGTCTTTTCCGAAATGGGAACAATCCGGTCCTTGTTCCCTTTTCCTTGCCTGACAATCAGCAAACCCCTGCTGCTCGCAATATCCGCCGGTTTGAGTTTTAGCAGTTCGCCACGTCGTAATCCGCAGGCATAGATCAGGCACAACATGGTGCGGTGCTTCGGATTAATACAGGCTCTTAGAATCTGCAATACCTCTTCCTTGCTTAAAACATTCGGAAGCGGATGGGCCCTCCTGGGACGCTCGAGCTCTTCAATCTTCAATTTCATCCCTTCCAGTCGACCGTAAAAAAGTTTGAGCGCATTGACCGTCTGGTTCTGCATCGTCGCCGAATACCCATTGGCCAGAATGTAACGGTTGTTGAATTCAACCAGATCCTGTTGGTCGATTTCTTCCACCTTTTTGTCGTGATAATACCTGAAAAATAACTTTAAGCATTCGCAATAAACCTTGACCGTCTGCTCACTGTATCTTTTACTTATCATCCAGCCCATGAACTGACCCAATTTTTGCTCAAAATCTTCATTTGGTTCTTTGAACAGCAGCGATGGAAGTATGGTGGCTCTGCCCGGGTTCTTCGCCTTGGCGTGCTCCAAAATCGCAGTCGCGTTTTGGGCAGTTGCATGAAGATAATGCGATTCTCCAAATTCCTTCCTGAACCTGTCTGGATCGAAATCACTGCAGGAAATGTACCATCCATTCAGCTCATTGCTCCAGCGTGCAGCTGTTTTGGCCTTGAGTTGTCTTATCAGTTCGGAATTATATGTAAAGATCAATCGTACAACTGGCTCATTCCTCAAAAGGAGAAACGAAAGTTCAATGTCAGCCCTCTTTTCCATTTGCTCCTAGCTGGATTGTACCTTAAAGTTAGCCCATTTGAAGAACAAAAAAGAATCAAATAGGCTAAAATCTATTGGTTTAATTCTTCAAGCACCTCACCGACACCCCGTAAGCCTTCTCTGCCGAGATGACCAGGATGGCTGCCGAGAAATTCTGCACGGCCCTTTCCCAGGCCTGGGTAGTGTTGTTGGAGGTGCTGCTCCAAAGGCTTCCGCCAATGCCCAGACTGTAAAAGGCGGCACCGCTGTTGTAGGTGCGGTATCCGCCGGGCAGGTGGGAAAAACCGATCTCATTCGTGGCTCCTGTATTGGGACTGCTCCAGTGTGCCGTACCGGTCTCCTTTAGCTTTCCACCCGCCAGCGTGAGATTTCCGAGGAAATTGGTCAGGATGGTCCACTCCGGATCGGAAGGGATGTGCCAGCCCGTCGGACAGAGCCTGCCGGTATTGGCCGCATACCAGTTGTAGAGGGCCCCGTAGGGATTGCGGAAAGTGGCTTCGTCGTTGTTGTACCAGCAGTAACCGGGTGTCAGGGCATTCGACCAGCTATCGTTGTCGGTGATGAGCGGGATCGCTGTTCCATCGCTGTATTTTGTGACCCGCAGGTTTTCTGTCATCCAGATTTGCGTCCCAATGGAAACTGTCGCATAGCTGTTGCCGTCAATGTCGCTGACCGATCCGGCAACCACCACAAAACTGGTGGTGAAGTTGATTGCGGTACCGTAGGAGGTTCCCACACTGTTGATGGCATAGGCCCTCACATAGTAGCTGGTGCCGGAGGCCATCGAAGCGACCGTTCCGGAAAAGCTGCCGGTACCAGTGCCCAGGCTTACTTTCGTGTCGGAGGTGGTTGGATTGGCAGAGGTTGAATAGACAATGCCCCGTTCCGTGACCGTAGCATTCCCATCGCTGGTAACATTGCCGCCCAAAACGGCGCCGTTGCCAGTAATAGAGAGTACCGCCGAGGTACTGACCGTTGGAAGCGAGAGAATGGGGGTGGTGGTGAAACTGTTCTGGTTCCCATAGGCAGTTCCCACACTGTTGATGGCATACGCCCGGAAGTAATACGTTTGTCCGAGTGCCAGTCCGGAAACGGCACCGGAAAAGCTGCCGGTTCCACTGCCAAGGATGACTTTCGTATCGGAGGTGGAGGGACTGGCCGTGGTGGAATAGACGATCCCCCTTTCCGTTACGAAAGCATTGCCGTCGCTGGATACGTTTCCTGCCAGGATGGCTCCATTGGCTGTAACCGAGGAAGCGGGTGAAGTGGTTAATGTTGCAAGCAGAATCACCTGAGCGGTCACGAATTGAGCCTGATCGCCATATCCGGTGCCCTGGCTGTTGGTGGCATAGGCACGGTAATAGTAGGTTGTGGCTGGTGTGAGGCCGGACAGGTTACTCTGGTAACTGCCAGTACCTGTTCCGTCGACGGTCTTGGAATCGGTTACCAATGGCGACGAATTCTTGCTCCAGCAAACTCCTTTTGCAGTGATGGCGGCACCCCCGTCGCTAGTAATGCTTCCGCCGCTGACAGCCGTGGTGGTAGAGATGGTGCTGGCAGCTGTGGTGGTTACGGTAGGGATCACTACCGGCGACAAATAAACGACCTGGTTGCCATAGGCTGTACCGGCCGAATTGGTGGCATAGGCTCTGAAATAATAGGTTACTCCTGGAGTTAATCCTGAGATGGCATTGTAGAAACTTCCAGTACCCATTCCTTCTGAAGTTTTCGTGTCTGTTGTGGTTGGATTTTGCTGGGTAGACCAGCAGATTCCACGGAAGTTGACAGTACCACCTCCGTCACTGGTGATGGTTCCTACACAGGAGAAGGAGCCTGAGCCATAATAGGTGATCTGGCTGGTTGATACGCTTGCCAGGCTTACACTTGTGTTAAAGGTTAACTGCTCGCCATAGACGGTTCCAATGCTGTTGGTGGCATAGGCCCTGATGTAATAGCTGGTACCCGGATTCAGACCGGTCAGCGAACTGGAGTAAATTCCGGTCCCGGGTCCATCCGTTGTTTTGCTGTCAGAGGTGGAGGGGAACTGGTAATGACTCCAGCAGACGCCACGAGCGGTCACTGGGGCTCCGCCATCATTCGAAATGGTTCCTCCGCTGCTGGCGGTTGAGGAGGTAATCGAGGTAGCAGCAGTAGTAGCTATCGTTGCCAGTATTGCAGTGGTGGTAGTGGCTATTTGGACACCGTAAGCTGTTCCGATGGCGTTAGTGGCATAAGCCCGCACATAGTAAGTAGTCCCCGGCAATAGTGCCGTGATGGAACTTGGATAATTACCTATTCCCGATCCATCAACTGTTTTGGCATCCGAAATGGATGGATTTTGATTCTTGCTCCAGCAAACTCCCCGGGCAATGACAATACCTCCGCCATCACTGACCACGTTTCCTCCGCAGGAAGCAGATACAGGAGTTACTGTTGTGATGGCGCCGGTTGTGACGATGGGTAAAACTGCCAGTGTGACGGCACTTACCTGGTTGCCGTAGATGGTGCCAATGGTATTGGTGGCATAGGCCCTGATGTAATAGGTGGTGCCGGGAGCCAGGGCGGTCATGGTGCTGGTGAAGGTGCCCTTTCCGGCCCCGTCAACGGTTATGTTGTCGCCAAGCGTAGGATTCTGGTGGGTACTCCAGCAGACGCCGCGGGCAGTCACTTCACCACCTCCATCGTTGGTGATCTCTCCACCACCGCTAAGGGTTACAGAGGTGATACCCGTGATTGCCCCGGTGGTAAGCGTTGGCAAAACAGCGAGCGTGGCAGTCTTGACTTCGTTTCCATAGGCGGTTCCTGCACTGTTGGTGGCGTATGCGCGAAGGTAATAGGTAGTCCCGGGTGTCAAACCAATTATCAGACTAGTGAAGGAACTGGTCGCAAGACCGTCAATAGTTCGGTCTCCTGTTGCATCCGGATTATGACTGGTACTCCAGCAAGTTCCCAGAGCAGTCAGTGAGGCACCGCCGTCGGATTGGATCAAACCGCCGCTGGTAAGGGTGGTGGAGGTGATGTTTGTGACGGAAGAGGTTGTGAGGGAGGGTGGTTCTTTTGGAGTCTCTTTTTTGCAACTGAAAAGCAGGATTGATGCTACGGCAAGTGCCATCAACACGGAACTGGTAAGGGAGTTTCTCATGCGTTTAGTCTATCCATTCAATTTATTTGATCACTCTTCTGGATACGTTCCCTTGAGCAATTCCCAATTTTTATATACATTTAAATTGTTAATTTTCAACTGTTTGCTAGCTAATTGGGAAACATGATAGACTGAAAATTTGAGATCAATCGGTTATCAGCCAAATTTTACCCATAGATAGTATCAGGAAGTATCGGTTCAGATTCCTAAGATAAATATTTTCTTTCTATTATTTTCCATGAAAATGTCACGCGCCTATTTTTTTTTAACTTTTTGAATAATTGAATAAAATAGTATTAATTGTCTTCTGAAATCGGGTAAATGAATGGTTAGAACTTTGTTCAATCATCGTTTTGTCCTAACGGGCAAGCATGAGACGTTGGTTAGTTCATTCAGAAATTGATCAAACAAGGCGAATGAAGCATACAGTGCATCTTTCGAACACGCTGTCCTACAAATCTTCACCGGTGGACATTTAAAAAACTGTTGCGATCGTCGGATATGAAATAAAAGTGAAGTAATAGATAATTAAATATTTGCCTACATCATTGAAGAAAGGATTGCTCCCATTACCAACAAAGAAATTAACCAGAAGCCATTGTCAAGCAGCCAGAGTCCCCAGGGCTTTTTTTCGTAGAGTTTGGTGCAGAGGGTAACAGGGGCAATGTAACCCAGCCATCCGAAGAATCCGCCCATCAGTCCGCCGCTGATGCCCGACATCTTCACGTAGGCATCGCCAAAGGCAATAGAGTGGTAGAGGACGTAACTGAGCACCAGGGAACCCAGGAAGACCAGTACCATGTTGAGTGGCTTCGGTTTCATCTCCTGAATTCCGGTAAGTTTCTTCCATAGTTTTCCGAAAATAGCAGCATACCAGACGGTAGCGATGACATAGTTGACGACGGCAGCGACGAGCACGGCCAGGTAGTTGACATGTACTTCCATAATCTGTAGTTTTAGTTAAAAACCTTTTATACGGATTATTTTTTCATTCGTTGCAATAAAAACTCCAGGGCCTCTGAATTGGGTTGTTTCCCCGCCGATGAAACGGTGTTGAAGCGCATCGTTTCTCCTCCACCGGGCCTAAAAGAGGGCCATATAGGTAGTCCTGCGCCATTGGGATCTCCGGTTGAAGCGAAATTGACCCAATAAGAGGAGATCAATTTGGCCAGTTCGTGGTCAGCGGGTTCCAGGGGCCTGTTAAGGAAGCGCAGGTTGTCGTAGGCATAGGGAACTTCGGCGGTATGAAATGCTCCGTATTGGTTGGTTCCGCCAGTTTCGGGTACCTTCCGTTCAAAGAAGTACAGGAAGGCTTTTGACTTCCCCTTTTCTGCCTGCATCCTGGCCCATGCATAATTCTGGATGCCAAAACCGCTGTCGCGGGAGAGCTGTTTTTGAGCAAGCGTGGCCTCTTCGTCGTTAGAGGCAGGATAGAATTTGAAAATGTTTTCTGCATCGCTACCAAACAGATTCTTTAGGTATTCCCGATAGGAGGCAACGGTGGCTGGCGCATTGAACAGGGCATCATCTCCATTCCAGCCAGTAAGCAGGGGCACATCGGCCAGTTCTCCCTTGGCAAAAACTTCCGGGATTGTTGCCTGGAGTACGTAGCCATCCACGATAACGGCTCCCATTCCTTTCAGTAATTTGCCTATCACTGCCGCAGGCTTATTTCGAAGATCGGCGATGGAGGAGACGCCTGCAGTCCTGGCGATTTCGACCCCTTTCGCTTCGGCTGTTGCCAGTGATTCGGTTCCACCGAAGGCTCCCTTGACGACGCTTGCACCACTTTCGGCAATCATCCGGTGAAAGAATCCCTTTGCAAGCCGACTGGCAGCCAGTGCATTGACACTCATAGATCCTGCCGACTGTCCGGCGATGGTGACATTGTCCGGATTGCCTCCAAAAGCGGTGATGTTCTGTTTTACCCATTTTAATGCTGCAATCTGATCCAATATTCCGTAATTGCCTGAGGCTTGGTGGCCGGACTCCTTCGTCAGCTCGGGATGGGCAAAGAAGCCAAAAATACCGACCCGGTAATTGATGGTAACAAACACGATTCCCTTTTTGGCCATGGATTCTCCGTTGTAGATGGGCACCGATCCGGATCCTGACATGAACGCCCCACCGTGTATGAAGACAATAACGGGACGATGGTCTGAAGTAGAAGTGGCAGTGGTCCATACGTTCAGGTAGAGGCAGTCTTCCCCGAAAGGTTCGGCAGGGATCAAAAACTCTTTGGTATACACCAGGAATGGAACAGGTGGATTTTGCCACGCGCTGGGTCCAAAAGTGTCGCATTTTTTGGTCCCTTTCCAACTGGCAACCGGTTGAGGTGCTTTCCACCTGAATTCCCCGATAGGGGGGGCAGCAAAGGGAATACCCTTAAATACCAATACTTTCGCATCGGATCCAGCTTTACCTGAAATCTTACCACCGGTTATCTTGACGGAATTGAGGGCGATTTTTTCGACTTTGCGGCCATAGGTGTTTACGGGCATGCAGCAGCCCATCAAAATAAAACAGCTTAAAATACGGATTGATTTCATCTGTCGTCTGTTTGAAATTTATTTGGATTTGCCTATTGTAATTCTATACTTCTTTTGAAAATGGTGGGCTAATTTTTTATTCCGAACCGGATGCTTGTGTAGGTAGATCGTATGCCGCCCGGATGGCCCAGCGAAGTTTGGCAGAACGTGCACGGGGATTGGTATTGCACTCCTCTGCGGAAGGTCGGATGGGGTCAGGTGCAACTTCGCTGTAGATACCTTCCCGGAAAAAATATTGAAAGGATTTTTTGACACGCCGGTCCTCTCCGGAATGAAAGGATAAGATTGCTACCCTTCCTCCCGGCGCAAGCACCTCGGGAAGTTTATCGAGAAACTGATCCAATGCATCAAACTCGTCGTTCACCTCGATGCGCAAGGCTTGGAAGCAACGCTGACAAGTCTTCTTTACCTCCTCTTTTCTCGTTGCAGCAGGGAGAAATTCGAGTGTCTCGCGGATGAGTTCGCGCAGGGAGGTGGTGGTTGTCAATTCAATGCCATTTTCGATGGAAGAAGCAATGGCCTCTGCCAGCAATTCTGCGTTGGGTTCGTCTGAATTGATGCGGAAAATATCAGTCAATTCCTCTCTGGAGATGGTTTTTAGCAATGCTGCCGCGGATTTGCCCGTTTTGGGATTGAGCCGGAGGTCGAGCGGTCCCTCCACCTTGAAGGAGAATCCGCGTTCAGGATTGTCAATCTGCATGGAGGAGACGCCAAGGTCGGCCAGGACAAAATTCAATGGACCCGATTCCTTTGCGACCAGATTGATGTTGGAGAAGTTCATTTTACGAATCACTACCTCTTCCGGGCCATAACCCAGGTTTGCCAACCGCTCCCGGGTACGGGGAAGTTCGAAGGGATCAACATCCAGGGCATAGAGCCGACCACCGGGTAAGAGGCGCTGAACCATTTCAAGGGTATGGCCACCGTATCCAAGGGTGGCATCCATTCCGGTCTGACCGGGAGTAATCTGCAGGAAATCCAGAATTTCATTGACACAGATGGATCGGTGCATCCCGGCAGGAGTGCGCCCCTGACTGATTACCTTCTCAATGTCGTCGCGGTATTGCTCCGGGTTCAACTCCTTGTACTTCTCCTGAAAGGTCTTGGGGTGTGTCCCTTTGTACCGGATGCGACGGGTGCGACCCGATTCCTGTTCTTCCATAGATTTTTTTATTTGTGCTGCCTGAAGAGCCATTCGTACATTGTGGGTTCTGTATAGGCACCGAGCCACGAGAAATGGCCGACACTTGGGTAGATGGTCATCCCGGGATGGGCTCCCGCTTTCAGCAGTGCCTCCATCATATCCATCGAACAGAGGGGATCGACTGCAGCATCATCCGCACCGTGGAAGATCCAGAGTGGAATGCCGGCAATGGATGCTGCCCTGGAGGTATCGCCTCCGCCGCAAACAGGGACCGCAGCTGCAAAGAGTTCGGGATGGCGTTCCAATGCGTCGTAAGTGCCAAAACCACCCATGGAT
>CAINVV010000254.1 GCA_903854235.1 uncultured Bacteroidia bacterium | reverse complement strand
TTCATCGTAAATAAGGGTAAATACATTTTTTACGGCAATGGTAAGACGATTGTTTAACCATTGCTTACTCATGTCCTCCTCATATTTATGAACAGAATGAATGAACTTATCATCCAGCTTCTTGTATTTGTAGCCTTGCTCGCTCCCAATCAGGTCGGAGGTTTTGTACTCGGCATCTCCGTGGATGATGACCACAGGCCGGCCTATTTTGCTGGCCAGATGCATCGCTACCGTTGTTTTACCGGTGCCTGAAGGTCCTCTGAAATGAACGGGAAATCCAGCTTTGATATAAATCAGGCCACGGTTGGTAATGTCTCTGATGTAGTCCGTCTCTACAAAATTGGACATGGGTTTTAATTCCAGTACCGTGTTCATTTCATTGTTGTTGCTCATGATAAAAGGATTGGGGGTTTATTGGTTGTTCATTTGGAGGGAGGGAAATTTCGGCTTTTCGAAGAATCAAAGTTGGAAAAATCGATCCGGCAATTGTTCGAGTGCATCCATCCAAATGGTTTCTGCCTCCTCAATCTCCTTTTGAATCTGACTCTTCCGCTTCAGGAAAAGTTCTTTCCGTGCTTTGAACTGATCAAGAGCCTGCTGTCTTTTCTGCAAACTCTTGGTAATGGTACTGGTGTTGTTTTCCATGATTGATAGTCATTTAAATCCAAATCCCTTGCATCCGGTACAGGGTAATCCGTCGCTTGATTTTCCCGTACCCATGCACTGGGTACATTTTTTATTGCTGTCACAGTGATTGAAACCCTTGCCACCGCATACGATGCAAGTAACCCTGGCTCCGAGCGGGTTTTTACCTGAACCGGAACAAAAAACGCATTTTCTGACAGGTTCCTGCACTACAACTATTTTCTCGCCATGGCAGACCAGACAGTCTGAATTTGGCGAGAGTAAATCAAAGGGATCTTTCCCCATCCCATTGCAGAAAGAACATTTGAAAAATTTGGTCATGGCCGGGAAGAATTTAAAATGGGAAAAAGTGGAGTTGAATCACGCAGGTTCATCAACTCCACTATTTTATTGTCGGACTATTTCAGGGGGAAATAGGTGTTGTCCATTTTCTGAACCTTCCCTTCGTAAAGCAGTGCTTTGGCTGTGAAACCCAATTTCATCCTTTGTTCACCAAGAGGCTCTTCCATTTCGGAAACCTTGACTCCCTGGGGATGTTTGTTGATAAAGTCGAGCACTCTTTCTTCCAGAGAGACACTTTCCTCCAGTTTGGCAATCTTTGCGGGTATCGCTTCGGTATTGCTGGTTGGCATCTCCTGGACAGGAGCTTCCATTTTCGTCTCACTTTTGATGGCTTTTTTGGAAGCCGGTTTTGGGGCAGGCATCGCTCCTGTTTTCCGAATTTTTTCCATGGCATCCTTCATTTTGCTCCACTCGGCACCGGCCTGAACACGGTTCTGAAGCAGATCTTCCAGCACGTCATCCGTATATTTTGCGATATCTTTAACCTCCATGCGGATGGCTTTGATCTTCAAGTGAATACCTTTCATGATGCCATTGTATTCTTTCATCCGCTCCGTTTCACCGGCAGCAAGGTCTTTCTTTAATTTCTGAGCCATCTTCAGATTTTCCTTGCCGATTTCCGCCAGCTTTTTCTGGAAACCAGTCAACAGTGTTCTGGTGTATTCAATCCGTTCGGTCAGGTTCTTTCTGAGTTCTTCCCTCAAAGCGGCTGACATTTCAACATGTTCTGCTTCGAACTTAACCAGCATGTTGTTGGTGCTTTGGAAGATGTTCATCACCTCTTTGTTGAGCCTGGTAATGTCGGAATTGATCTCTTTCATCAATTGATCGAACTCCTGCATCCTGGTATTTTCATTCTGTACACGGTCTGCCCTATTCTGTACGAAGGTCTGATCCAATTCGACTGCCATCTGTGCCCTGTCGGTGGAAAAATCCTGAATCAGTTCAACCGTTGATTTTTTGATCTCTGTGACCTCTTGCTGAACGGATGCGATGGTCTGGTGGATGTTGCTCATCAGATTGCTGTACTCCTGCAGCCGCTCTTTCTTGCCTGTGGCCAGGTCTTTCCTCAAGGTTGCGGCGTTGGCATTCAAAACATCCGTCATCTCCTGGTGATCTTTTCTGAATCCATCAAGGGTTTTTTGTACTTCAGTCACCAACTCTTCGTTGGCACTGATTCTATTTTTAAAAGAGACGAGTAACTCCTCGCTCAACTTTTTCATTTCTGCTGCTAATCCCATTTTTTTCTCTCCTATTATTTAATGTTGATTGATTGCAATTTTAACGCATCATACTTTGATCAGTATGTTTTTAATGTCTTTTACCAGGAGATGCTCTCCTTTCTCCAGGATGCTTTCGAGGCATTGAATCATTCGATTGTGCATCTGCTGAAAATCCAAAAATGTTGAAATGACGACTTCTTTCCGCATTTCCTGCATTTTTGTAATCCGAGAAAGTTGTTCCTTGATTTTGGTGATGGTCTCACCGGAGTCGGATCCTGAAAGATCCTTCATTTGCAATAAACTATTTTTCAGAGACTGGGCAGTCTCTTTTTGTGCTTCTATAAAACCCAGGAATAGATCCTCTGCTGCTTTTTCCTTCTCATCAAGCGTACTGATAATGCCTGACATCAGGTTGTTGTAATCCTTTTTCCTAAGGGAACCGTTCTTGGCAAGCGACTCGCAGATCCTTGCATTCAGCAACTCCCGCTCTTTCTTGAGGTCGCTCAGGGAATGATGAACGTGATCAAACAGGTTGTGAGAAGATTCGGTAATGGTTTCTGAGGATTGGAAGGCAGTTTGTATTTTCTGAACCCGACTTTCGTATGAGGAGATGATGTTGTCAATGAATCCGTCAATGTTTAGGTCTGTCCGGGTATGCATATGTTTGGATTTGTAGTGATTTGAAAATCAGCCAGACACTGTTTTAGCTTTTTGAAAAAGAGATTCCTGGTAAGGCGTGCTTTTAGTCATCAGGCTTGAAAGGACGTTTTAGCAAGAATACCTTTAAACTGCAGCTAAACTTATGCGGCTTTTGCAGTTAACCCAATCGCTTCGGCATACTTCAGATAAGTTTCAACAGAAGCTACAACGATTCTTGCTTCAATAGCAAGCAATTCGATACCAACCAATGATACCCTAACCCATGCATCAACAACGACACCTTTGTCAAGAATACGGTCAATAACCTCAACGAGGCTAGAGGATCCAATAGTTTTTTCTACTGCCATTTTTTTAATCTCCTATTCATTTATTAATAATTACCGTACTTAACATTCGAGGGACGGCTTACCTCATCTGCAGGGTATAAGGCAAAGGCTGTGCCAAGAATTTTAAGGGCAGATTCAGGAATCCCGCAGAGCTGGTCAACAGACTCACAGAGAACGTGATAAATTTTCAATATAATTTATGGGAAGATTCGGCTCTTGGGAAAAGGCAACCGAAGGAGGAGTGTGCCATCAAAAAAAACGCGTTCATACGCAAAAACGCGGAGGGTGGATAACGAAAAAAAGGAGCGAAGAATGGCCTGCTTTTTCAAGGCTATTCTTCGCTTTTGCTGATAAGGATGTCGTATTTCTTCATCTTCCTGCTCAGGGCATCCCTGTGGATTCCCAAGGCATCGGCTGCCTCCTGAATGTTGTATCTGGATAGCTTGAGGGCTTGCTGAATCAGGCTAATTTCATTCTTCTTCAGACTGATGGATTCGACGCGTACTGCAACCTTTGCAGGATGGCTGGGATGAATCATAAAGTCTCCAGATCCAAGAACATTCCCTTTGCAGAGGATGATGGCTCGTTCCGTCATATTTCTCAGTTCCCTGACATTCCCGGGAAAATCATATTTGTAAAGGGCATCCAGTAGTTCTCTGGAAATCTCTATGTTTGGCTTTTTGTATTTGGAGGTAAAGAGATTGGCGAAATGTGCCAGCAACGGCTGAATGTCATCCTTTCTTTCCCGCAGCGGCGGAATATGGATGTGCAAGGTATTGAGCCGGTGCATCAAGTCCAGCCTGAATTTTTTCTCCTCGACCCTGTTGAGCAGGTTGTGGTTGGTGGCCGATATGATACGGAAGTCTGTCTTGATAACGCCCGTGTCACCAACCCTGGTAATGACCTTTTCTTCCGTGGCTCGAAGAATCTTGGCCTGAAGCGCAAATGGCATATCCGCAATTTCATCCAGAAACAGCGTTCCGTTGTTGCACACTTCAAAGAATCCCATTTTATCTGAGATCGCCCCCGTGAAGGAGCCCTTCTTGTGACCAAAGAACTCGCTTTCAAGCAGCGTCTCTGTAATGGCACTGCTGTTAACTGCGCAAAAGACGTGGTCTTTGCGCGGACTCGAATAGTGTATAATCCTGGCTATATTTTCCTTCCCGGTACCGCTTTCCCCTGTAATCAGGACATTGACATCCGGATAATTTGCGGCGGTCAAGGCCTGTTCGAATACTTCCACGATCTGTGGACTTATTCCGATGAAATGGCGGTCGATTTTTTCGCCGAGTGATTTTGTAATCAGCGAAGCCCGCTCCTCCGTTTGCCTCAGCTGTTTCTTCAACTGTACAAATTTCTGGGTCCGTTCAATGGCAAGGCGGATGTCGAGGTACCTGAAGGGTTTTCGCAAATAATCAAAAGCCCCAAGGCGCATCGCCTTGATGACGGTATCCATGTCTCCGTGTGCAGAAACAATGATCACTTCAATGTTCGGAAACCTTGTATTTACCTCCTTAAGAATATCCAGACCGTTGACGCCTGGCAACCTCACATCCAGAATAAGAATGTCTATGTGCTCGCTCTCCATGATTTTCATCCCGGCAGCAGGAGTATTTGCTTCTATGGACTGATAATCGGAGTCGTTGAAGAAGCCACTCAGCTCTTCCGTAAATTGCTTCTCATCATCGAGAATCAGAATTTTAATTTTATCCTCAGCTTTCATTTAGTCTAAAGTATTTTTTACGGGAGAAAGTATTGGTTTCCAAGTATTCTACTTCTCTTTCGGAATGTTTAACACCAGTCTGATGATTGTTTTCTCGTCATTGAGTATATCGATGGTCCCATCCATCTCCTTGATGATCTGGTAACAAATGGAGAGCCCCAATCCGGTCCCCTTGCCCTCTTCCTTCGTTGTATAGAAGGGGAGCATAATGTTGTGAATATCTTCCTGGCTGATGCCGATGCCATTGTCCGACACCTCAACGATCAGACACTGATTCTCCAGAAAAGAGGTGATCTCTATCTGCATTCCCTGGGCAATACCGGTTCTGTTTTTCTTTTCAAGCACAGCATCCTTGGCATTGGTCAGTAGATTGATGATCACCTGTTCAAATTTATAGGTATCCCCGATGATGGAAGGAATCTTGTTATCGAGATGAAGGTACAACTCGATTCCGAGATGCTTCAACTGCTCAATCATCATCGAGGTGGCATTCTGAATGCTGACGTTTGCATCAAAGGAACTGAGCACATAATCTTCGTGGCTCCTTGAAAACGCACGTATGTGATCGATGATGTTACGCATTCGGGTAATGTTCTCAAATATTCGTTCCGATTTCTGAAGCAGGAAAGGAATGTCGATCTTATCCGATTTCTCGATTTCAAACAGTATCTTATCCATGACCATCGAAATGATGTTTAAGGGCTGATTGATTTCGTGGGCAATACCTGAAGCCATCTCGCCCAGATTGGCCATTCGGTCGGCGTGTATCTGTTTAGTCTCCACCTTTTTCCGGAAGGAGATATCCCGCACGATCACCATAAAGGAGAGGGGCTCTCCATCTGAACCCTGAATCAGGGTGATGCTTGCTTCCCCGGCAAAGGTGGCCCTGTTTTTCTTCCTGATCTTAATCTCAATATCCTGCGCCAGCCCTTCGTTGATCGTCTTCTCCAGAATGGTCCTGATGGTAAATTTTTCACTCGGTGGAATAAATCTTAGAATCCTCTTTTTCAAGAGATCTTCCCTGTTCTCGGCGCCAAACAGCTCCAGGGCGATTCCAGACACTTCCGTGATGATTCCTTTCATGTCGATGATCAGGATACCGTCTGGAGAGGCATTCAGCATGGTCTTGTACTTCTCTTCACTCAATTTAATGGCCTGCTCCGCCAGTTTGAATTCCGTGATATCCTGCACTGTACCAAATCCCTTGGTTGGCCGACTGTCTTTGTCGACTGTCATTTGCCCTTCGGCAAGGAGATAGTGAATAGTTCCATCCCTGTGTATAATCCGGTATTCCAATGCAGGCAGATTACCGGGAGGAATGTCACCCGTGATCACTTCCGTGAAGCGTTCCAGATCGTCGGGGTGAATGATATTCTCGAGTGCTTCCGAAGTAACGGGTGTCCCATCGCGGGGGATGTCAAAGATTTCATATACCTCATCCGACCAGACCAGGGTATTAGAATTTGCTTCCAGTTCCCAGCTGCAAAGTCTCGCTATATGCTGTGACTGTCTGAGATCTGCCTCACTCTTTCTGAGCGCATTTTCGGCCAACTTCCTTGCCGTTATCTCCTCCGCAAAACCAAGGAATCGGGTATCAGAAAGCTTGACCGCCTCCAGATTCCACCACCACTTGGTGCCGTCTGATCTTTTGAAGAGAATATCCCCTTTGGAGGAACCTGTTGTGACCAACGTTTTAAAATGATCCAGTCCTGACTTTAGGGATTCTTCAGGCAAGATATCCGGGATGGACATTTGAAGAAGCTGTTCTTCCGAATAACCTGACAACCGGCAGGCAGTATCATTTACCTCCAGATAATGCCCATTTTCGTCTGCAACAAAGATTCCATACGGAGCTCTTTGGATATAATTTCTATACTTTTCCTCATTGATTTTCAGGACCAGGTTGAGTTCTGACAGCTCCTCTGCCGATTTTTTCAGCAATATGGCATCATCGCGGATGGTCTTTTTCTGGTTGTAAATTTCGAGGAAGGTGTTGACCTTACTAACCAGAATAAAATTCGGAAAAGGTTTGATCAGATAATCAACGGCTCCAACACTGTACCCCTTAATTACATCCAGACTGTTGCTGTTATTGGCTGTCAGGAAAATGACGGGAACCTTGTCTCCCTCCCTGTCTTCATTCATCATGGTCACCAGCTCGTAACCATTCATCCCTGGCATTTGAACGTCGATGATGGCCAGTGCCAAATCCAGACCAGCTATTTTCTCAATGGCCTCGGCTCCAGAGAGCGCCTTGATCAGATGGGCATCGATACTCCTTAGGGCATATTCAACCAAAAACAGATTTTCAGTTCTGTCGTCAACAATCAAAATATTGGGAAGCTGACTCATAGGCTGAATAAATAAGAGATAGATTGAAGGTACGACATACTTTGAACGAATTACTATTATTGAGCAAATACTTTCCCTTTTGCCGGAAATTATTTCAAAAACAGTGAGATTTTAGCTTTTCTTGGAGAATTCCCACCAAAAACAAGAATTAGAAACAGTTTTTGGATAATTTTTCCATTTGGGCTATTCTGACAAATTAACATATTGTATAGACAATTTAAGTGCAGGATTGTTCACCCCCGGACTTCAATTCAAGTGAAAATAAATATCAAAATACCAAAAGGGACAAAACCAGAAGGAGGGCGCTTCCCTTGCTTGCAAGCTGTTGAAGTTTACCGGACAGCAAAAATCATAAGGATAACAGAAGCTTATGGCAAGACAAAAAGTCATGTTAAGGTAATATGCAATTAATTTTAACTTCAGATTCTATGTCTATCTTTGTCTAAAATACTTTTCCTTATGATCTACATGGCAGACACAGCCGATCTGAACGAACTCAAAAGGCTGTATGCATTTTTTCCCCTGGAAGGGGTCACCACCAATCCAACCATTCTAAACCATTCAGGAAACAAGCTTTCCACCGCCATCACCGGAATTCAGGAACTGGTAGGATCGGGAATGGTACACATTCAAATGATCTCCTCGGAAACGGACGACATGGTGAGGGAAGCGAAACGGTACCGTACCTATTTTGATTTCGGGGATAATTTCTATGCCAAAATTCCTGTAACTGAAAATGGTTACCGGGCCATTCGCATCTTGAAGGATGCCGGCATCAACGTTACGGCCACCGCCATTTTCACGCAACAACAAGCGCTCGTTGCCATGAAGGCAGGTGCCGATTTTGTTGCACCCTATGTAAGCCGTCTCGACAACATCTCTTCGCACGGAATCGAAGTGGTTTCCGACATCGTTAAAAACATCTCAGAGTATGGGCTCAATGGCAAGGTGCTGGCAGCCAGTTTCAAAACAGTCGACCAGATTTACCGCGTAAGCAAAGCAGCTGCTCACTCGGCGACCATCAGCCCGGAACTGCTTCACCAACTGGTAAAACATCCGATGACAGATATTGGCGTAAAGCAGTTTGAGTTGGATGCGGAAGGACTTTACGACATTGAATTCTAAACGGCTCAAATGGTTGAGCTAGTATTTTAGATGTTCCGGATCGTAAACAATACTGGCCACACCCTCAGTCAGGATCATCGGATGCTCGCATCCAATGCTCACCTTCCTGTCAAAAGGAACCGCATTCCTGGCCGTTCCGTCGTCCAGCGATTTGGCAAGTTTCAGCATCGTTTGGATGTAACTCCTGTCGTAGGCTTTTTTGACATAGGGATAATGTCCGCAATATATTTTGGTAATTCCCATATCCATTAGCGTTTCCATCCTGACCAACGAACTTATGTAGGTTTTGATTGGAGCATAGGGCTTGAGTTGCAACCACACCTGTCCCGATCCGAAGGCATCGCCAGAGAAGCAGTTCCCTGCAGCATGATCCAGGACAACAATAGATCCCGGGGTATGTGCAGGCATATGAATGATCTGCAACTTCTTTTTACCAAGATCAAAAATTTGATTGTCAGCCACAAAATGGATCTTCCCCTGGTAGGGTTTGCCGTTCTTGAGCAAAACCGTATCTGCCGGGTGGAACCAAATTTCTCCAAACTGGTCAATGTTCCCGGCGTGATCACCGTGCATATGGGTAAGCAACACGACCAATGGTTTCTTGGTGATAGCGCGAACCACCTCATTCAATTTTTCACATTTGGTTCCTGTATCGATGAGCATCGCCTTCTTCTCTCCCTCGATCAGGTACATGGTCGTTTTGTCTGTCGTTTCAAAGACCCAAAGGTGGTCCTCCAGTTTGGTGATTTCCAGATCCTGATTTTTATAGACCGACTGGGCGGAAGCCATCCATCCCATCAGCAGGGGAAAGGCCAGAAGCAGAATTGATTTCTTGTTCATCCTACAAGTTATGGTTTGAAAAAAATTGATAACCGTATATAATAACTGATTTCAGCTTATTCAGAACTTCACCACCTCCCAAAAGGCTTTTTTCGGATGAAGTTGTTGGTCAAACAACAGCGGATAGTTTTTCCTTCCCCTGACAGGGAAATTATCCAACCAGCTCGACCGGTCGGAAACGTTCCAGAAGGTCACACCGGTAATCTCTTTTTTGTATTCCCGCAGAACCCTGAATATCATCTTGTATTGTTCCATCTGCCTTTGCTCCCTCTCGGTGGTGAACTGATGGTTGGATGGATCCTTTTCGGCAGGCGAATAGACGGATACATCCAGCTCTGTAACTTGGACCTGCAACCCAAGCGAGGAGAATTTTTCGATGGATTCCCTAAGTGTTTTTTCGGTTGGGGTGGTCAGATCCCAATGGCCCTGAAGGCCAATCCCATCCACAGGGACGCCTGCCTCTTTCAATCTTTTGAGCACTTTGAATATTTTAGCCCTCTTTGCTGGGGATTCAGTGTTGTAATCGTTGTAAAAGAGAAGCGCCTTCGGATCGGCTTCACGTGCCCATTTGAAGGCATCTGCTATAAACTCTTCTCCCCCGATTTTATACCAATCCGACCCTCTGAGAAAAACGGAATCGTTGTCATCGATGGCTTCATTGACGACATCCCAGGCATATATTTTACCCTTGTACCTGGAAACGACCGTTTGAATGTGCTCCTTCAGTCTGGCCAACAGGACCTCTTTTGTAACAGGTTTTCCCTCCTGATCCTTAAAGAGCCACGTCGGAGTCTGTTTATGCCAGCAAAGGGTATGACCACGTATGAGCAAACCATTCTGCTGCGCAAAGTCGACGATCCGATCCGCGTTATCCCAGGCGTAACTGTTTTCCTGCGGGTGGATCAACCCACTTTTCATTACATTTTCAGCAGAGAGGCTGGAAAAATTTTTACGAATCAAATCCGATTCCGCACCTGCCAGCGAAGCAGGAGATACAGACACTCCAATGGGGAAGAAATTTTTGTAGTAATCTTTCAGTCCCCTGACAGAATTGGTTTCTGGAACGGGAGGATTCCCCGTCAAAACAGTTTGTGCGCATGCCACAATTGGACTACATAAAAGGATTGTCATTGCAACACAAATAAGAATTATATTCAGTGAGCAATGTGAATTCACGCTTTTCTTCATAAACAACCAGTTTGATAAATAAGGAGAGACGAGGAAAGTCCTAACGGGGTCAAACGATAAAATTACAAATAATAAGCAATTCTGCCCAATGAAATTCGGGCTATTCCCTGGCCATTCAAGAAATCAAAAAAGGTTGTTCCCAGATCAGAATCAACCTTTTTTTTTATTTTTTCAACTGGAGGAATGATTCATTCATCCTGTCGATTTACAATACGATTCCAACCGTCAGGCTCAGCCCCTTCGTGTGGTAATCATCCGCCTGATTGGCAACTGCCGAAAATCCCATATCATAGCGGAGGTCGAAACGAAGATCCTTCTTTCCTGCGGGTGCCTGGAATCCGACCCCAAAAGTCACACCCCAGTCGGTTTTATTTCCCTGCGCAAGTTGAACTGTATTGGAAGGACGTGTCTGGTTGCTGAGGACAAAACCGGCATAGGGACCTGCATTGACAAAAAAGAAAGAACGTGGCTTATCCGCATTCAGGGCATCACGGTATTGAAATAGAACTGGAACCTGCAGGTAGTGGATCAGGTAATCGGTCGGATTGGAAGTATTCAACTCGCTGGTTTCATTGTTGCGACCCTTCCTGACGTAGTTGAGTTCCGTCTGAAAAGCAACGGATTTGCTCACCTGCAGATCGTAAAAAGCTCCGGCGGTGTAAGAATAGGTAAGGTGGTTATTGTCTGGCAGATCGCCCAGGGTTGACAGCGTGGTAGCTGCAAGGCCTGTACGGAGGCCAAACTGACTCTGGGCAAACAGTGCCGTAGAGGAGAGAACGAGGGCAAATGCCAGTAGAATGGATGAGCTGTTTTTCATGACAAATACTATTTAAAAGGTTTGTGAATAAATCTGATTTGGTTTGATCCCCAGAAAATGAAGTCGTTCAGAAACCGACTCAATAAAATCTGCCTTCCCCAAGACCAGAAATTGCACCAACTTACGCAAGTTGCAATTGAGAATGATTTCAAGGGCTTGCTGTATTTGATCGGTATTTTCGCGGGGAATCAGGTTTCCGCTGAACAGATAATGGGTAAGAAGCTGAGCAGGAAATCGCTTTTCTATGCTCTCCAACTCGGCTTTGAACAATGGTTGACCTTCTTTCCCGGAGATAGAGTAAACGAGCGTCAGGCAATTGTTAACCTCCAGTCCCAGTTTCGATTTAATCTGCTCGAATACAGGGACAATACCGGAATCGTCCGTAATGAAGACAAAATGGGAATCGTGGGCCGACCCCATCGGAGCTCCGATGGAATTTGTGACGGAAGAGCCTTTTTGATTCGTTTCAGTTTGCATGGCATCCAAGATTGATGATGCAAAATAAACAAGCCTGCCAGGCAAAACATTTGATCTACATCAAAAAATGGTGTTGGGGAACATTTTTATTTGCCGGCTCTGATCCGACTCAGGGTCTCCTGCGTAATTCCGAGAAAAGAGGCAATGTGGCCCAGGCGGGCTCTTTGGAAAATATTGGGATAATTGAGCATCAAAGCATTGTAACGCTCCTCTGCACTCTGAAATTTAATACCGTTGATGAATTCCGTGAGCTTTTTGGCCAATTCGAACACCGCGTGAAAGGCAAATTTGGCCATGTCGTGGTTTTCATTCAGCATCGCCTGCATATCCGTGTATTTGAGCGAATAAACCACCGAATACTCGAGCAGTTCACAACAGCTGGGGGCAGGTTTCTGCTGATAAAAGCTGTCGTGGGCCGTCAAAAACGAATTTTCGGCAAAGAACCAAGCGGTAATCTCCTTCCCGCTGCGGGTATTGTAATAGATTCGTGCCAGGCCTTTTTCAATGTAGTAAATATGTCTGCATACCTCGCCCTGCCGAAAAAGAATATGACCCTTGGGGAATTCATTTCGCTGAAAAACTGCGCTTAGTTTCTCTTCCGACTCGCGTGAAAGGTTTGCTATATTCTTGATAAACGGGGGCAAATGCATCAATCAGTAATTTTTGTAAACTCTTTTTGTTGTTGAGCATCCTGCAATTGATCCGTTTCCCGCAACAACCCGGTCAAATGAAAGATCTCTATCCAAAGGTAATACAACAATTTTGGATTGCAGCCAATTTCTTATTTTTTCACTGCCTATGCCCTCATAAGTGGATCCAACTGACAAGAAATGTACGTTTTCGATTAAGATATATTCACTATCAGTCGCGCGGAGACCTCTGACGGTTAAGAAATATTCAGTGACAGTCGCGCGGAATCATCTGACAGTTAAGAAATATTCAGTTACAGTGGCGCGAAATCATCTGACGGTTAAGAAATATTCAGTTACAGTGGCGCGGAATCATCTGAC
>CAINVV010000253.1 GCA_903854235.1 uncultured Bacteroidia bacterium | reverse complement strand
GTGCTACCCTTCCGTGAAAAGTAGTTATTCTTTGTGAAATTGAGTTACTATTCATCTGTCATGGTGAAATATGCTTAGCGAATATAGGTGAAAAACAGTTACAAACAGTGAATAACGATTATTTTTTATTATTTATGGTGAAATACAGTATGAGATTTGGAAGATTTTTACTACTTTTACAGTGCAAATGGAAGCAATCTGATACTCAAAATGTTACGTTTTGAGGTGGCAATTCGGGAATTTTGCAAAATTCTGAAAATGTAAACAGCTGACAATTAATCGGATAACCGCAAGGTTCCGTTCCCCTCAGCTTCACGACAATAAAAAAGAGGGTGTCTCAAAAATCGAGACCCCTCTTTTTTTGTTTAAATCCCACTGTGAATTTATTTTTTGGCCGGGACAAAAACCATGTCCACTACATCTGCCTTCTTAAAGAATTCTGCGGCAAACTTCTTGACATCTTCCCTGGTGATACCTGCCAGAACCTTTTCAAAATTTTCGGGGGCATCCTGGTTGATCTTGTTTTGATAAAACTCAACCAGCGTACCCATCCAATAATTATTGTGCAATTTGCTCTGCTCCCGTTCCTTCAACAGATTCTTGACGACCTTATCCAGATCTTCTGCTGTTGGTCCGTTGGCAACAATCTTGTCTATTTCGCTGTAGATGATTGATTTGAGATGCGCCGCTCTTTCAGGTTCTGCATCAAACTGCATCATAAGGCTCTTTTCTGCCTTTGGAAAGTGATCACTGCTTGACACCACACTCACGCCATAAGTACCTCCCTCTTTTTCGCGTATTTCCTCTGTGTAACGAAGTCTGAGCACACCCTTGAGGATCTCGTTAATCAAATTGCTTTTCGGCTCATAGGCAGCAGATTTGTTAAAATTCACAGAAACTGTTGCCTTATTGATCTGCATGGGAATGGCAAACTCACGAACGGTTTTACCCTTCGGACAGTTTACATTGTTGTCTTTCCACGTTTCTTTCCTGCCGTGATCCGTCAGCGAGCCTATGTATTTCTCTACCAACGGTATTACGGAAGCCTCATCCATATTTCCAACTATCATAAAGGTAAAATCACCCGCATTGGCAAACCTTTCGACGTAGATTTTCTGCATTTGATCTACAGACAATTCCTGGATAAGTGCCGGCGTGACCAATTTCGTGCGTTTGTTGTGATCCGTTAGAATCAATTGCATGGAATCACTCATTACCTTTTGTGGGTTGTTGGACATATTGGCCACAAAAGCAGCAAAACGGCTTTTCATGGTAGTGAATGCCTCCTTGTCGAACCTTGGTTTTTCAAATTGCAAATAGAGCAATTGCAACATGGTCTCAAAATCCTTTGGAGCTGCCGATCCGACAATTGACTCACGGAGATCGGAAAGACCAACACTCAAGCTGGCATTTTTACCGGTAAGCATCTTTTTCAAGGTAGTGGCATCAAAATCTCCAACTCCAAACAGGCCAAGGAACTGCGGCATCATCATGGCATTGGAGAGCTCCCCTTCAGGAAGTAGCGAACTTCCACCCGGACTGAATCCCCGAACCTGAATGTTATCCTTTTCGTAATCGGCCTTCCGATAGACGACTTTGGCATGATTGGCCAGTGTCCATTCCACGGCATTAAACTGTGGCAACGGGGTGCTCTTCACGATGGACGATCCTTTCAATGGTGTAGAAATCAAGGCCGATGAAACCTTCGTATCCTCATAAGGTTTGATATCAGAAGCCTCCACCTCTTTCAGGATAGCAGTGGCTTCAGATTCGGTGAGCAATTTGGCACCCTCCTTATCGGGCCCCATTACAATAATCACCCTGTTTTCAGGTACTATCCATTGTTTGGCTTTTGCGGATACTTCATCCAGTGTAATCCCGGGAAACATTTTTTGAACGGCCTGCCAGTCAAAATCAATGGAAGTCAGTGGCTCATTGGTCAGGAAATGCCCTTTGATGTCTGAAACATAGGTGTCGTTTTTGATCTTGTCGCGTTCCTTCCATCTATTTTCAATCTGCGTAAGGGTATTTTTTTTCGCCCTGTCCAGTTCTCCCGGAGTAAAGCCATACCTCAAAACACGTTGCGCCTCTGTATAGATCGCTCTTAAAGCCAGATCACCCTGGTCAGGCTTGGCGGATGCAGATATTGCCATCACATCGTAACCCCTGACGAAACCACCATAACCGATGCTTCCTCCGATGAAAGGAGGAACCCCTTTTTGAAGCAATTCCGTAATGCGTTCGCGCATCATGGTATTGAAAAGTTCAGTCACGTATTGGTCGCGGTAGTAGGCAAGATTTTTCTCAGCCGGCTTTACGGCAGGATGCTTGATGTAAATATTGACTACATATTGCGAAGATTCTTTGTCCTTCACCAGAACATAACGGGTCTCCTTGTGAAAAGGAATCTCAAAATCGGTTCGTGGCAATTCGTTCTCGACTGCAGGAATATTTGAAAATTTAGCCTTGATTGTTGCTTCGACCTGGTCTACATTGACATCTCCCACAATGGCGATTGCCTGAAGATCCGTCCGATACCAGTCGTGGTAGAAATTACGCAAGGTATTGTGATCGAAATGCTTGATGATAGCTGAGTCCCCGATTACATCGCGGACTGCATATTTGGAATCTTTGAAAAGAACCGGGAAATAGCCTCTTTGCATTCTGAAATCAGCAGTTCTCCTTGTGCGCCACTCTTCTACGATCACTCCCCGCTCCAGATCAATCTCCTTATCGGAAAGAGTGAGATAATGAGACCAATCGTGTAGGACAAGCAGGCAGGAGTCTACCAACCCTGGTGCCGTGACGGGAACATCGCTCAGGTTATAAACCGTTTCCGTGAAGGCAGTATAGGCATTAATGTTTCTGCCAAAAGCCACTCCATGCTTTTCCAGGGAACTGATGATTCCCTTGTCAGGAAAGTTTTGGGTTCCGTTGAAGGACATATGCTCCAGGAAATGGGCGAGGCCATTCTGGTTGTCATTCTCGAGGAGTGCCCCAACATTCTGAATGATGTAAAAACTTGCACGTTCTTTTGGTTCCTCATTGTGACGGATGTAATAAGTCATTCCATTTGGAAGCTTTCCAATTCTCACTGCAGGATCAGGTGCAACTTGCTGCGCCTTCGTGCCAAAGGAAAGTAACATGAATGACATCATCAATAAACTCAAGACCGGATAGAAAAAATTTCTTCTTTTCATTTTGATTTGCTTTAGGTGGATAATACCTGAACGGAGCGCTTCAGATTACTTACGATTAAAGATATAAAATCATTTTCTTGGAGATTGACTTTTAATCCCAAAACTACCATTTTTTTATTCTGCTTTTATATTACGAATAAGTGCAGGAAAACCGTTAAACATTACAAGGCTGTATCCCTTTTGCCAAAACTCATTCGGCATTCAACACAGTCCGCCAACCTTCTTGCGTACCAAGACATGCCGGATATGGAACCGTGGCTATCCATTCGGAATGCAGGACTGTCCCGATCCAAACCATAGACTACCCCTAAAATTAGAATCCCGGACTTTCTTCGTTTTCACCGATAAATGGCTTTAAGGAAATTTGGGCGAAATCAATTTTTTATGCAGTTCTTATGAATTCCTTCCAGACTTCAGACTTTCAGTTTTCCTGTGTGAAAAAATTACTCATCCTCCTCAGATCTTTTCTTCTTCAGAAAAAAATAGATGAAAACAGAGAAGAACAAGGCGATAAGTCCTGAATACCAAAGTCGGTCACTGGAAGGCAATGGCAATAGAAGGGTAAATACCAAAATTGTACTTGCAATGGATATCAGATAAAAGTACTTCCTCATAATAAAGATTCGATTACCTTAACCTGACACCTTTTTCGAAGAGCAAGTCAAAAATTTTATCGTCGATAACCCTTGTTGACAAACGGACAGGTTTACCACTTTCAGTTGGATAAATGGTGATTAGGTAATGGTTGAATTTAAAAATAACGGCCACTTTTTCGATATCCCTGTAGAACAACCTGTCAGGAAAATTATTCCTAAAGAAATTGCCAAAAAAATAGACCACCCAACTGAAAAACAAAATGAACCAAAAAATAGTCAGGAAACCGATTCTTAATTGGGGCTGCAAAAAAATGCCAATTCCTGACAAAAGCATCAGACCCGAAGCCAGAACAATTTTATCGACTTGTACGGCATCCTCCTGCTCCAGAAAATAGAGACCATTGTCGTTAAACAAAGCCACATTGTCACTTAATGTTTTCAGAACGACTGTCATATTTCTATCATTATTAACGAACAACAAAAAGCTTGACTCAATAATACTCCGGCGAATCTAAAATTTTCGAAATACAGGACTCATTTGACCTCCCAAATTCTTGTTGGAGTGAGACGCTTTGGATTACTCACTTCAGATTACAACTATCAACGGTCTTGAATACCTGGAGATATTTCGTTGCTCCATTCTGAAACTGCCATCTATGGGTTAATACCGGATAGTGCCAAAAGGTGACCCCTATTTTGCAAAAAAACCAACACAAAACAAAATTTTAACACCTTATTAATTAACACATAAGACTAATGATCATAATCTTTTTCGCAGTGGCAGTTCTGAAAACCATCGTGAATGAACTGGCTTGGCCGGATCAAATTATATGACATTTTTCGACAGTACGCAGCAGTGGTGAGTCCCGAAAATCTTGCCAGTTTCCGGGACTCTGCTAGTCAAATGAACCCACATTTTCCATCGCAAATTTTGAATATTTGCAAGTGCCTGACTGGTTCTTGGGCTCACTTAACGCTGCTTTGGCTGGCTCATTTGCTTGCCTGAATCAGTCTGACAAGGACTGACTCTATTTCACTACCGGAAGGTCGCTTAACCAGTCGAGCAAAGTGACCATGATTCCAAATCCTGCCATGAAAAAAAAGGAAGATCTGGCTTCGTTGGCATTTCCTCCGGTCTTGCCTCCGAGTATTGTATTCATCTCATCCAAGTTCAATACTTCCATTGCCTGTTGTTTCAAACTTTGGGTTTTGGCTGTCAGCGCGGAATTACATTTTTTGTAGGTTCCTGCCATCACGGACATAAATTGACATTCCAATGGTTTAATCTGTATATTAATTCAGGTAGGCCTGAATTTTACCAAACAGTCCCATCCCCCATTGTTGGGTAACCTGCATCGATTCGGTTGTGATTTGAGGAGTCTGTTCTGCCAGTTTCTTGCCGACAGAGGATTCGTAGAAAGCGATGATGGCTTTCACCTCCTCAGGGGTAAAAAGTTTTTTGTAAACGGGTACTAGCATCTTCTTCAGATCGTTTACCTCCACATCAAAAACATCTTTTTTAAGAGCGGCCCACTTGGCCTCGGTTACTTCTGGCTTGGCAGACTTAAGCTGCGCCACGATCTGGCCGAACATGGCATCCGTAGTGCCACTGGAGCCATTGATTTGTTGCATCTTCAGAATGTCAGCCTCGAAAGGGTCGGTTTGGGCAAAAGCTCCAAACCCGGCAAATACGAAGGCAAGCAGGATAACCAACTTTAAATTGTTGAAGTTTTTCATTTTAGGTGGATTAATCTTGTTGGTAATAAAAACTAGGTTCAGGTTTTTTTGAAAGGTTTAGCTTCTGCCAGGGGCTGAGAGGAAAACCATTTACTATTAATACCAAAACGGCTTAAAAGGTTCCCAGCTTTTGGAAGAAAAATGAAGATAAAAGTGAAAAATCAGTACTAATACGGAGAAAAATCAAAAAAGTGTGCGCTTCTCCAACAACGACGGGGTGCATTGTCATTTTCAATGAAGTTGTATTATTTCCATCACTGTGAAGTTGACCAACCATCCCTTCAACCTGCTCATATGGTTTAAAAAGACAGACCCATCTTTTCTTTTACAATCTTCTACAAGCTCTCACAGCAGCCAAAGCCCAGGTAGTTCTTCTCCCCGAAGCCGAGGTAGTAGCCTGCCCTTAGGAGTGCCGGGTCGGCCTGGAGCCGGAAGCGGAGCTGGTAGCCGATGATTCTTGTCTGTCCGGCAGTTCCGGACAAGAGGGCTATTCCCTTTTGGGTGACGGGCGACCTCAATTTGAATTTCCCCGCCAGGGGGTCGTGGGGATGATCGAAACCATTCAGCAGGCTGAATTTCCTGTGCAGGTTTTCATAGAATAATTCAGTGAATCCGGGATCTTCGGGAGAGAGAAAAAGTTCATTCTTTCTGCCGGGGACTTTCCTGGTAAGGTGAAGGGGGGAAAGGGTTTTGAAGGTCATCTTGTCTGTAAACTCAGGATCCGGAAGCTGTTCTACCGATTCGACCCGAAAGGAGACCTGAGAGATCTTGTCGCCCAGGAGTAAGGTGGCATTTTGAAACGTTTCCATCACCCGGGGAGCAAGGGTCGGATCGGGGATCGTCGAGAAAATCAGTCCGATGCGTTCGCTCCGGACCAAAAGCCGGTCGCCTTCGATTTTCCGGTCGGGAACCATCAGGTGCGAAAAGACGAAATTCCGGAAGGGCTCTCCTTTTTGAACATATCCGGCCATCAGCAGGTGCTGGTAAAAGCGCGAATCCGGCTGACATACCATCCGGTGAAACCAAGCCCCCAGACCGAATTGGTAGTTTACGGGCAGGATGTTGCGGAGGGGATCAACCAGTTTGAGGGTGAATTTGTAGCGCATCTTTTGGGGCTTCTTGAAGCGCCAAAGATAGCGGAAATAAATTTTGGATTTTCGATTTTCGATTTTGGAAGGGAGGCAACTGCAGATTGGTTATCAAATTTATTCTGACTCCAACTTAATTTCCAATCCAATTTCAGCCAAAAGCAGAAATATCTCCTTGCGTTACTCCAAAATCGAAAATCCAAAATCCAAAATTAAGTTGTTTTTATCCCTGGAAAGTACTGATTCCAACTGTCTGCACAGCGCGGTCGACTTTCTTGATCATTCCCTGCAGGGCGCTTCCAGGTCCTACTTCCGTGAAGGAATCGGCACCGTCGGCGAGCATGTTGATGACGGTTTGTGTCCAACGGACTGGGGCGGTAAGCTGGGAGATCAGATTCGCTTTGATCACGGCAGGATCAGAGACCGGAAGTGCATTTACATTCTGGTAGATGGGGCAAATCGGGGCATTGAAAGTGGTTGAATTAATCGCCTCGGCCAGTTCGGTACGGGCAGGTTCCATCAGCGGAGAGTGGAAGGCACCACCGACATTGAGTTTGAGGGCGCGCTTGGCACCCAGTTCTGTTAAACGGACGCAAGCCTTGTCGACCCCTTCGATCGAACCGGAGATGACCAGCTGTCCGGGACAGTTGTAATTGGCGGCGACCACCACCTCTTCAATTTCTGCACAGACCTGTTCGACCACGGCATCCTCGACGCCCAGGATGGCCGCCATGGTGGAGGGTTCGGCTTCGCAAGCCTTTTGCATGGCCAGAGCCCGTTTGGAAACCAGCAGAAGTCCGTCTTCGAAGGAGAGGGCGTTGGCAGCCACCAGGGCTGAAAATTCGCCCAGCGAGTGACCGGCGACCATATCCGGCTGAAAGGCTTCTCCCATCGTTTTGGCAAGCAAAACGGAGTGGAGGAAAATGGCTGGCTGGGTGACCCTGGTTTGTTTCAGCTCCTCGTCTGTTCCGCTGAACATGGCGTCGGTAATTCTGAATCCCAAAAGTTCATTGGCTTTTTCGAAAAGAGCCCTGGCTTCGGGGGAGTTGTCGTAAAGATCTTTGCCCATGCCGACAAATTGGGCGCCCTGACCGGGAAATACGTATGCTTTCATCGTGTTTGATTTTACAGAATTTTCGCTGCAAAGATAAAAAACTATGCAATTTTTCCCTCATAAAATCTCAACTGCGATAAGAGGAGACCTTCCGTCCGATCCCAACCGATTGTTCTTTTTCAATATTTGTTCGTGGACGGTGCATTGAAATATTCGTTTACTACCAACATATCGCCGCTCTGCGGCTCGCATTTCTGCAATAGATCCATGGTGGTCCAAAAAAGCCACCTATTCAGGGCCCCAAGCCAGACGCGGTATACCGCGTCTCTACCGGAGCCACTCTCAAACTCTCAGTTCTCAACTCTTCACTCTTCACTTTTGAAAACCAGGCGCCCTTGCTCCACATCTACTACAATTTCGTGGTCCTTGTCAATTTTGCCCGCAAGGATCTCTTTGGAGAGGTCGTTTAGCAGGAATTTCTGCATCATCCGTTTCACGGGCCGGGCTCCAAATTGTGGATCAAATCCGGCCTCTGCAATCCAATCGATGGCCGCTTCCGTCATTTTTGCGCGGTAGCCACTCTTTTCGAGTCGCAAGACGACCAGTTCGAATTGCAGTTTGACAATCTGTCTGATCTCTTTCCTGTTCAAGGGAGAAAAGACGATCACTTCGTCGATGCGGTTGAGGAACTCAGGCCGGATGGTCTGCTTCAGCAAATCCATCAGCTCTTCCTGGAGTTTTTCCATGACCTCTGTCCTGTTTGCATCCGTGGATTGTTCCGTTCGTTCGCGGATCAGGTGCGACCCCAGGTTGGAGGTCATGATGATGATGGTATTTTTGAAATTGACGGTTCTTCCCTTGTTG
>CAINVV010000252.1 GCA_903854235.1 uncultured Bacteroidia bacterium | reverse complement strand
CGAAGAGGACATTCAGCATGCAAGGGCGATATTGAGCGGTACGCTATCTCCTGTCTTTAATTATCTCAAAGCGGCTATGCAAACAGCTGCGTTGAAGTATGACTTCGAAAGAGCCGCTGATTATAAAGCCAAACTCCAAATATTGGATTCCTACCAAAGTAAATCCTTGGTCTGCAGTTCTTCCATGACTAATCTTGATGTTTTTTCATTTCACGAAGATGACAAATGTGGCTATGTTAATTATTTCAGAATTGTGGATGGCTCCATTGTTAATACTTATTTGCTCGAAGTTAAGAAGAAGTTGAGTGAATCCAGAGAAGAGATTTTGGCCTTTTGTGTAGTGGAAATACGCAGAATTTGTAATTCAACGTCAATGGAAATAATTCTGCCTTTTGTGCTGGATATGGAATTTACTCATATTAAAGTGATCGTGCCGCAAATAGGGGAGAAGAAGAAACTGTTGGAATTGTGTGAGCGGAATGGCAAAATGTTTATGCTGGGAAAGGCTAAAAACGAGTCGGTAAAATCACCAGTACTTAAAAAGCAGCGCCTTTTGGAACGGATGCAAAAGGATCTAAGGTTGGATAGATTGCCTCATTGGATTGAATGTTTTGACAATTCAAATATTCAGGGAAATTTCCCTGTTTCATCCTGTGTGGTTTTTAAAGATGGAATTCCCTATAAATCACAATACAGGCATTTTAATATCAAGACTGTCGAGGGACCAAATGATTTTGCCTCCATGGAGGAGGTTGTAGAGCGAAGATACTCCAGACAATTGAATGAGGAAAATCAACTACCTGATTTAATTGTCATTGATGGAGGTAAGGGCCAACTTTCTGCGGCTTTTTCCATTCTGGTAAGATTGGGGCTGGAGGAGAAAATAGCCCTCATAGGTATAGCAAAAAGACTGGAAGAACTATATTTCCCAAATGATTCTGTTCCGTTATACCTGGATAAAAAATCAGAAACACTGAAAGTTTTGCAGCAATTAAGGGATGAAGCACATCGATTTGGAATTACCTTTCACCGAAATAAAAGATCTGAGAAATTTACAGAATCTACTTTGTCTAGGATTCCTGGAATTGGAACCAAAACGGTGGAAAAATTATTGTCACAATTTAAGTCAGTTGAGAATATTAGGAGTCTAACACCACAGGATATGGAGACGGTTATAGGCAGAGATAGGAGTCAAAAGGTGGCAGACTATTTTTCAGGAAATATAATCAAATAAGGGTTTTGAATATTCGCCTTTCAAATGGAGTATTTCCAACATAATTCAGGGATTTTGTGAGAGAATAAATATTATGCGAGATGCCTACTAATCGATTGAAGGATAATTTAATATCGTCATTTAATTCATCATTCTCTTCTAATAAAACACTTGAAATGATGCCTTTTTCAATTTCGAGTCTATAAGGGATCATTTGAAGGCCTATCTGTACCTCATTGCTGTAACTATATTTTGGAGAATAGCCATAAATCCAGGTTGGAGTACTGTATTTTGAGTTGACCAATTCGAGGATTGGATCATTTAATTCAATGGGTAGTTGGGAGTATATGATGTTTGGATCGGATTTTCGCAGATATTCTGAAAATAGGGAAATTAGTGAATCAGGAGTTAATTCCTGGTTTTGTTCGGAAAGGTTCATAACGGGTGCTCTCCTTGATTCGATAGATCTATCCACAAATCGATCCGGATGACCTTTTAAGGCGGCTGATAGATTATAAAGGTTACAGTTTATCAGTAATGTACCGTGAGCCAATACCCTGTTTTTGAATAGGTGCATCGCACTTCCTGAAATTTTGTTTCCACGAAGCATCAGGTCATTTCTTTCTGAAAGTTCAATTTCAGGAATCAGGATCATTAGAAAGGAGAGAATGGATTGCGTGAGACTTTTGTAGGAAAGGCTATCTCCTGGACCAACAGATTGGATGTAGCTGAAATTGAGATTCCCTTCATCATGGTACACTGCTCCACCACCAGATAAACGTCTGGCGACTAGAGTGTTACTGCTATATATGTATTTAGAATTGATTTCCTTTAGCGTATTTTGGTGTTTCCCAACGACAACACAAGGTTTGTTCATATATAGAAACAGGTAATTTTCCTGTTGATTCTTTAGCAAGATTTCCTCAGCAGCCAAATTCCAGTATGGATCAGAGCAGGGAGAGATAAGTAGGTTCATTTTTTTAGGATAGGGAGCTTGCTCTTTTCTCCGGATAACATTGGATTATCGTAGTTGATTTTTTGGTTTAATTCAAAATCATAGAGCGTTAAAATTCTTAAGCGGTAATATGCTAACCAGTAGGTAGCCAGAGAGTTAATATAATCTAATTTGGCGGTTACCCTTTCTGAAGAGGCAATATTCATATCCGTAATAGTGATCTCGCCGTTTTGAAATTTTTTCAAGGCAATGATGTATCCATTGGCTGCAACTTTGTCGGCTTCCTCAGCCGTTTTCAATTGTTCTTTTAGCAGTCCAAACTGTTCAACTTGCACAACTACTCCTCTGTCAAAATCTTCGAAAGCTTGCTTCACGTCAAAACTTACCAGGTCTCTGTTTGATTCTGCCATCTTGACTGAGGAGGCAGCTTTACCCCAGTCCAAAATCGGAACGCTAAAGGTAAGTTGAAGTACACGTTGGTTCAAGGGTTGCTCATAGATACCAGGAAAAGTTTCAGCGCTATTTGAGAGACCATAATTTCCTGAAAGGGTTGCACTTAATCCGGTACTTCTTTTGGCCTGAGTTAGTTGGCTCTCTGCTGATATCAGTCGACGGAGGTAATAAACCTGTTCGGAACGGTTTTCCCGGGCTTCTTTCAGCGCTTTTTTGGCGTCAATGTCAAAGAGGGTAATCAACAGCGGCATCTGAAGTTCTATATTTTCTTTTTGATCCAATCCAATGTAGGATTTGAGAGAAAAATCGGCATTTTTAAGATCCATTTTAGCGGAACTCATGGATTTTTGGGCATTGAGTACCGACAATTGAATACGGGAAAAATCATTTTCAGAAATTTGTCCGAGCTTCTTCTTTATTTGCGCAATTCTCAGATTGTCAGAACTGTTGTCGTACGAGCTTTTGGCAAGATTGTAATTTGTTTGTATTCTTAAATAGTTGAAGAAATAAGAAGTAGCCGTATAGGCGATGTTTTCGATCGTTTGGATGAAATTTTTCTGAGATTCATCATAGATCATCGGTTCTGTTTTTTTAGACCATTTCATCCAGTTGTAGGCGAAGATCGGTTGGTTAAATCCAATCGAAAAAGGGCTGCCAGAAAAAAGCACACTGTTCTTGTTGAAATCCTGGACTTTTGAAAAAGAAGTTGACGCGTAGATTTGCGTTCCAGTGAGTGGAATATATTGATTCAATGAAAGATTGGAAGCAATAGAGAGATTAGAGACTTGTTTGAATTCAATGCTGCCATCCGGTTGAGTTACTGGTACGGTTGATTGCGTGAAGTTGGGAAGGGTACCGCTCAGGATGAGGTTCGGTAGAAATTGCTTAGAGAAATTTCTGTAACGCCAGTAATAACTAACATGTTGATTTTGAGCGTATTTTAACGAAGAAGATTGGGTGATTGCCAATTCTACCACATTTCTTAGGCTAAGACCTAATTTGAGGGTATCTTTGTTGTTGATCTCATTTTGGGCTGACAGGACTGATCCCAAGGAGAGAGAAAGTAAAACCAGGCTCACCATTTTTTTTACCTTACAAAACATAGCTCATTCTTTTACGGTGATTTCTTCTGAATTTTTTAGCTGGTGGTATCCTGCGAGTGGAACGATGATCTGATCTCCTTCTTTGACCCCTTCCGTAACCTCAATGTAATCGGTGTTTGTATATCCAGTGGCGATTCTGTTCTTAAGTGCTTTGCCATCCTTGTAAACGAAAAGGAACTCAGGTTTTCCTTTGTCGAACTGTGGAATGTTTTTTATGCGCAAGGCATTTTCTTTGAAATTTTTGGCGATCCAGATCTCGATATTTTGGTGGGGAATCAACTTCGGATGAGAGCTTTCTTCCAGGTGTATGTTAAATTGAATTTTTCCGTTTTCCACAATTGGAGAGACGATACCGATGTGTCCGTAAAGCTTGGTATCCTCCAGAATGGCATAAATCTGTGTTCCCGTCTTGACAAAATCAGCCAATTTTTCTTCGATGGATCCGGCAATTTTAAAGGAAGACAAGTCTGAAATCCGGACCAGAACCTGGTCCCGGCTCACTTTTTCTCCGGATTTGTTGCTGATGGCTAGCACAATGCCCGAAGAGGGTGATTTTACATTCATTTGTTCCAAGCCAGCTATTTTCTCGTTCAGTTCTTTCTCCTGGATTTCAATTCCCAGCAGCAATCCCTCTTCTTCCGCCTTGAGTTGCTTGATTCTGATTCCATTTTTTTCTTTCAGGGTGAGGAGTTCCTTTTCTGCCAATGCAATTTCCTGCTTGGTCTTTTCGATCTTCGCAGGGGAAATACCTCCAACTTCAAGCAATTGTTGTTCGTCAGAAAGCTGTGATTTCAAAGAGGTAATATTAAGTCTCTTGACCTCTTCGTTGTATTTTAAATCTATCTTGGTGGAAGATTCGGCAAGATTATTTTTTTCCAGACTGTTTTTTTTAAGGGCCAGCTGATCCCGGATGTTCTCAATATCTGTTTTGATTTGCTGGTCCTCCAGAACCAGAATTAAATCTCCCGGTTGAACACTGCTTCCTGGTTCCTTGATGATTTTCTTGATCGTACTTGGATAATTGCACCGTACCAAAACCTCACTTTCTGGTTCCACCACCCCGGATGCTTTAAGTGGATTGATGACTCTCCCTTTTTCAACGGTCAGAATGACACACTGATTTTTTTCAATCGTATTGGGTGAATTGGAACAGGAAGAAAGGGAAGTAGTCAGACAAAGCAATCCCCAGACGAACTGTGCAGATTTTCTTTTGACTTTCATAGTTAATAGTATTGATTGGGCTATGTACCCCGGTAACTTGTTAATGTTGATAGAATCAGGGGGTAAAGTTAAGCAATAGGGACCAAGGATGAATAATAAATATTTTAAATATTTATTAAAAGAACTTCCTAGCGGGATTTAATGTGAAAGTAATTAGAGAAAAATCAAAAGCGCTGAGATAAAAGTGATGACTAAAACAGCCCAGCGATAAGTATCTTCCTTTATTGCGCGTACAGCTTTGATCCCAAGATAGGCGCCTAACATCACAAAGGGGATGGCTAGCAGGTCAATGAACAAGGATTCAGCATGAATGTTGTTCCAAACGAAGTATTGCATCGGTAACTTGGTGAGATTGATGATGGCAAAAAACCAAGCCGTTGTTCCGATGTAGTTTTTCTTGGTAAGATGCAAGGCGAGCAGGTAAATGGCAAATACTGGTCCGGCAACATTGCCAATCATGGTTGCAAATCCGCCCAAAATTCCAAAAAGAGCAGCAAACAAGGGTGAGTTTGGAAGTTCATTTACGCCTTTTTTTTGATCGTTCCACACCATCAGGACCAAGGAGAATATAACTGTTCCGGCAATAATGTGCTTAAACTGCTGGTCATTGACTCCTGCGCCAATCCAAAGTGCAAGCAGGAGTCCCGCGAAGGCCCATGGGAGGGCTTTTAACAAGGGTTTCCACTCTGCGTGGCGGTGGTAATAGATGACGGCAAAAAAATCGGCTGTAATGAGGATGGGAAGCAATACGCCTGTGGAGGCTTTCCCCCCGAAAATCATGGCCATTACCGGAACGACTACCATGGAGACTCCCGGTACCCCGGTTTTTGACATCCCAACCAGTAGGGCACAAAGTCCGATCAGCAGCAAATGGATGCCTGACGGGGAATAATGGGAGAGAATTCCTGACATTATTATTGATTTTCCGGTTTGAAGGGAATTAACTATTTTTGCAAAAAATTTAAAGATAGTTTTTAAACGTTCAAATCAAGTGGGTAATGGCAACTTTAGCAGATTTTCGCAATGGATTGTGTATTGAGTTCAATGATCAAATATTCCAGATAGTAAGTTTTCAACATGTAAAACCGGGCAAGGGTCCAGCGTTTGTGCGCACCAAGCTAAAAAACATGAAAACGGGAAGAGTAATTGACAATACTTTTTCTGGAGGAACAAAAATTACTACGGTGAGGGTAGAGAGAAGGCCCTACCAATACCTGTATCACGACGAAGCGGGTTACAATTTTATGAATGCTGAAACGTTTGAACAGGTCAATATAGATGCCGCCATGGTTGAAAATGCAGATCTGATGAAGGAGGGTATGACTGTAGAGATTACTTATCACGCTGAGACAGAGACTCCGCTTACCGTTGATCTTCCTCCGTTCATCGAGCTGGAGATTACCTATGCCGAACCCAGTGAGCGTGGCAATACTGCGTCATCTACTGCACTGAAGGCTGTGACTGTCGAATCCGGAGCCACCATCATGGTCCCACTATTTATCAATCAGAATGATGTAATTAAAGTGGATACACGCGACCGGTCTTATTCTGAACGCGTGAAGAGATAGACCTATCCGATTCCAAAAATAAAGCCGGTTGATTATTCAACCGGCTTTATTTTTTATTTTGCCATCCAAACCTGGATCAGTTACGATTTTTCAAATAATAAGCATCGCATCTCCATAGGTACCAAAGTGATATTTCTCTTTGATAGCCTCCTTATAGGCATTCATCAGGTTGTCATAACCGGCAAAGGCACTTACCATCATCAGCAAGGTGGAGAGGGGAAGGTGAAAGTTTGAGATCATGCTGTCTGCAACACTGAAATCATAAGGAGGAAAAATGAATTTGTTGGTCCAGCCCTCAAAAGGTTTCAGCATTCCGTTGGTTGAAACGGAGGTTTCAAGCGTACGCATCACGGTAGTACCAACTGCGCAAACGCGGTGTCGTTCTTCTTTTGCTGAATTGACGATGTTTACGGCATCTTCCTTGATCCAGATTTGCTCAGAGTCCATTTTGTGCTTGGTGAGATCCTCAACATCCACACTCCGGAAGTTCCCGAGGCCAACATGCAAAGTTATTTCAGCAAAATCTATCCCTTTTATTTCCAGTCTCTTGAGTAGCTCTCTGCTGAAGTGAAGTCCAGCAGTTGGTGCGGCAACTGCTCCTTCGTGCTTGGCAAAGACTGTTTGATAACGAGCTGCATCATCTTCTTCAACCGGACGGTTGATGATTTTAGGAAGGGGAGTTTCTCCAAGTTTGAAGAGGGTGTCCTTGAATTCGTCGTAGGTTCCATCGAACAGAAAACGCAGGGTTCTGCCACGCGAAGTAGTATTGTCAATCACCTCAGCCACCAAAAGGTCATCATCTCCAAAATAGAGTTTGTTCCCGATTCTGATTTTTCTGGCAGGATCTACCAGTACGTCCCACAGTCTTAATTCACGGTTTAATTCGCGAAGCAGGAAAACTTCAATCTGGGCGCCGGTCTTTTCCTTGTTTCCGTATAGCCTGGCAGGGAATACCTTGGTATTGTTGAAAACCATGACGTCCTTGTCGTTGAAGTAATCAATAACATCTTTAAAGATTTTGTGTTCAATGTCGCCGGTTTGACGGTTTAAAACAAGTAACCTGGATTCGTCCCTATTCTTGGATGGATGGAGGGAGATCAATTCATCAGGTAAATTGTACTTAAATTTCGAAAGCTTCATTGTTGATGACATTTATATGATTTAAATTGTGTGTATTGTTAATGGTTTGAAAATGGGCAGAAAGCATATCCGCTAACTCTGACAGGTCTAAACTCCGATCGATTGTATATTCACCTATTCTGGTACGCTTTAATCCGGTAAGGTAGGCTCCGCTGTTGAGTGCTCTGCCGATGTCTCTTGCGAGCGCCCGAATGTAGGTACCCTTGCTGCAGACAATTCTCAATTCGATTTCCGGCAAAGCGAATTTTAAGATTTCTATCTCTTTAATAACAAGCATTTTTGGTTTGAGTTCAACCTCTTTGCCTTTTCTTGCAAATTGGTAGGCCCTCTTACCGTCAACCTTTATTGCCGAGTAGGCAGGAGGGACCTGTTCAATGGAACCTATGAACGACGGAAGAATTTGCTCTACCGTTTCGCGTGTGATGTGAGCCGTCTCAAACTGTTCATCCTCTTCTGTTTCCAGATCAAAAGATGGGGTAGTTGCACCAACTTTAAGCAGGGCAACATACTCCTTTTCATCGGCCTGAATTTCATCAATCTGCTTCGTCAATTTCCCGGAGCAAAGTACCATGACTCCAGTTGCCTTGGGATCCAGCGTCCCAGCGTGTCCGATTTTTAATTTCTTGATCTTCAACAGCCGGCAAAGCATGTTTCGTACTTTTTGCACCAAATCAAATGAGGTCCAATCCAAAGGTTTGTTAAGAACCAGAATTTCGCCCCGAATGAAATCAAAATCTTTTGACTCCTTTTCTTTCATTAAATGAACGGGTAACTTATATAGATGACTTGCAGCTGTTTGCTGGATAAAGACGCTTTCCCCAAAATAAGCAAGGATATTTCAGGAGTTCTTCTGACTATCTGATTTGGGCTTTTTCATGATGGCATAGATTTCAAAAAGAAATCCAAACATCACAACAAGAGGTGCAAGTGTGATCCTGCGAAAGCTGAAAATGATATCCTTGTTGAAAACATTGGGGTCTGAGCTTCTGCCGCCTGTCATCAGCACAAATCCAAGAATGATGATGCCCAATCCAATCAGCATCAATTTCAAGTTCTCCTTTCCAATTGCAAACCCTTCCGGGCTCGTCTGTCCATTATTCTTGGCCATTTAGCAATGAATTAGTTATTAACCCGCAAAGATAGTTCAATAATAGAGTTGATCAAACTTCAAATGCAAAAATTTATTTACGGCGAAATAGGTAGAGATGGCCGTCATGGCAATTCCAAAAATGAAAATTCCGCCGATCAATATGGCAAGTGAGGCAGTGTCTTGAAAATCAATGATATCCTTTAATTCTGATTGATAGGAGAAGAAAATCATTAGCAGGATGAAGCAGGCAATAATCGCACCATAGACCCCGTGAAGGATACTTTTGGCTACAAAGGGGAAACGGATGAAGGACCGTGTGGCACCAACCAGCTGCATGGAATTGATCAGATAACGCCTTGAATAGATGGATATTCTGATGGTATTGTTGATCAACGCAATGAAGATGGTAAACATCAGGATACTTAAAACAAGTATAATCAGACTGAGTTTTTGAACGTTGGAGTTGAGTTGTTTTACCATATTCCGTTGATAATAAACCTCCTGTACTTCCGGAAATTTTAGGAATCGGGTCTCCAGCAAGGCCAGACTATCGGGATTGGCATAAGCTGCGTGAACCCTCACCTCCATGGAGGAGAGCAATGGGTTATAGCCAAGAAAATCTACAAAATTCTCACCCAGCTCCTTTTTCAGCTCCTCGGCAGCTGTTTTTTTGTCGACAAAGCGGGTAGATTTGATAAAAGAGGCTACCTCCAGTGTTTTTTGCAGTTTGAGTACATCTACTTCGCGGGTATTTTCTTTCAGGATCAGGGTTACTCCGACATTTTCCATCACGTAGTCTGACAATCGCTTGGTATTGATCAGAAGCAGACCAAGCAGACCGAAGAGGAACAGCACCAACGAAATGCTCAGCGTCGTGCTGAAGTAAGAGCTGAAAAGTGATTTCTTCAATTTAATTTTTTCTTTTGCCATTGGAAGGACTGTTAGAAACGCAAGAATAGAGACTGGTCAGGTAATGAGCAGCCGGAGGGCTGTTACTTTTTGGGGTCTACTGCCTATCACTATTTTTTTTCAAATTTAAGCTTTTAAAAAGCACAAAACCAATAAAAATCAGTAGCAGAAGCGAAGATACCATGGAGATCTGTTTGCCCAATTTGTAAGAGAGGGGCTCAAACTTGAAGGTAATGTCGTAGTTTCCTTCCTGCAAAACCATGGCCCTGAGTAAATAGTCGGCCTGGAAATGAGGAACCAGTTTATCCCCAATGTAGGCATTCCATCCCTGTGGGTAATAGATTTCGGAGAAGACCGCGATTTCATTTCCTTTTCCGGAATAGGAGTAGACGAGTTGGTTTGGGGAATAACTTTTCAGGGAAATTTTAGAGGATGTTCCTGTGGTTGGAGTTACGGGACCCAAAAGAGATTGGAATTTTTTGTCGACGACAATTACCTTACTGAGATCGGTTTTGCTCAGGGCAGCATTTTCTTCATCTGCATTATTTACGAGCTGATAGGAATTCACTATCCAGGCATTGCCCATTGCTTTGGAATTGGTCAGAGGAGCAGCATCTGGATTGTATATCAAATATTTGGTATTCAACATATTCAGGGCATTGCATCCGATAAAAAGGGAATCAACACCACTTTCTGATTTGAGGGCATTCAATTTAGTGCCAAGTTGCCGAATCTCATTTCCGATGTGGAAATCGATCAGTTCCTGGTATCTCCTCATCTTTGCCCCGTGGTAACCACCAACCGACTGGTGATAATAGGAAGTGCTGGCTTCATTGAAAGGATCTACTGACAGGTTTAATACCCTGTATTCTGTCTTGTCCTTGAGGATCTCCTTGTCCGCCTTGGTGACAGGATAAGGGTTTCTGGCACTTTGTTCCTGAACAAAATGGTCATCGTTCAGGTATCTTTTGTTGACACTCCACATATCCGCCAGTATCAGGATGGCGATGAGGGGAAGTGCATAACTGATTTTCAACTTTTTCTCAACGTATGCCCACAGGATGGCTGCCACCGCCAGGATAAAAAGTGCTGAGCGCAGTGCATCTGCACGGAGAAAGGAGGTTCGGTCGGCAACCAAACCCTTTTGGATCCATTCCGGCATCTGGGAATCACTTGCCGAGACGAAGGTGCCTGAAAGGCCTGGAAGCAGGAAGAAAATCAGGGCCAGGCCTGCTGTAAGGCCAACGCTCCAGAGAAGTGCCTTCTTCCATTGGGCTTTGTCAATAGCTTCCGTGAAAATCTTGTGAAGGCCAATTGAGGCCAGTAGTGGGATGGTAAAACTGGCGATTACCAGAATCATGGAGACCGTTCTGAATTTATTGTAGCCAGGGAAATAATCCAGAAATAGATCGGTAAGTGGCATGAAATTCCGACCCCAGGAGAGCAATATTGAGAAAATAGTAGCTGCTACAATAAAGCTTCTGACGGCACCCCTGGTAAGGAACAGGGAGAGGACAAACAGAAACAGAACAATGGCCCCTACATACACTGGCCCGGAAGTCCCGGGTTGTGTTCCCCAGTAACCTGGAAGTTGCTTGACGATGGTGTTTGCATTGGGAACGTTGTTGTTTTTCAAAAGTTCTGCCGTTGATGAGTTCTCTCCGAAGTCGATCATCGAGGCACCACCCTTGAAGTTGGGAATCAGCAGGGTCATGGTCTCGTCAACGCCATAACTCCAGCCGGTTGCGTAGTCCTTATCGAGTCCGGAGGTTTTATTTCCTTTGTCCTGGGTCAATTCGGAGGCTCCACGGATGGAATATTTGCCGTATTCATAAGTGGTCCAGAGTCGTTCTGAATTGGCCGCAATGGCCAGAAGTGCAAAAAGAAAAACCATTCCGCTTCTTTTCAAGAAGTCGGTGATGTTTTTTTCCCTGAAGGCAAAGTAGAACTCAGCCAATCCAAATATCAGGATGGTGAGCATCGTATAATAGGTGATCTGCAGATGATTTGCATATATTTGGAGTGCCAGAAACAAGGCAAAGAAGGCACTGCCGACCCAGATATTTTTCTTCCAGGCATGGTAAAGCGCGCCTATCATCGGCGCCATGAAACCTATGGCAATGGCTTTTGTATTGTGCCCTGCCGCAATGATGATGAAATCGTAGGAGGAGAAGCCAAATGCCATCGCTCCAACCAGACTGATCCAGGGATTCAGCCCAAACAGGAGCAAGGCGAGGTAAAATCCGAGAAGGTACAGAAAGACAAAACTGATGGGTCTCCAGTCGAATAGCGTAGTGACGGCATAGATGGGGGTGAGCAGGGAGTAGGTGGGCAACCCAATGAGGTAGGCTGGCATTCCGCCGAACATCGAATTGGTCCAAAGTGCCAGATCCGCATGTGTCTTGTTGTAGTCGGTAATCTCCTTGGCCATTCCGGTGGCGGTGTTGGTGTCGTGCTGGTTCAATTTCTTCCCTTCAAGTTGGGGAGAAAAGTAGATGGCCGGAAGAATCAAAAAGAGAAGAACGGCAGTAATATGCGGAAGGGCTTTTTTGAAAATTGGGTTTTCCATGGCTACGTTGTTGATATTCGGTCGTAAAAGTACATTTTTTTATACAATGGTTTTTCCTACTTTTGTCCTTATTTGAAAATTCTATTCTATTGGGAATCATTGTCAAACAATCTGTTAAAGGAACCATTTACATCTATCTGGGTGTTCTGTTGGGTTTTATCACCACGGCCATTCTCTTTCCCAACATCTATAAACCGGCACAAGTCGGATTACTGAAGATCATTGTCACCTACTCCACGCTGATTGCACAATTTGGAACACTTGGGATCAATGGTGTCACCATCATTTTGTTTCCAATCTTCAGAACGGAGGATAAAAAGCACCATGGTTTCCTTCCGTTTGCCTTGGTCATTGGCCTGATTGGCTTTCTTATATCGGCTATATTGCTGCTGATATTTAAGCCTTTGCTGGTGGAGATGAGTCTCGAGAAGTCGACTTTATTGGTAGAGTACATCAATTACCTGATCGTACTTGTCTTCTTCCAGTTGTTTTTCTCAATTCTGGATATATACTATTCTGCCCTGATGAACAGTGTCCATGGCACTTTCCTGAGGGAGATCTTTCAAAGAATTTTGATCATCTTGATGATTGGACTTTACTATTTTAACCTGCTCTCTTTCCACCAGTTTGTCTTAACCTATATTGCGGCCATTTCGGTGCCAACGATTTACATTCTTTATACCCTGATCCGCGAAGGTCATTTCACCTTACGATTGGACTTGGCATTTCTGAACAAAACCTTGCTGAAATCAATAGGAGCAGTGGCCCTTTTCAGTGTATTAAATGGGTTTTCAGTGATCATGATTCAGAATGTGGATCTGATTATGGTCAACAAGATGCTGGGACTGGATGCAGCGGGGATCTATTCCATCGTATTCTTTTTTGGCATCGTGGTCAGTTTGCCTGCACGGTCTATCTACAAGATCACCAATGTAGCCGCTGCCGAAGCCTGGAAGACGGACGACAGAAAGACCCTGCGGGACATTTATGAGAAGAGTTGTCTCACCTTATTTGTGATTGGATGCTACCTTTTCTTGGGGGTTTGGCTCAACATCGATAACATTCTGCAGATTCTGAGGCCCGAATACCTGGCGGGCAAATGGGTGATATTTTTTATTGGTCTTGGTTGTTTGATGGATATGGCTAGCGGGGCCAACAGCTCCCTGATGGGAACTTCCAGGTACTACAAGATCCAGTCTTACCTGCTTTTGATCTTGGTCGTGATTCTGGTTCTGCTGAATCTCATTTTAATTCCACTTTGGGGATTGACAGGAGCGGCTGTCAGCAGTGCTGCGGCTCTTGGAATTTTAAACTTGCTGAGGTATTTATTTCTCTATTTTAAATTCGATTTACAGCCGTATAGCCTGCGGTTTCTTTATGTGATAGCCTTTGGAGCTGTTGCCTATCAGCTTGCCAGGTGGATTCCGGTTAAGTTCCATTTCATTCTTGATATCTTGATCAGAAGTACTGTTTTCTCGATTTTATTCATGTTACCAGTCTATTTCTTCAGAATTTCCGTGGATCTCAACAAGGCAGCAGACAATGTGCTGAGAACACTGAAAATAATCAAATAACAGCGAACATGGGAAAGCACGCATTGGTAACGATTATTACTCCAACTTACAACCACGAAAGATATCTGACTGATTGCATAGAATCTGTTTTGGCACAGACCTATCCGGATTGGGAAATGATCATCCTGAACGATGGCAGTACCGACCGCACCGCTGAAATTGCTGCGTCCTACCGGGATAAAGATAACCGGATCCGGCTGGTCAATCAGGAGAATGTGGGAATCTTCAGACTCTCTGAAACTTACAACAAGGGAGTAGCCTTGTCGAATGGCAGTTATCTTGCCATTTTGGAAGGTGACGACTGCTGGGTACCTGAGAAACTTGCCTTGCAGGTAGAGGCTTTGCAAAATAGTCCTGCAGCAGTTTTGTGCTGGAGTATGGCGCGTTGTGTGAATGCGGATAAAAGCACGGTTTACTATACCGCCCCGGATCTTCAGGTGGCCGATGCCAGATTTTATAACAATGATCCGGTAGGATCCATTATGAATATCTTTCTTTACAGGAATTGCATTCCTGCGTTGACCATTCTTCTAAGGAAAGATGTGTTGCAAAAGATTGGTGGCTTCAAACAGGTATATCATTTGCCACTTGTGGATCTGCCAACGCTCTATGAGCTTGCCGGTATTGGCAGTTTCATCTTTATCCCCGAATTGCTTGGCGACTGGCGCAACTATGCTACCCAGATAACCAAGACCTATCCTGCCGAGATGACGGAAGGATTTTACAAGATGGCACTTTCCTTTTTAACCACGAATCCGGTTGCCTCCGCACTTCAAATGGATGATCGGGAAATCGATCGATACTATACCAAAAGAATGGTGATTGCCTATGCCCGTTCTGGCAGGTACAAACTGATCCGTAAAGAGTATTCCTCCGCCAGGAGGGACTATCTCAAGGCGATCTTCGGCTATGGCCTTGTTGAGCCAGTATGGAAACTGAGGGCTGCAACGGGATATTTTTTAAGCCTATTCCACTTGGATGTGGAGGGGTTGGCCCGGCTGATGGGAAAAAGATCCTATACAGAAAAATAATGGCTAAGTTGATTTGTTTTACTTGACTGAGAGGTAGAAGCAGGCACTGTCACCATCTCCAATTTTGTTGAGTCGTTCGGCTTCTTTTGAAAAATCACGCATCTGCTTTCCTGTGAACATGGAAAAATCGTCGGAGAAGGGAAGGTCGCGAAAGTATTTTTCACTGGATGCAAACTGGACAAAAGTTGAATCATATTCAATTTGGTCGAGATTCAATCCGGTTTTTCCAGCAAGAAGATTCATCGTCAACGAAGTGTGCAGAAACAGGTGTCTTGGGGCATCGAGTTGAATCCAATGGGTATGGTATTTTCGCCAGGCATAGGCATTGGCAACAGGAATCCTGATCAGGAGCTTTCCATTTGGATTCATCAATTCGCGAATTTTGTTCAACACTTTTTCGGGTTGGTCCATGTGTTCGAAGGAGTGGTGCAACATCACGAAATCGAATTTTCCGCTCATTTCAAACAAGTCTCTTTTCAAGATCTTCAGATATTTTGTGTTTTGAAGATCCTCCTTTAAAAACGGGTCAATCCCTGTCAGATTTGTAAATCCACTGCGCTGCATGGACAAGATTACCCTTCCTGATCCGCATCCTACATCCAGAATGGAGGAATCAAAATCGATCATTCCCGGTTTCATCCAGTGGAATGGATGTGGTAGAAAAAGGGAAAGAAATGCCCCCGTTGGATCAAATTTGTGAAGGTAATGCCGCAAGAGGCTTTTTTTCAGAAAATAGACGATTGGATTCAGTCCCAGTCCGAATTTTGGATTTTGAAAGGAGTAATATTCCGAAGGATAATAATTAGAAAGGTTGGCAGGAGTAGCTACTATTTGAAGACTGTAGCAACTGGCACACTCCAGGTATTGGAATTCATGTCTCAGGTTCAAGAGTCGCTCCTTGGCCCAGTGGATTTTGTTGTTCCTGACGTTTCCACATATCTTACAGGCAATGCCGTGGTCCATGATTTTTGTTTTTAAAAGACTTGTTTGCAAAGATATATTTTTGGTGACAGTCTGTGGAAAGGTGTATTGGATATCAATTCCTAATTTTCGCGGATTAGCTGGATCAGGGAATCTTCCCGCTTTTTACTGGTAAAATACTTTTCAATGTGCTGGATAATGGCCTTTTCATCCACAACTCCGCCTTTCAGGATTTTGTATTCAATGAGGTCTGCAATTGCCTGAGGATCTCTTTTCACCACGTTCCCAAATTCTCCAACCACTTCAGGCATTCCACCTTCTCGTGTAACCACGGGGAACTCGCCGAAGGTCATCGCCTCCAGGATGGAAAGTCCAAATGATTCGGAGCGGGAGAGTTGACAATATACTTTGGCATTTTTGTAAAAAGAGGTGAGTTCAGTCTGGTTTACCTTTTCAAAAAGTGTTACATTTAATGGTAGGTTTCCAAGTTTATGGGCCAATTTGGATGGATTGATCCCAACTACCTGGAATTTAAATGCCGGAAGAAGTCGCGCCGTTGCGAAAAAGGTATCTATTCCCTTGAGGTAAAAAGTGCGGTCGTTGTTGATTAGACCGACCGTCAGGATGGTGTTGGTTTTAACGGATTGGAAATCTGATTGATGCTTAATGGATACGCAATTGTAGATCATCCTGCGATTGGCGTGTGGGGCAATCACGCTTGCTTTTCTGTCGACATAGTTGGAGACTGGCAGAATCCAATTTGCCATTTTCATTGAATTGGCACAAAACCAACCCCGGAGGGGGGAACAGAAAGCCCCGTAGTTCAATTTCCGGATACGGCATACATCGTAACCTCCGATCACGACCATGGCCTTTTTTCTGAATATTTTCGCAAAAAGAGTTGGCAAAAAAGAGTGATAATCGGCAAACCAACAAAAAAGCAGGTCAAATTTCCACCCAAAGAGCAGAAGGAAGAAAAATTGTCTGATGATTTGCCAACCGTTCCGGAGAACTCCTTTGACAGGCAGGAAGCGGTATTTCACGACGTTGTATTCGACTGACAGGATCTCATAATCGTTATTCACGAAAGAGGAGAAACTTGTGTAAACGAACAGGACAGATTTTCTTTTTTCTTTTTTTTCGCTCATGTTGGATGAATGGCATCTCAAAGATAGCCGGCAAGTTCTTTGGTGAGGTTTCTACGGGTGTATTTTTCAGTTCCGGTTGTTTCTCCGAAATTCCTTTTATGCTGATCCTTGTCGAAGCACTCGTGTATGAAATGCTGCATCTCTTCTACTGCTTCGTATGGAAATAATTTTCCTGCGGTGCATTTTTTTATCAGCACGTCCACATCCCCTCCGATTGGCCCAATGGCCAAAATGGGCCTGTTTGCAGCGAGGTATTCAAAAAATTTGCCTGTTACAATGCCTTTGTTGTCGGGAGAATCGGGAATGGCCATCAGGAGTAGGGAGGCTCCTTTCATCTGACTGACCGCCTGCTCATGTGGGAGATAACCAAGTACTTCGATCCTGGATCTCAGATTTTTTCGTTCGAAAAGCTGCAATATATCTTCCGGAACATTTCCGATAAATCGTATTTTCATTTTGTTTTTAACCGACTCGGGCAACTGAAAGACGGCTTGCACAAAATGATTGATTCTGTACCCTGAAGCGATGGTTCCGCAGTATGTGATGGTGAATAGTTCGTTGGAAACGGCAACGGTTTTTTCAAAATCAGCCTCATCGTATCCATTTGGTATGACTGCAATTCTTGCATTTGAATTTGGAATTTTTTTAAGGAGCAGTTTTCCAATTTCCTCACTGACGGTGATGATTTGGTCGGCTCTTGTCAATATTTTTTTTTCGAGGCGCTTGTCGATCCATTCAGCTAGTTTTGTGTGGTACAACTCCTTGTAGTAGAAGATATCGGTCCAGGGATCTCTGAAATCAACGATCCACCTGATTCCTGTTAAGGATTTGATTTTGTTGCCGATCAGGTGTGTGGAGTGTGGTGGACCGGAGGTAATTACCACGTCGATCTGTTCCTTTTTTATTACTTCGAGTGCCTTTTTGAGGGCATAGCTGTTCCATCCCCTGCGTGGATCGGGGATGAACAGGTTTCCACGGATCAGGCGGGAAAATTTCTCAAAGAGGGTGATTTTTTTCTGGTTAGAGAATCCTCCGTAGGGAATCTCCTTTTTATTGGATAGTTTTCGATAGAAGTTATAGGGTTCGAAGGTTTTGGTTTTGTGAATGTGCAATTCGGGGGAGATTTCCTTTAACAGTGAAGGATCCAGTTGAGCGTAGGAGGCCTGGTTCTCCGCTACAGTAAGGATGATGGGAACCCATTCAAATTCGGGTAAATATTTTGTAAATTTTAACCATCTCTGGACGCCTGCACCGCCACTTGGTGGCCAGTAGTAGGTGATGATCAGCACTTTTTTCATTCTGCGGAGCGATTGAAAAGTGCGGTTGAAGGAAAGATATTTTTGGTAGGAACCGTTGCGACAAAATCTTTCAGGTAGTAAGGTTCGTAATAGGCAACATCCACAAAGGCGGATGCCTGAAAGGCTACTTCAGCTGGCTCGGCCATATGTGCTGCAGAGGTGGTGATGTTATCCAGAAACAGGGCATTGGGGTGCTGAATACTTGCTTTACATTTGTCGGCACCATTCCCGAAAAACAGAATTTTTTGATGTTGCAGAAGGTCTGTAAAGGAGAGATGATCAATGATATCCGCCTGTATATTTCTTATATTGTGCATATTCTCTTCGTAAATGGCAGTGTATACTTCCATTCTCCTTGCATCAATCATCGGGCAATAAAGCATTTGATCGACGGGGTGGCCAAGACCTTTAAAATGGCGGATGACATGGTAGGCCATTGCCTCCAGGGAAGGGATGGCAATTAGGGGTAAGCTTGAGGCATAGCACAATCCTTTGGCTGTTGAGACGCCAATCCGGAGTCCGGTATAGGATCCAGGTCCTCCTGAAACGGCTATTGCATCCAGATTGCCAAAGGATTTTCCGGCAGTTTTCATTACCTCCTCCACGAAACGGGTTAGTAGCAAGGCGTGGTTTTTTCCGCTTTTGTCTTCCTGTTCTTCCCTGATAATTCCATCGATGGATAATGCCACGGAACACACTTCGGTAGAGGTTTCCAAGCAAAGAATAGAGGCCATATTTTTTTTTACAAATATCTAAAATAATAACTAATTTAAGGTTTTTAAAAAAAACATTCAATTCCTTAAATCCTTTTTGGGGTTTCTTTGTTTATGTGGAGTCAGGTTGTGCTTTATGGAGTTCCAATATCCGTGTAAACACATTATTTTTACGGTTAAATTTTTATTATACTAAATTTCACTATGATAAAGGCATTAATAATAGACGACGATTCTATTTCAAGGATGTTGTTGAGAGAGATTCTGAAAAAGACCATTTCGAATGTTGAATTGTTGGGTGAAGCGAGTTCGGTAGAGGAAGGATTGGCTTTGATCGAACAGAAAGATCCGGATGTGGTTTTTCTGGATATCAGTATGCCCGACGGGACAGGTTTTGATCTGCTGGACAAATTGAAGAAAATAGACTTCAAGATCATCTTTATAACTGCATACAGTGAGTATGCCATCAAGGCATTTAAATATTCTGCGTTTGATTATCTGGTAAAACCGATCAATGTAGAGGAGTTGACAAAGGCCATTAACAGAATCCCAAAAACCAAGAAAGTAGATTCTAAGATAGCCGTTAATGCGCTTAAGGCCAATATTATGGCTAGTGGAGAGCACGGTGCAAAAACCATCGCATTGCCCGAACTGAATGGATTTGCGATCATTGATGTTGATAAGATTGTCAGGTGCGAAGGGTTGAGAAACTATACGCGGATCATTTTCAGGGATGAGCCAGAAAAAATTGTAAGCCGTACCCTGCTAGAATTTGAGAACCTCCTTACTCCGCTTGGATTCATACGGATACACAGGAGTCACCTGGTCAATCTGGCCAATGTAGTCCGTTATATCAAGGCACAAGGGGGATTGGTCGAATTAAGGACTGGTGAACTATTAAAAGTATCCATCAAATACAAGGAAGACCTTCTCAACAAACTTCTATACAATAAATTGTAATCTTCCGCTTAGAGCCACTTTAACAATCTGAAATCCTGTCGATTGGGCAGGGCGCTATTTCTTGCGTAGATTCTGAGGCCATAGTTGTAGCTTCCAGGTTTCTTCAAGGTTAGCTGAAGCACGTAGTGCGCGAGATTGTCTTGTTGATTTTCCACCAGGAAGTCATATTTTGCCACGAAGTGGGGTTGATCCGTACCTGTTGCAACAATCAGTTCTACGCCGATTTCCGCTGGGGACAGACCCTTTAGGTCGAGGGTTACTTTTGAAGGATAGGCTTTCCCCATCTCATAGGTATTGGTGATACCGTCCGAAATCTGGATATTCTTCACCTCAATGTTGTTCCAAACATCTACAATTTTCGCTTTCCAGGCTGCAAGTTCCTTTGCTTTCTTGAAATTATCCAATTTCAGCAACGTGGTACGCTGGGATTGTGGTAGATAGTATCTGGTAAAGTAGTCCTTCATCATTCGTTTTGTGGTGAAGAGGGGAACCACTTCGGCAAATGTATTCTTGATAAAGTCGACCCAAAGCACGGGAATGTTCTTGTCGTTCCTGTAATAATAGGCAGGAACTATCTCATTTTCAAGGATTCCATAGATGGCTTCAGAGTCTAATTCATCTTGTAGTTCCGGAATGTCGAAGGAGTTCTCCAGCGGCAGGGCCCAGCCGGCATCCTGTTTGTAGCCTTCCACCCACCAACCATCCAGGACGGAAAAGTGTAGGGTTCCGTTCATCACTCCTTTTTCGCCGGATGTACCTGATGCTTCCAGCGGTCTGGTAGGCGTATTCATCCAAACATCACAACCCTGGACAAGCATTTTGGCGATGTTCATGTCGTAGTTTTGAAGGAAAAGGATACGTCCAACAAATTCCGGTTTTTTGGAGATATCGATGATGTATTTGATCAGATCCTGTCCTGCTTTGTCTGCTGGATGGGCCTTTCCTGCGAAGAGGAACTGTACCGGGCGATCAGGATTGTTGATGATTTTGGCCAGACGGTCGAGGTCACGGAAGAGCAGATGAGCTCTTTTATAGGTAGCAAAGCGACGTGCAAAACCAATGGTCAAAGCCTTGGGATTCAGTTTGGAGATGGCTTCGGAAATGTATTTCGGATTCTCATTCCGCTGAATATGGATATCTGTAAATCTTCTTTTGATGTATTCGATGAGTTGTTCCCGAAGTTTGGATTTGGTATCCCAAATCAACTTATCCTGAACTTTGTAGATGTTTCTCCAGGCGCGCATCTCTCCGCCTTCTTCGTACTCGTGGATATCTTCTGCCATCTCTTCCGCAGAGAGGATTTGATCGTGCACGACTTTCCAGCCTGGAGCGGCCCAGGTTGGATAATGGACCCCGTTGGTGACGTATCCGATGTTGTCAAGTTCTTCGGGTAGAAACCCCTTGTAGAGTTCACTAAGCAGTTGTTTGCTTACGTCACCGTGAAGTTTACTGACTCCGTTGATGGATTGTGAAAGATTGGCTGCCAGAAAGCTCATGTTGAATCTTCCTTCCAGGCTGTCGGCTTTTCCAAGTAGCATTAGCTCTTCCATCGTGATGCCGAGCTCGATGGCAACGGGATTCATGTAGGATTTGAAGAGTTCGTCGGGGAAGGAGTCGTGACCGGCAGGTACCGGTGTATGGGTGGTAAAGAGGGTAGAGGCCCTTACAATTTCTTTGGCTTCCGAATAATTCAGCGCGGATTTATTTTTTATCAGTCCGATTCTCTCTAACCCGATGAAAGCAGCATGGCCTTCGTTGCAGTGGTAGATGTCGAATTCGATCCCCAATTTTTCAAGGGCACGAATGCCGCCGAGGCCGAGTATCATCTCCTGTTTCAGACGATTTTCGTTGTCACCGCCATACAAATGGTGGGTGATGGATCTGTCCTGTTCCTGGTTGTGTTCGGAGTCTGTGTCGAGAAGATAAAGTTTGACATTGCCCACAAAGACATACCAAACCCTGACGTATACGGCACCGTGTGGCAACTGTACTTCGACGGAGATCCAATCGCCCTTCTCGTCGAGTGCTGGCTGGATTGGTATTTTGGAGAAATGTTCGGGCTCGTAAACTGCGAGTTGTTCCCCATTTGAGGAGATAACTTGCTTAAAATAGCCATAACGGTAAAGCAAACCGACGGCTGTCATATCGACTTTTGAATCGCTGGCCTCTTTGAGGTAATCACCCGCGAGTACACCCAGACCGCCGGAATATATTTTCAGGCTGGAGTGGAGTCCAAACTCCATGCTGAAGTAGGCAATTTTTGGTCCGCGTAATTTTTTCCTTTCTTTCAGGTATTTGTTGAACTGGATTTCAACCGACTTCATCCTGAGGACGAAAGATTCATCTGATTTCAGCTCCAGAAACCTGTCGTGGCTGGTCTGTTCCAGCAAAATGATGGGGTTGTGTTCGCAGTCATCCCAAATCAGTGGATCAATTTCGTTGAAGAGGGCACGTGCATCTACACTCCATACCCACCACAAATTTCGGGACAGGGTACGCAAAAATGCCAGCTCGGTTGGCAAGGCCGACTCAACGATTATTTTTTTCCAGGTAGGGTTGCTATTCTCGGGTTGTCTCAGATTTTTAAAGTAGGTCTCTTCCATTCTGTCAAATAAATTAGCTCAACGGACAATTCAATGTTCTCATTTTTATTGAATCGCAATGATACCAATTTCGGGGAACAAATCGTATAAATTGACGCCAAATTGTGTAAAAATTAGCGTATTTATAACATTCTCTTCACATTAAGCCTCCTATTTGGAGGTTGGTTTTTTGACAGATTTTGGTTTAATATCAGTTTCTTTCACCGCTTTTGACTTGGGTTTTGCGGTTGCCGGAATGGGTTTTTTAATTTTGTTCAATTCCAGTTCGACCTGTTCCAGCTTTTTAGATTTTTCCTCAATGATCACCCTTAATTTTGTCAATTCGGCTTCATTTTCATCGATAGGCACCAATATATTCAACCTAAGCGTAAAATCACTCAGCACGTTCATGTAGTTGATGAAGGCCTCGTATGGATTTCCGTAAGGATTGAAAAATTTGTGAACTTCCCCATCTGAGAAAAATTTGGTACACATGTAATAGAGATGGTCGTTGGACTGAAGATAGAGCCAATCTTTCTGGATTTTGGGATCAGTACATTTTTTTACCCTTTCCTTCAGGGCGTAAAGGTGATTGAAGGCTTCCTTTTGCAGTTCATTTCCCAACCAGGCAGAGAGGTCACGTTCCTCATCGGCCCAGGAGATCGGGTGCAATACGTGTACTGCAGAAACCGGCTGGAGGGCTTTTACCACTTCGCTGGGGGTGGAGAAGGTAAGTTCCTTGGTTTTGAGGATCATTTCCGGGAGGCTCTCGAGGAAGTCGAAAATTCCTGATTTTTTCTTTTGAATCTCCCCAAACGTTTCATAATTGAGGAAGATATTCACGAGTTCTTCATTTTTGGGAAGGTCAACCAGCCAGTTTGTCATTTTGCTGGCGGTGAGCGGATATTCGTTCCAGGAAGTATTGGAGAAGCGGAAGGAGAGGTCATCACTCAGTCTGTGGTTGCGCATCAGAACCTTCTGCCGTGGGTTGAGGGCATTGCAATAGAGGTAATTGGGACTTTTCCAGCCAAGGATGTGTTTCGCACCTTCCGTGAGGACGGTTTCAAATCCCATTCGGTAGATCAGGTCGCCAAGTTCGTCTGAATAGATCATTTCCGAGTTTCTGAATACTTTGGGTTTCTGACCAAAATACAATTCGATCAGATCGTCGTGTGCCTTGACCTGTTTGGCAAATAGTTGCTCATCCACCAGGGATACCAGTGAATTGGCATAAGTTCCGGATAGGAACTCCACGGATCCCGTGGCGGCGAGTTCCTTAAATGAGTCGATGACCTCTGGAGCGTAGAGCCTGAACTGGTCCAGGGCAACCCCTGAAATGGAGAATGAGACCTTGAATTTTCCCTTGCACTTTTTTATTTGTTTCAGGAGGATATTGTTTGCCGGCAGATAACAATTATCAGCGATCTTTCGCATAATGGTTTCATTGGCATAGTCATCGTAATAATAGGAATCATTTCCGATATCGAAAAAACGATATTTGCGGTAGCGGAAGGGCTGGTGAATTTGGAAATTTAAGCAGATGGTCTTCATGGGGTGTACTATTATCGATGTAATATTATCGGATTGCTTTTTTATATACTTCACGAACGTGGGCAGCAGAGTGTTTCCATTGCAAACTATCGACCTCTTCCCTGCCATATTTTCTGAACATGGTATGCAGTGCAGGATATTTGATGATCCCGTAGATGGCATCTGCCATGGCATTGATGTCCCAGAAATCCACCTTGATGGCATGGGTGAGAATTTCTGCAACACCCGACTGTTTGGAGATAATGACAGGCACATCTGTCATCATAGCTTCGAGGGGTGAGATGCCAAAAGGTTCTGATACAGAGGGCATCACATACACATCGCTCATCCGGAACATGTCGAAGACATCATCCCCGTGAAGAAATCCGGTATAGTGAAACCTATCGGATATTCCCAGCCGGGCTGTTCTCCTGATCATTTTTTCCATCATGTCGCCGCTGCCAGCCATCACAAACCTGACATTGTCTGTACGTTTTAAAACCTGGTAGGCGGCTTCTATGAAATATTCGGGTCCTTTTTGCATGGTGATCCGTCCCAAAAAAGTAACGATTTTGTCGTTAATACCTCTTTTAAAGGGCATACTCTCTTTATTTTCAACGGGTTCTACGGCGTTATAGACGGTCGTAACCTTATCTGGGCTGATGCCATATTTTTCGATGACAATTTTTCGGGTCAAATTGCTGACGGTGATGATTTGGTCGGCCACTTCCATCCCTTCCCTTTCGATGGCATAGACTTTGGGATTGACACTACCGCCACTTCTGTCAAAATCCGTTGCATGCACGTGGATCACCAGTGGTTTTCCACTTACACGCTTTGCTGCAATACCAGCGGGATAGGCCAGCCAATCGTGGGCGTGAATGACATCGAATTCGTATTCACGACCGATGTACTCTGCAACAATGGCATAATTGGCAATCTCTTCGTGTAGGTTTGCACCATATTTGCCAGAAAAGGGGATCTTACCCTGAGAATCTGTCTGAACAAAGCGGGTTGCCGAGGAGAACCGCTGCTGGGTCAGTTGCCAGAATTCTTCCGGATCGGAATAGGGAACCAGATTTGAGCGAACTTCAGACAGGTCAATTTGTCTGTCGGTTTTGTGAATATTTACGTGTTTGCGGGAGATAGTGATTTCATTGGCTCCAATAATTTTCTCCACAGCTGTATCGTCCTCATCCCCGTAGGCTTTCGGGACCACAAACAGCACTTCAATGTCATCGAACTGAGCCAAACCCTTGGTCAGGCCAAAACTTGCTGTACCTAATCCACCGCTTATATGAGGGGGAAATTCCCATCCAAACATCAATACCTTCATAGCCTCGGTTTAGTTAGCTTTTGTTTTATGTTCTTCTTCAAATTTCTCAACCAGCGTACTGGCCATGATCACCCCTGCAACGTTGATTGCCTGAGAAATGGAGCCTTTTGCCGTATGCGGGGGATTTCCATCGTAAGCTTCAGAAAGGGTGCCAATACAGTCTTCTGACATCTCATTTTTAAATCCTTCCAGACAATTTTTGGCAAAGGAAAGACCACCCGCCTTGTGAACTTCGAGGTAAGTCTTGATAAAAGGATAGATCAGGAAGGGATAGACTGTTCCCTGGTGTGCAACCGCTGAGAAATCATCTGCACGCAAACCTGATATACCCTTGTAGGAAACGTCTTCGGGCGACAGGGTCCTAATTCCGGCCGGAGTCAGGAGGTTATTTCTTACCAGACTGACAATCATTTTCTTCTGGGAGCGAGACAAGGGTGAATGATCCAGGGAAGCAGCCAGAAGCATATTGGGACGGACCGACCAATCCTTGTAATCTCCATCAATGTAATCAGCCAGCATACCGCACTCTTCGCACCAAAAATTGGAGAGGAATGATTCGGCAATAAGGACAGGAAGTTCCTTCCAGGATTTTACAAAAGCCTTATCGCCGGATGCTGCGGCAAGTTCCAGGGTAAAACAAACTGCATTGTACCACAATGCATTGATTTCCACAGCCAAGCCGCCTCTTTGCGTAACCGGGACTCCGTCCTGGTAATCATCCATCCAGGTGAGGGCTACTCCTTCCATCTTGGCGTGGATAAGGCCGTTTTCCTGCATGTGGATGTTAAAATCTGTTCCTTCGCGGTAGTTTTTCAATATCTCTTTAAGGGAAGAACCATAGGTGGTCCAGATCTCCTTCGCCGATTTATACTGGGTAAGCTTTTGAAGTGCATTGAAAACAAGCAAGGGGGCATCGGCAGCATCATAAAAACTCTCCTGTCCTGCGTATTTGGGAAGGAGTCCGCCTTTTAGCCGTTTGAGATTGGTTTGCAGGACGGCTTCAAAAATTTTCACATCTCCCTGATGAAGGAAGATCCCCGGCAGGGCTGTCAGGGTCTGTCTGGAAACGGATTCGTACCAAGGGTAGCCCGCAATGAGATCGACTCCATCCTGCCGTTCCCAGAGGAACTGCTTGCCAGAATTCAACAGGCAATTGATAAAGGAGTCTCTCGGAATGCGTAATTTTTTCTCGCTTTCGTATCTTTTGAAAAAGGTCGCCGGTTTTTGCTCGATCGTGGAGGCAGAAAAAATGATGGACTCACCTTTTTTGATAGAGACTTCAAAATAGCCAGGTACGAAAAGATCTTCCTGAAATTCATAACCTCTCTCCTGCTCCCTGATGTATTCAATGTTCTTGTACCAGTCGGGTACCGGGACAAAATCGCATTCCTTGGAGAGCTGCATGAAAAAATCCGGATAACTTTCGTAGAGTTTCATCCGAATCCCGTTTGGAACTTGGGCATACTTGGAATTGGCATACAAATTGGCCTTACTCAGAGAATGAACATTTCTGAAAGCAAGGAATGGTTTGAACCGTAACTTGGTTGGGCTGTTTGCCTCCTCCAAAGTATATTTGACCAAAAGTGTATTTTCGTGTTCTACAAGTAACCTGGTTCTGGTAAGTATCACTCCTCCTACCCGGTAGGTATGTTTTTGGATGGTATCAAATTCGAAATTCCGGATGTATTTGTGTCCTTTCGGTTCGTAGAAATCCCCGGGATATTTGTGGATTCCCAGATTGAACTGTGTTTCGTGCTGAATGACAGATTCATCCAAAGAAGAGAGGAGCACATGCTTGCCTCCATCCAGCTCATCGAGCCGAACTACCAGCAAGCCGTGGTATTTGCGTGTATTGCACCCGGCCAGTGTCGTGGAAGAATAGGCACCTCCCCGGTTGGTCCGCAAAGTTTCGCGATCCAGGGAATAGGATAAATTGACCAGTTTATCTTTATCAAAATTCAAGTATCCCATATTTTCGAACAATTAGAATTGAATGACAGAATGCTGGTGAAGATCAGCGCTAGATTTCTTAAATATAGGCAAAGGTATTATTAAAAAAAAGTTATGAACCCTTTTTTTGATTGATATCAATTATTAAATCATTAAGATTTACTCCGGGATGGTTCGTAATCAGCATCTTTGCCGCTTCTTCCACCTTGTTGAGGGCCTCCAAATAGGGTGGGCTATTTGTTTGAAATGGCTTGTGGGATAATGTTTTAATCAACTTTCCTATGTCATTAATAATTGAGTTGCCTTCAGCATCCAGCAAGGCTTCATTGAATTTTTCCTGAACGAAGAGGGTGGCCAATTCACTCAGGTGTAGCAGGTCTGAAGCATAAAACCGATAATCCCTTAGTTCGTCCATCACCAGTTCATAGGAGGGGAAATAGCCAATTTTTTTGGCACCGAATCGCGAGATCAGCTTGTCAACCAACAGGAAGAGGCTGGATTTGCTCACCTGATTTTCGTAACTTCCATCTTTGAGATGACGGATGGGGCTAATGGTAAGGACAACCTGCAGATCGTGATGGAGGTTAAACAACTGGTTGAAGCGTTCTTCCCATAGTTCTGACATCCAGTCGACAGAGAGCCGTTCGTGCGAAAAGGTGTTGGCCGGGAGTTTGTGGCAGTTGCCTACAATGGTCTTGCTTACGTTTTCCCTGTAGATCCAGGAGGTGCCAAAGGTGAGAAAGAGGTGGGAGGCGGATCTCAGACGAATTGAGGCTGTTTGGAGTGAATGGTTCATTGTGGAGAGGGCTGTATCCCGATCCGGATGGGAGAAACGGCTGTGAAAATGATAGCTGTTCCACAAACCGTTGGCATAAAAAAGATCAGATGCAACCAGTTGTTTCTCCCTTACCAGGGAATCGATACATTCTGCCATCGAAGCAGGATTGTAAAGAATGCCACAAGGATTCGTCAACACGGGAAAGTAGTGATTCTGCAGATAGTTCCCGATGTTTTCTGTAAAACAGGATCCTACCATGAGGATATTCTTCCGGTAGGAGATGGGCTTGTTTGCTTTCGGGATGGGTACCTCGGTTCGAAAATTTATCATAACAATTTGTTTATCCAATCCAGGGTAAAAGTGGTCACACCGTCGTTTTGATTCCAGGCATGAAGTTGATGCGGACCCTCCTCCCACTCCCGGTAGGTGACCTTACCGGAGAGTGAATTGGCCAACTTCTGTGATGCCGAAGGCGCCGAAACCTTGTCGTGGGAACCATGCATGAATAACAGGGGAATTTGAATGGTTAAGTTCGCTGCGAGTATCTTTTTCCCGGTACGTTGAACCTCCCTAAAACAGCGTGCGGATATTCTTTTGTGCATCAGGGGATCTTTGGCTTTGGGAACCTCATTCCCGGAAGGAGGAGCAAAATCCTTGGCTTTTAGGCCGGTAGCAATGGTCACTTGCGGAATCAGGGAATCTGCCAGCCAGATCGCCAGACTTTTGAATTTTCCCGGGGGCTGGACCAGTTTCAGCCAGGCAGAGGCCAAAATGGCAAATTGAGGCAACTCCCGGGTTCCCTGCAAATGGGACAGTACAATGGTGGCTCCCATGCTGTGGCCGTAGAGCACAATTGGAATACCTGGGAAATTCTCCCGGGCTTTTTGCATTAGGAGGGCAGCATCCTCCTGGTATTCGTTGTATCTGTGGATGGTCCCCTGCTTTCCGCCCGAACGTCCGTGTCCCCGGAGATCGAAAGAGATCACGGCAAAGCCTTCCTTAACAAAGTCCGAGAACCATTCATCGTATCTCCTGCAGTGGGTTCCGTGTCCATGCACGAAAGCGATAACGGCCTTTGGAACCGTGTCGGGCTGGTGCAGGATACCGTATAAGTTGAGTCCGTCGAAGGAGGTCCAGTATTGTTCTGTCAACATAACAAGCAATTTGGATTTTGGATTCGGAACGAAAGTTTGTTATGAATGGATCAAATGAACGAATCTTCAAAATTCAGGTACCGAATCCGGATACAAAATCTCTATATGTGCAAAGATAAGATCATTTTTGCCTGAAGAGATGGCCCAGGGTTCTTTTCATGCGCGCGAATCCCGTTCTCTCCACCGCGGTTCCTTTAAATAGTCTGTTAAAAGTGAGTTTGTCCAGTTCTGCCCAGGCAGCTGCCGGCATTTCGATCAGCTCTCTTTTTGGGTGAAATTCAGAAACCTTATTTTGTTGTGCGCGGCTGTTCCAGGGGCATACCTGCTGGCAGATGTCGCATCCCACCAGCCGGTTGTTCAGCCTTTCTGTAAATGATTCCGGAATATCGATTTTAGTTTCGATGGTGAGATAAGAGAGACACCTGTTTGCATCCAGTTTCAAAGGAGCGAGGATGGCTCCCGTAGGACAGCTGTCAATGCATCTGGTGCAGGACCCGCATAGGTTGTTTCCAAAGGGTTGGTCGTAAGCCAGATCGAGATCCAAAACCACCTCTCCTATAAAAAGAAAGCTACCCATCAAGGGATGAATCAGGAGGGTATTTTTTCCGATCCATCCAAGACCGGCTTCTTTGGCCAGTGCTTTTTCTAGCAGAGGGGCGGAGTCGGTAAATATCCGGCCTTCGCAGGGCGCCAACTCCGTCTGGATAAAAGCGAGAAGTTTGGCGAGTTTGTCTTTCGAAACTTGGTGATAATCCTTTCCCATGGCATAACTGGAAATGACCGGTGCACCGGGATCTTCCTGTTTTTGGGTCGTGTGGTAGTTGAGTAGGACGGATATGACCGATTTTGCTCCGTCCACCAGCAGTGCGGGATTCAACCTTTTCTCAAAATGGTTGGCCATGTATCCCATTGTTCCCTGGAATCCGGACTCCAGCCATTCAAGGAGATGATCGCGCTCCTCCCCCATCTCTCTCGCCCTGGATATTCCGCAGGCATCAAAACCCAGCTCAACTGCTTTAGCCTTTATCCGCTGACTGAAAACTTCGGGAGAATTTTTCATACTATTTTTCAGCTGTTTTTCAGGTAGTCGAAGGCTCCTTTTCTCAGGTTGATCCCATATTCGAGGTAACATTTGAGACAGGCAAGAAAATTGGCCCAGCCTTCCGTATTCTGGCCCAGCCACTTCAACCCTGCTTCATCGTTGATTCGTCCCTTCTCCGTAACCCTGATCAATGTGTCCGATGCCCCAATTGGGGTAAGGCTGATCTCCACCAACAGTTCCTGATTGTCAACTTCCCAGAAGTAGGAAATGTATTCTCCCAGCTTAATTTCATCCACCCGGATGGGGAATTCGATGTCAAATTCGGGAAACTTCCAGCTGATCATTTTGCCAGCTTCCATTCTGGCACTTCCTTTCGAAATGAAATAGTTGGACATCTTTGATGGGTCGACAATGGCTTCAAAAACCTCGTCCGGAGATTTCTGAATTTGAATAGCGGTTTTGATTTCGAGGGTATCGGTCATGGGGGATAAATTTAGGATGAAAATGGCGGATAAAAATGAAATGCGAATAAAGTCTGTATGAATTCACCGACTACTATTCGTAACCTATCAATATACGGCGAAACGGACTAAGCAGGTTCAATCATGTCCCAAAGATTTCCGTACAGGTCTTTAAAAACAAAGACCGTTCCATAGGATTCTTTTCTAGGTGGTTCAACAATCCTTACCTTGTTGTCGAGGTAGGTTTGGTAATCCCTCTGCAGGTTGTCGGAGTAGAGAAACATAAAGACCCTTCCGCCTGTCTGGTTGCCTATCCTGCTTCTTTGTTCGTCATCCGTGGCTTTTGCCAGCAAGATGGAACACTCTTTTGCCCCTTTGGGTGCAACCAATACCCAGCGTTTGGTGGGAGAAAGGACCGTATCCTCCAATAGGGTGAAGTGTAACGTGTGCCGGTAATATTCGATGGCACGGTCGTAATCGTCGACCAGCAGCGTCACATGGGCCAGGTGTTTGATCATACTGATTTTTGGAATAAAATGGTGAGAATTCTTGGTGGATTGGTTCTGTCGGAGTCATCAAAGAGTTCATTGATGTCCAAGATTTCAAAACCGTTTTTTTTTGCGGCGTTCGAATAGTCAGACAGATGATGGGTGTAACAAACGACTTTTTGCACCCCTTCATCTGTTTTAAATCTTGCTTTTGTACCGGAATATTGTTTGAATGGATGAAGTTCGCCGAGGTAGAGGTATCCTTTTAAGGCTGCGACGGATTGTGCCTTCCGGAAAATTGAATCCAGGTCTTCGATATGTTCGAGAACCAGACTGAAGGTGATCAGGTCAAATTTCTCCGATAAGAAGGACCATTCATTCTGAATATCAGCTAAATGAAAAACCACGTTTTTGTTGATAAATTTTGCTTTGGCTTTTTTGAGCATCTCCCTTGACAAGTCGACCGCCACCAGCTTTTCGGCTTTGGAGAGAAGCCAATCCGTATTCTTTCCGGTTCCACAGCCAATTTCAAGGCAGGAGTTGAAATCGATTACTGAAAGCACCTTTTTCAGGGCACTTCCTTCGAGATCCCGAGTTTTGTTTTCGTTTGTATCGTATTGATCGGCCCAAATGTTGTATGCCTCTTTGGCTTCCAAGGCCTTCCGCTCATTTTCCATTTTTTCTACTTATAGGTTTTTTATCGTCGGCTGGTTGCGTTAGCATGCAGGCCAGACCAGGGATGAAAAAATTATTTGTTGTTGGTGTTAATTTCCCATTTTTCTTTGGAGACTTTGGCCCTTGGTATAAAAACAGGGGTTTTGGGAATGAAGTCTATCTCCTCCCTGGAAAGAATACCGGATTTACTCACTTTCAGCAGAATGGATTGATAGGGATGAAAGGTAAGGGTATAAGAAACCATTTTCCCTTGGTAGCTGATTTTTATGGGCAGGATATCTGTTTTGTCGTTGAGGGACTGTCCATATCCCAAGGGAAAGGCGAGACCTTGGGAGTGCGGGTTGGCAAAAAAGAGGGTAAGACCATAGGATGTTTCCCTGCACCAGAAGTCCGTTTTTTCTGTTCCGGTAACAAGAGGTGGGATTGAAGGCATCTCCTTCCAGATATTTTTTACATTGCTCAGATGGCTCAATTCATTTAGCAACAATTTATAATCGGACGAATGGGTATGGAAACCTGGTTCTGCAGGAAGTTGTTTCAGGCAGATGGGAAGTCCTGCTTTTGCCAAATCGGTCAACCTTCTCAGAGTGTTGATATCCATGAATTTTACATCCGTATAAAATGCTGAAAAGGTCAGATCGCCCGCTTTGAGCTGCCCGTTCCGGAAACTGGCTTTTTGAAGAAATTCTCCGTTTATCCACATGGGGTGCCAGGCTTTGAGCTCTTTTGGCAGATAGGCCGAACGTTGTTCATATTCCCCCCATGACCAGATCAGCTGTTTTTCGGCCGGGAGTTCGCCTGCTATCCAACTGTCCTCGGTGGGCAGGTATACCGCAACCTTTGAAACTGTCACTCCTTTTTTAAGGTTTTTTGCTACCTTCTCGAGGTATTTGTTGAAAGCAGGAAGTTCGGGAGCCAGTGCTCCACTCTTGCCCACGTGCACGGACGCATAAAATTTGACAGTATCCAATCCGGAAGGATTTAAGGGTTTTCCGTGCCAGATGATTTGGTTTACTCCGTTGGCAAAGAGTGCATCGGCCAGGAGTTTGAGATCTGCTGTCTGTTCTTCGGAGTGGTGGTCGCGGGGCCAGCCGTACAGGCAGGTGAAAGTTTCGGATGAGACAACAGTTTTTCCGGACAAAGCTGCAGCAGATGCGACAATGTTGGCATATGCCGGCTCATAAAGCAGGGCCTCGCTCTCCGGAATATCAACTGCGGAATAGGCAGAGATCAGATCGCAAGGGGCACCCGCACATTGTACCCTGGAATAGGCGCCCAGGTCGTGGCTCTTTTGGGTAAAGGGTTTGTAGAAGCTATCGATCACACATTCTGAAATCAGTTTCATGTAATCGTAGCGAACGGCGGGGAAGGGTTGGTTGTTTGAGTATAAGCTGTCTGCATATCCGGAGATCGAATATCCAAAACGATTTTGAAATTTTTCGCTGAAACCTTTGGTGGTCAATTGTTTGGTTTCTACTTCCCAGGAGTCACAGAAGAGACCGGAAAGACCTCCCTTCAGGGCCGGTTTCAAGGCATCTCCGGTTCTTTGCGCATAATGGAGAAAAGACTGTTTGCTTAGGTGATCCAGGACAAATCCTTTCTTTGGGTAATCCCAGGAAGCCGCAATTTCCTGTCTCCAGGCGGGGTTGGCCATGTTTCTGGTTGCTTCCTCAAAAGGAACTTGCGTATCACCGAAAGGCCAGAGCGATCCAAAAGTGAAATCACAGCCAAGATTCAGGCTGTCTGCACAGTTTTTGGCAAATGCCACCTTCCCAGACCATTCTGGGCTAAGCCATTTTTGTCTGGGCGTATAATTCAGGGTATCCTTCTTCATCCGGTTGAGGGGATAAACCCAGGCAATTTCTACTCCTCCGAACCCGTTTTTTTTCAGCCAGATCAGGTTGTCGGAGATGTCTTCCTTCTTAATTTCGGAAGCGAACCACCACCAGCGGGTCCAGGGACGCGAATCGGTGTAAAATTTCGAATGGGAGAGATCCGGACTTTTCTGGTTCGAAAAGGGTTGGGCTTCGGTCTTCATCCGGGTACCGACAATCATGGTCATCAAGAGGGAAAGGCACAATATTTTCATTACTCAGGAAATGTTTGCCGTTAAATTACCCAAAATATTTGTCCCCTTGAAATCGGACCGATCCCCGAACAGATAAGTCCCAAAGTCCCCTTGTCAAAAAGTCCTTCGGTCCATTATCATCTGGTGCCTACATAAATCCCAACTCCAACCTGGCTTCTTCCGACATCATTGATTTGTCCCAGGCCGGATCGAAGGTGATTTCAACCTTGCACTCCTCGATTCCTTCAATTTTTTTGGTCATATACTCCACATCTGCTACAATCATATCGGCGGCCGGACAGCCCGGAGCCGTCAGTGTCATTAGGACGGTTGCGGTATTTTCCACTACATCCACACTGTAGACCAATCCAAGGTCGTAGATGTTAACGGGGATTTCAGGGTCGAAAACCTCTTTCAGATTTTCGATGACGAGATCTATTCTTGGGTCCATTTTATTTTTTTTGAGATGAGATTTGTTTGTATGCCAGTGCATACAATTTGATTTGCTTGACCATTGCCATCAGCCCATTGGAGCGGGTTGGCGAGAGATGCTGCCTCAATCCGATGGCATCGATGAAGTGCGGATCTGCATCCAGGATCTCCTGGGGTGTCCTGCCTGAAAATACTTTCAACAACAAGGCAACGAGTCCTTTCACGATCAGGGCATCGCTTTCTGCCTCAAAAATTAAGAATTCACCATCCAGTTTTTGTTGAAGCCAAACCCTTGACTGGCAGCCACGGATGAGGTTTTGATCGTTTTTGAAGGCGTCGTCAATGGGCGCGAGCTCGTTTCCCAGTTCGATCAGGTAGGTATATTTGTCCATCCAGTCTTCGTAAGCTGAAAAATCGGCGATGATTTCTTGTTGTACTTCTTCGATTGTCATAGAAATATTTTTTCAAAAGTGGCATTAAAACATTGAGCGGATGCGCTGCAGCGCCTTGATAAAGAGGTCAATTTCTTCTTCTGAATTGTAAAAGGCAAAGGAGGCGCGGGTCATTGCGGTAACCTGATAGTGATCCATTACCGGATCGGCACAAAGTCGCCCGGTCCGAACCGCGATGCCCAATTGATCCAGCAGTGTGCCCAGATCGAACGGATGAATCTGATCGAGTTTGAAACAGATGACTCCGGTTTTGGCAGGTGACTCTCCAAATATCTGTAGGTCTCCAAGGGCTTTCATCTGATTTGTTGCATAATTCAGCAGCTGATGTTCGTACGCTGCAATTTTATCCAGTCCAATGTTTTGAACATATTGAATGGCACTGCCAAGCGCAATGGCTCCAACATAATGGGGAGTACCGGCCTCAAATTTGTGGGGAAGTTCGTTGTAGGTCGTTTTTTTGAAGGTTACCTGGTCTATCATTTCACCGCCACCAAGAAAAGGAGGCATCACTTCGAGCAAGGACCGTTTTCCATACAGGATGCCAATCCCGGTAGGTCCGTAAATTTTGTGTCCGGAAAAGGCATAAAAATCGCAGTCAAGTTTTTGAACGTCAATGGAAGCATGGGGTACGCTCTGGGCTCCATCTATCAGTACCGGTATGTTGTGACTGTGTGCAATTTGGATGATTTCCTCTATTGGATTTACGGTACCGAGGGTGTTGGAGACGTGGGCTACCGCAATGATTTTGGTCCGTTTCGTGATAAGCGTTTCCAACAACTCCATCCTGAGTTCCCCCTTATCTGAGAAGGGTAAAACTTTTAGCGTGGCTTGATGCCGTTCGCAGGCCATTTGCCAGGGTACGATGTTGGCGTGATGTTCCATCTCTGTGACAATGATTTCATCACCTGTAGTCAGAAACTTTTCACAGAAGGAGCGGGCCACCAGGTTGATGGATTCGGTCGTACCGTGTGTGAAAATGATCTCCTCCCTTGCTTCTGCGTGGAGAAATTCCTTTACGATATCCCTGGCATTTTCGTAAGCTTCTGTGGTTCTGATGGCGTGATCGTGGGTTCCCCTATGAATGTTGGCATTTGTAATTACTGAAAATTCACGTATTTTTTCAAGGACCACCTTCGGGCGCTGGGCAGTAGCTGCATTGTCAAAATATACCCATGGATGCTTGTTGACCCGTTGGTCAAGAATGGGAAAATCCTTTCTTATGTCCTGAAAATTAAAGCCCATGGTATAAAAATTTCGATGTTCGATTTTGGAATGATACAATACCTAAATTGCTAAGCGTTAAAAGTCATGGAGTTCTATTCCTTCAGTCCCCAAGTCTCCTAGTCTATAAGACCTTTGGTCTTTCCTACCGGATACACTCCAGCTTGCAGTCATGGCAGCGGGAGACTTCCCCTCGCAGGCGTTTGTTTACAAGCCTGTCAATACTCTGCCGAAGCTGTTCTACGCGGATGTTGGTCAGCACTTCGTGCGCAAAAGCGAACATCAGCATCAACCGGGCCTCCTTTTCGTTGATTCCCCTTGTCTGCAGGTAGAACAAGGCCTCCTCGTTGATCTGGCCTACTGTTGCCCCATGCGAGCATTTCACATCGTCGTTGTCGATCACCAGCTGTGGTTTGGTGTTCATTTTGGCAGCCTTGGTCATCAGCACACTGTTGTTGCGCTGGTAAGCTTCCGTTTTTTTGGCACCCGGCATGACGTGAATTCTTCCTGTAAAAACGCCTGTGGAGTTATCATCCAACACATTTTTGAAGATCTGGTTGCTGTGACACCCTGGCTGACCGTGAACGATGGAGGTGAAAATGTCGCTGTGCTGATCCTTGTCGGTAAGTGTCAGTCCAAAAAGAGATGCATTCGCGTGTTCTCCCTGAAGGTCCACCTGCAGGTGATTGCGGGTAATGCCTCCGTGAAGGGAGATGGTATTTGTTATGAGCTGAGAGTTTCGCTCCTGGTGTACGTAGAGCCCGTTGAAATAGGCTGTTCCATTGTGCTGGTTTTGTATTCCGTAGACATCTGCGACGGAATCTTCTCCCAGGAAGACCTCTGTCAGGTAGTTGGCAATGTAGCTGTGAACGGCCAGTGTATGGTCACAAAACATCAGTTTGATCTGGGCATTTTTTCCCACTATTACCAGATTTCGCTGGGTTACGTAAAGGTCCTCTTCGCTGCGTAACAGGTTGATGATCTGAATAGGCTTTTCAATGACCACGTGGTCAGGGATATAGATGAAGACTCCATCCTGGGCAAAGGCTCCATTCAGGGAGGCCAGCGGATCGTTGGCCGCATCGGCTTGTTTGCCGTAATATTTTTCTACCAGATCTGTATTCTCTTTCAGGGCTCGTTTCATGCTTTTGATGATCGTGCCTTTTGGGAAAAGATCCGTTTTGTTCTGTTCGAAATACCATCCGTTTACGTGGAAGAGGATGTGTGTATCGAACTCAGGTACATCGCAGGTGAAAACCTCCTGCATGTCGAATTCAAAGGAGGTTGGATGGAATGCCCGGTTGTATCTCTCCTGTGCGAAGATTTTGGTAAGGTCCGTGTATTTGTAGTTTTCGACCTTTCTGCTGGGAATACCCAAACGTTGGAAGACCGCCATCGACTGCTCCCTGTTATTTCTGAGAAAATCGGACGCCTCTTCGTTTAAGAGCGCTTCCTTTTCCAGAAACAGCTGAAGGATGCGCTGCTCGGCAGATTCAAAGGTAGTTGTCTCTGTCATTTTGTTACTCTCCCAACTCTTTTTTGATCCAGTCGTACCCTTTTTCCTCCAGTTCGAGAACCAGCTCCTTCCCTGCCGATTTGACAATTTGTCCCTTGTATAGTACGTGTACAAAATCCGGAACGATGTAATCGAGCAAGCGCTGGTAGTGTGTTACCACGATGGTGGCGTTTTCAGCTCTTTTCAACAGGTTGACCCCATTGGCAACAATGCGGAGGGCATCGATGTCGAGTCCGCTGTCGGTTTCATCGAGGATGGCCAGTTTCGGTTCGAGCATGGCCATTTGAAAGATCTCGTTTTTCTTTTTTTCACCACCCGAAAATCCCTCGTTGACGGAGCGGTTGGTTAGCTGAGAATCGATTTGGACCATCTCTTTTTTCTCACGCATCACTTTCAGAAAATCTCCGGCTGAAAGCTCTTTCAACTGGTGGTATTTGCGTGATTCATTGACGGCGGTCTTCAGAAAGTTGATCATGCTGACTCCGGGAATTTCGACAGGATATTGAAAACTCAGGAAGAGTCCTTCCTTGGCACGCACATCGGCAGTCATCGAGAGAAGATCTTTCCCATTGAAGGTAACTTCCCCCTTTGTTACTTCATAATTGGTATTGCCCGCCAAAACATTGGCCAACGTACTTTTACCGGAACCGTTGGGTCCCATGATGGCATGAACTTCTCCGGCATTTATCGTCAGGTTGATCCCGCGCAGTATTTCCTTTCCCTCTACGCTGGCATGTAAATCTTTAATAATAAGCATATTCGATATAATTATAACTTATAAACACTAAATTAACTGGGTCTTTATCGGGTCTGTAAGTGAAAAAGGGTAATTCTATTCCCCACCTCTCCCAGTCTCCCTTTCGCCCCCCTCTTTTCCGTTGTTCGTTGTCGGGTCTCCTTTTATCCCACACTCCCTTCCAGACTAATCTGAAGGAGCTTTTGGGCTTCCACGGCAAATTCCATTGGCAGCTTGTTGATTACCTCCCGGGCATAGCCATTTACAATCATTCCAATGGCATCCTGGGTGGAGATACCCCGTTGGTTGCAATAGAAGATTTGGTCTTCCCCGATTTTTGAAGTGGTTGCTTCGTGTTCGACCACCGAATTCTGGTTGCCTACCTCGATGTAGGGGAAGGTATGTGCCCCACAGTTTTCGCCCAATAAAAGCGAATCGCACTGCGAATAGTTTCTTGAATTTTCTGCCTTGGCAGCTACCCTGACCAATCCCCTGTAGGAGTTGGAACTGTGCCCCGCGGAGATTCCCTTCGAGACGATGGTACTCTTGGTGTTCTTTCCAAGGTGGATCATCTTCGTTCCAGTATCTGCCTGTTGGTAGTTGTTGGTTAAGGCGACCGAATTGAATTCGGCTACTGAATTATCGCCAGCCAAAATGCAGCTTGGATATTTCCAGGTGATGGCGGATCCTGTTTCGACCTGGTTCCAGTAGATTTTGGAGGATTCTCCCTTGCACAGACCTCGTTTGGTAACAAAATTATAAATACCTCCGATTCCCTCTTTGTTTCCCGGGTACCAGTTTTGTACCGTTGAATATTTCACTTCCGCACGGTCGAGGGCAATGATCTCTACTACTGCCGCATGCAGCTGGTTCTCGTCGCGCATGGGGGCCGTGCAGCCTTCCAGGTAGGAGACATAGCTGTCGTTGTCAGCAATGATGAGTGTCCGCTCAAACTGGCCGGTATTTTTGGCATTGATCCTGAAATAGGTGGATAGTTCCATCGGACATCTTACCCCCTTTGGGATGTAGACAAAGGAACCGTCCGAGAAAACGGCACAGTTGAGGGCGGCAAAAAAATTATCGTTGGGTGGAACTACCATTCCCAGGTATTTTTGCACGAGATCCGGGTGGTGTTTTACTGCCTCACTGAAGGAGCAAAAGATGATACCAAGTTCTGCCAGGTTCTCCTTGAAGGTAGTCTTCACCGAAACACTGTCCATTACCGCATCGACGGCTACTCCTGCCAGCATTTTCTGCTCTTCGAGCGGAATGCCCAGTTTGGCAAAGGTACTGAGCAATTCAGGATCAACTTGGTCGAGACTTTCGTATTTTGGTTGTTGCCTTGGAGCGGCATAGTAGATAATTTCCTGGTAATCAATTTCCGGGATTTTTAACTGCGCCCAATCCGGCATCTTCATGGTGAGCCATTTCCGGTAGGCTTTCAACCGGAATTCAAGCATAAACTCCGGCTCCTCCTTCTTGGCAGAGATGATTCTCACCACCTCTTCGCTTAACCCTTTCGGGATGACATCTGTTTCAATGTCGGTTACGAATCCAAAACGGTAATCCCGTTCTGCAACTTCGTTTAATAATTTATTTTGGTTGTCCATTGCTTTTTATTGGTTCTAATGCGTCCTGTCTGAAAGTACTTCGAGTACTTCGAGTTGTTGAGCGACTTTCCTACAAAGCGTCAAATCGAAGTACTCCAAACTTCTTCTGGGTATACGAATTTTTAATAAGACTGGATACAAATTGGTGCAAAGATATAAAATGCACTATTTTTGACGTGTGATTTGACAAATAATTCTAGACGAACATGGCTCAGGAGAATGCAAAATGGAACGAACTAGCTGAATTGGGAGAGTTTGGACTGATAAAGAGAGTGACTGCCCAGGTAAAAATAAAGAATGAGAGCACCCTGACAGGTGTAGGGGATGATTGCGCGGTCCTGAACTATCCAGGTAAAAAAGTGGTAGTCACCACCGATTTACTGACAGAAGGAGTTCATTTTAATCTGATTTATGTCCCGCTGAAACATCTTGGTTACAAAGCCGTTTCCGTGAATATCAGCGATATTTGTGCCATGAATGCCATTCCGAGACAAATTACTGTCTCCCTGGCCATCTCCTCCAAATTTACCCTTGCAGCGATCGATGAATTGTACGAGGGCATCCACCTTGCCTGCGCCCATTACGGGGTCGATCTGGTGGGGGGCGATACTACCACCTCCCTGACGGGTCTGACGATTTCAGTGACCGCCATTGGTGAAGCCGATGCGGAGGAACTGGTCTATCGGAGCGGCGCAAAACCCACAGATCTTTTGTGTGTAACCGGGGATCTTGGCGGAGCCTATCTTGGCCTGCAACTTCTTGAAAGAGAGAACGAGCTTTTCCGATTAAATCCTACCGTTCAACCCCAGCTATCCGGTTACGATTACATACTTAGCCGGCAACTGAAACCGGAAGCCAGGACCGACATGCGGGATATATTTGGCACACTTGGCGTAAAACCAACTTCCATGATTGACATTTCGGATGGTTTATCATCAGAAATTCTACATATCTGTGAGAGTTCAGGCGTGGGCTGCCGATTGTATGAGGAACGACTCAGTTTCGATCCGCAGGTTCAAAAAATGGCAGAAGAGATTGGCATCAATCCCTTGGTGGCCGCACTGAACGGCGGGGAGGATTATGAACTGTTGTTTACGATCCCTCTCACTGAACACGAAAAAGTGTGTAACCACCCAGACATAACGGTAATTGGTCATATGACTACTCAAGAGCAGGGTGCTCTGTTGGTCACAGCCGGCGGACTTCAGGAGTTGCCGATCCAGGCCCAGGGTTGGAATCCTTTAAAACGTGATTAGGCACTTGCTTCGACTCCGAAGATAGTGGACAAAACATAGACAAATATTGATGTTTGAATAATTGAAAATCTAAAATATTATCAAAAAAGTGTAACGTTTCAAGGAATGCGTCGTCTTATCTGAAGTTATCAGGTTAAAGAACAAAATAACTTAGTTATGATCAGCATTCAAAATCTTCACAAATCATATGTTACCGGAAACAACAGTCTGCACGTTTTAAAAGGTCTCAACCTGGAAATTGCGGAGGGTGAATTTGTTTCCATCATGGGTTCTTCCGGTTCCGGTAAGTCTACTCTTCTCAACATCCTGGGTGTCCTGGATGATTACGACAAGGGAAACTATTACCTGAGCGGCAAGAAAATATGGGGACTGAATGAGACCCAGGCAGCCATTACGCGAAACGCCATGATTGGTTTTATCTTTCAGTCATTCAATCTGATCTCTTTCAAAAATGCCATGGAAAACGTGGCTTTGCCCCTCTATTATCAAAAGGTTAACCGCAAGAAACGTAACCTGATAGCCATGGAATACCTCGACAGGCTTGGCTTGAAAGACTGGGCCCATCACCTTCCCAGTGAAATGTCGGGCGGTCAGAAGCAGCGTGTAGCCATTGCCCGGGCGCTTATCTCGAATCCAAAGATCATTCTGGCGGATGAGCCTACCGGAGCCCTCGATTCTCAAACCTCCCTGGAAGTGATGGACATTCTCAAGGAGGTCAATGATCAGGGAATTACCGTTATCATCGTTACCCACGAGCACGACATAGCTGCCTTAACACGCAAGATCATCCGTCTGAAGGATGGTGTCATTGGGGAGATTATCACCAATGGAGACCTCCAGAATTACCGTGACAGATTAAAACAGGAATAAATCAGAGGTTATGTTCGACGTAGATATCTGGCAAGAGATTTTTAGCACCATCAAGAAAAACAAGCTCAGGACTTTTCTGACAGGTTTTTCCGTTGCATGGGGGATATTCATGCTGATGGTTTTGCTTGGATCCGGAAACGGACTATCCAATGGGGTCAAAGTTCAATTTGCTGAAAATGCAGTAAATGTCATGTGGATGTGGACCGGCGAAACTTCGGTCCCGTACAATGGTCTCAAAGAGGGACGTGAGGTGAAATTCAACAACCAGGATTATGACTTTCTGACGACCAAATCCAAAGATATTGAGAAAGTATCGTCCCGTTACTATCTTCCCAACGACATCTTGTATGCCTACGGGAAAGAGTATGGTTCCTTCGAAACCAGTACTTGTTACCCTTCCCTGAAGGAGATGGAGAACATCAACATCAAAACGGGAAGGTTCATCAACGACATGGACTTGCGCGAGTTTCGCAAAGTGGTGGTGATCGGGGATGAGATCCGGAAAGCGCTGTTCAAGGAGGAGGATCCCATCGGAAAATACATTAAAATTGGGGATGTGCCATTCAATGTTATTGGTGTATCAGAAGCAAAGCGGAGAAACCAGGATAACAACAGATCTGCCTACATCCCTTTTACAACTGCGCAAAGGATCTTCAACGGGGGAGACAGGGTTCATACTTTTACCGTCACCTCAAAAATGGTTCAGACTACTGAAGAAGCAGAAGCGATTACTGAAAAGGTACGTCAGGATATGTCCAAACGACACAATTTTGATCCGGCCGACAAGCGTGCGATGGGCTCCTTCAACATGCTGACGGAATACATCCGTACGATGAAGATCTTTCAGGCCATCAACCTTTTTGTATGGATCATTGGGATCGGAACGCTGATAGCCGGCATCGTCGGTGTAAGCAACATTATGCTCATTCTGGTAAAAGAACGCACCAAGGAAATTGGTATCCGTAAAGCAATTGGAGCAACACCCTTTTCCGTTGTAAGCTTGGTTTTGCTTGAATCAGTCCTGATAACTACTGTTGCCGGATACATTGGATTGGTGATGGGGGTTGGATTGATGGAGCTTGTCAACTTCGGTTTGGAGCAAGCCGCTGCAGCTGGAGGAGGTGACAATGTCTTCTTCAAGAATCCAACGGTAGATTTTGGTACTGCCGTGTCGGCCACCCTCATCCTCATTTTATCCGGTGCCCTGGCGGGATATTTGCCATCCAGAAAAGCCGCCAACGTAACGCCGATTGAGGCATTGCGGGATGAATAAAGAGATGGTTATCTAAACATTAGCTATTAGCCAATATCTAACAGCTAATAGCTTTTAAAAAAATAGTCGACAGTCATAAAATATAACACATCAAGATAAATGTTTGATCTCGACAGATGGAATGAAATTTGGCACGCACTTGCAAAGAACAAAGTCAGGAGTCTTCTGACCGCCTTCGGGGTGTTCTGGGGCATCTTCATGCTGATCGTCATGGCCGGAGCCAGCAACGGACTGAAAAATGGTATTGTGGAAGGGGTCGCCAAATTTGCCACCAACTCCTGTTTTATGTGGTCACAGCAGACCAGCGAACCTTACAAGGGATTCAAACGTGGAAGGCAATGGAACATGGATTCTGATGACCTTGCCTATGTGCTGGCCAATGTCCCTGAGATAGAGTACATCTCCCCCAAGAATTTTGGATCCCGTATGTCAGGAGGCCCAAATACCATTTATGGTTTGAAAACTGGGTCCTACAATGTCAAGGGTGACTATCCTGAATATGTCAAGATCGATCCTTACACGGTTTTGCAGGGGAGATGGATCAATGAAATGGACATCCGCGACAAGCGCAAAGTTTGTGTGATAGGTGAAAAAGTGTACGAGCAAATGTTCGATTCAAAGGGAAATCCACTTGGCGAATACCTCAAGGTATCCGGTGTCTATTACCAGGTCATCGGGGTGATCAAGCCCGAAACCAAGATCAATATCAACGGTAGGGCCGAAGAGTCTATCTTTCTTCCTTTCACCACCATGCAGCAGACTTATAACATGGGCAACATGGTTCACTTCTTGGCGATTACCGCAAAGAAGGGCATCCCGGTGAGTGTGATAGAGGAAAAGGTGAAAAATATTATCAAGATGCGCCATTCTATTGCTCCCAACGATGTTCAGGCCCTGGGAAGCGTGAACATTGAAGAGCAGTTCAAGCAGATGAGCGGTTTGTTTCTAGCCATTGCAATCTTGACCTGGATCGTGGGTATTGGTACCCTGATGGCAGGCGTGATTGGGGTGAGCAACATCATGTTGGTCATTGTCAAGGAAAGAACCAAGGAGATTGGCGTACAACGGGCGCTGGGTGCTTCACCCAGAACCATCATCACGCAGATCATGCTGGAAAGTATTGCCCTTACGACCGTTGCCGGGTATACCGGATTATCAATGGGGGTGGCACTGTTGGAGTTGGTGAACAGATTCATTGAAAATCAGCCGAAAACAGGGAATGAAGTATTTTTTCAACATCCTGAAGTGAGTATCTCTGTGGCTGTGGCTGCATTGAGCGTACTCGTCCTGGCAGGACTCTTTGCCGGCTCGATACCCGCCAAAAGGGCACTGATGATCAAACCGATAGAGGCGTTGCGGGAAGAGTGAGGATGAACACCCTGAAAAAAGGAACGGGAGACTTGGGGACTGGGAGACCTG